>NZ_JAQEHX010000019.1:0-2855 GCF_027666085.1 Sanguibacteroides sp. AM78-02pH3A | reverse complement strand
ACGGTGCCCGGATGTACGACGCCGAGCTGGGACGTTGGTTCTGTGTCGACCCGATGTCCGAGAGTTATTACTCGTTGAGTTCTTATAATTATTGCGCGAATAATCCTATTTTGTTTATTGATCCGAATGGGATGTGGTTAGGAGATCCTCCTGCATTTATCAAAGGTTGGAATGGGCGGATTAATGAATTTAATAATGATTTTTTTGAGTGGCTTAATTCAAGATCTGGTAAACCGAGTTTACTTTTGAATGATTTAAGTGATTTTTCTGCAGGAATATTGAATTTTTTGACAGATATATCGGGTATTAGTAATTTTGTAACGGGCCAAAATAAAACGGCAGAGGCATTAGGAAGTGCAATTCAAACAATTAGTAAAATTCCTTCAATGTCTGGAGAAGAACTTGGAAGTTTTACCGCAAGTTCTGTTTTATTTTTGGGAGAATTTGCTGTTAATAGAAAGCTACCACTTGGAAAAAGCAATTCGATAAGAAAGGCAAGTAAATTGCCGACGCAAATACATCACTTTGCCACAAATAAAAATAAAATGTTTACACCTCAAATGAAAAAAATAGCGGAGCAATTTGGACTCGACCTAAATGGAGATTGGAATAAAGCTGTTTTACCTCATTTAGGTAGACATCCTAATGATTATCATAAATTTGTACTTCAAAATATGGAAAAAGCAAGATTGGAAGCAAATGGCAATCAGGTTAAGTTTTTGCAACTTTTTGATCAATATGTGAAAGCACCATTGCTTCAGAATCCAGATTTATTAAGAAAAGGAGGTTGGTAAGATGAATAAGTATTATTCTTTAAATTGGAAAAACGAAATAGAACTGGCAAGTGCATTTTATGCGGTTGAAGATCAAGTTGCATGCGATTTGATCCCGCAACTTGATGGAAAAAATTTGCTGCCTCTTAATTTTGAATTAAGAAGGGTAAAAGAAGGTAAACATGGATTAGTAGTAGATAATAATTTAACAACATTAAAAGAAATTTGGTTGGATTATCAACCTAATAGCTTTGCTTGGCCATTGATGTCCGAGAGATTCAAATCTGTAATTGAGAATAACCTAACCGGTAAAGAACAAGTAGATTGGATCACTTGTGAAGTGAAACATGGTAGTGAAGAAAGACGTTATTTTATTCTTCGATTCAATAAAAAACTAGATGTTTTAGATATGCAAAAGACTATGTTTTTTCAAAATACAGATCAAATAATAAAACCAGTCTTTTCCGCTTCTAAGATCATGGAATATAGTATTTTTTCTAAACCATTATCACATTATTTGTGGAAAATTACACCAGATCTTTATGTAAGTGAAACTTTAAGACAAGCAATATGGAAAGCAAAATTAAGTGGTGTTATATTTGAAAAAGCTACAGTAATATAAATGAAATTAATAGAAGTTGACCGAAAAGTAAAATCTTCGGTCAACTTTCTATCATTTTTAATAATTACGGAATCTTGGTTTTTATGATGACGGTAAAAACAGAGTCTTTGACGATGGAATGTCCCTCGTTAGCTACCCGGATGGAGGAGGTCTTTTTCGGATAACTTGATGATTCCTTCGCGTACCATTTTGAATTGAGATACCTTGTTGTTATACTGTACAAGAACAGTTCCCGTGGATTTTTTTAGATTTAAATGTCTTATCTTTACAAGACTATTAAAGAAAAGCGGCAAGGGATAGTAAGTCAACGCATGTGATTTACAGATGTTTTACTCTTTTTTGAAGCATGCACACGAGTTTAAGGAATGTTTGTCAGATAATTATAATAGATACCTTTGGGAGGAAAAACGAGATTGGAATTTTTACTGGAAAATTAGAAATCAATCGAAAAAGAAATAAAAATGAAAACATTAACACTTGTATTTTTACTTTCTTTTGTTGTCTTGTACACGGGATGTCATTCTAAAAAAGTGGAGAAAACGAAAAACATTGAAATGTCTGTTGTAAGAATAGTCACAAATCAATCCCGGATAGAGAGATAGGGTCACCTATATTTATTTCATATGAATTTGAAATTAAGAATAATACGGAAGAGAGTATTTCTTTTGACTTGTCTTGGTCGACTTCTCCTCGCGAGGAAAAGCCGGAAACCTTCCTTTACGGTATTTACAGTAAAGACACGATAGATTTCGAGGGAAGTCGGGTTCGTGTAAAAGCGAAAAGTACAGATATATTAATCAAAAGATTGGATACTGATTATTTGCGGAAACTCTATGATAATCGGGATCGAGAAAAATTTCCTGATATTCAATCTTTCATACGTGATGTAACTTCTGAAATCGTGATATATTACGTGGGAAAGTCAGACTCTTGTATAGTGAAACCTATGGTTAAGGTTGAGTTTTTGGGAAGTGATGAGGAGCATCTCGACTGGTGATATAAAAAATTGCAGGTAAGAACTAGTTTTTGTTACCATAAAATAAGTTCTAAAAAGTGATTAGTCCTGTAATAATTGTAAAGTTATGCAGGACTAATTTTTTATTTGGATTTATCGTGTAATACCCCACGGGGACTGTTGCCGTGGGGTAATCCAGAGGGACGGGTGCAGTAGGCTACTAAAAGGGAACAACTTGGACGGTCTTTACCAAAATTTATAAGGATAGCCGAAAAAGTTTGAATTTTGAATATAATATTTTAAATTTGTTAGCAGTGGTAAAGACCGGGACCACGCTAAAAGCCTCTTACACTTATTTGGCCGACGGGACGAAGTTAAGGGTAGCGGACGCGAGTGGTAACGGGTTCTATTACTCGGGTTCTTTGACACACGTTAAAAACAGTGCCGGGATACAGTTGGAAGGGGCAACCACGGCGAGCGGTCGGGTGTTGGTCGGAACGGGAAG
>NZ_JAQEHX010000018.1:0-4586 GCF_027666085.1 Sanguibacteroides sp. AM78-02pH3A | reverse complement strand
GTTAAAACCGAGGTGGTGACGGATGGGCACGCGGGACATTAGGTAGTTGGCGGGGTAACGGCCCCCCAAGCCGACGATGTCTAGGGGTTCTGAGAGGAAGGTCCCCCACACTGGTACTGAGACACGGACCAGACTCCTACGGGAGGCAGCAGTGAGGAATATTGGTCAATGGGCGGAAGCCTGAACCAGCCAAGTCGCGTGAGGGATGACGGGTCCATGGCCTGTAAACCTCTTTTGTGAAGGAAGAACCGCGGGGACGTGTCCCCGCCTGCCAGTACTTCACGAATAAGCATCGGCTAACTCCGTGCCAGCAGCCGCGGTAACACGGGGGATGCGAGCGTTATCCGGATTCATTGGGTTTAAAGGGAGCGTAGGCGGCCCGACAAGTCAGCGGTAAAAGACTGCAGCTAAACTGTAGCGCGCCGTTGAAACTGCCGGGCTAGAGTGCAGACGAGGTTGGCGGAACAGGTGAAGTAGCGGTGAAATGCATAGATATCACCTGGAACCCCGACAGCGAAGGCAGCTGACCAGGCTGTAACTGACGCTGATGCTCGAGAGCGTGGGTAGCGAACAGGATTAGATACCCTGGTAGTCCACGCCGTAAACGATGCTCACTGGCCCTGGGCGACATACAGTCCGGGGTCGAGCGAAAGTAAAAGTGAGCCACCTGGGGAGTACGTCGGCAACGATGAAACTCAAAGGAATTGACGGGGGCCCGCACAAGCGGAGGAACATGTGGTTTAATTCGATGATACGCGAGGAACCTTACCCGGGTTTAAATGCAGGTTGCATTAGGTGGAAACACCTATTTCCCACGGGACCACTTGCAAGGTGCTGCATGGTTGTCGTCAGCTCGTGCCGTGAGGTGTCGGGTTAAGTCCCATAACGAGCGCAACCCCTATCGATAGTTGCCATCGGTTAACGCCGGGCCCTCTATCGAGACTGCCACCGTAAGGTGCGAGGAAGGCGGGGATGACGTCAAATCAGCACGGCCCTTACACCCGGGGCGACACACGTGTTACAATGGCCGGTACAGAGGGTCGCGAGCCGGTAACGGCGAGCCAATCTCAAAAACCGGTCTTAGTTCGGATCGGGGTCTGCAACTCGACCCCGTGAAGTTGGATTCGCTAGTAATCGCGCATCAGCCATGGCGCGGTGAATACGTTCCCGGGCCTTGTACACACCGCCCGTCAAGCCATGGAAGCCGGGAGTACCTGAAGCTCGTAACCGCGAGGGCCGATCTAGGGTAATACCGGTAACTGGGGCTAAGTCGTAACAAGGTAGCCGTACCGGAAGGTGCGGCTGGAACACCTCCTTTCTGGAGTTCCTTTTTTTTTCAGTGTTCTCGCTTTTTGTTTCATTTCAAGACAGTCTCTTAGCTCAGTTGGTTAGAGCGCTACACTGATAATGTAGAGGTCCGCGGTTCAACTCCGCGAGGGACTACGCGTGATTTCTTAACGGGTAAGACGCACGGGGGATTAGCTCAGTTGGCTAGAGCACCTGCTTTGCACGCAGGGGGTCAAGGGTTCGACTCCCTTATTCTCCACGAGAAAGTTCTTTGACATGGTGGGACATCGATGTACAAATGAGACATTGATAATAACGAAAGTAGAACGATAAGCAAGAGCCGCCCTTGCCGCGAGGCGACGGGCGAGGCTAAACGAGTCGAGCGTTAATAAAACGACAAGAGTTAATTAAGGGCGCGCGGTGGATGCCTAGGCTCTCGGAGGCGATGAAGGACGTGACAAGCTGCGATAAGCCCCGGGTAGGTGCAAATGACCATAGATCCGGGGATTTCCGAATGGGGCAACCCGGCACGCTGGACGCGTGCCATGCTAAATCTAGCAGGCGAACGCGGGGAACTGAAACATCTCATTACCCGCAGGAAAAGAAAACAACAGTGATACCCCCAGTAGCGGCGAGCGAACGGGGCGTAGCCCAAACCGCTGGCGTCGAGGCGCTAGCGGGGTTATAGGACCGTGTAAAATCAAGTATGGGCAGGGGCAGAAGTCGCTGGAAAGCGACGCCGTGGATGGTGATAGCCCAGTACGCTTTTCACCCGTTCTTGATAACGGTATCCTGAGTAAGGCGGGACACGAGTAATCCTGCCTGAATTCACCGGGCCCACCCGGTAAGGCTAAACACTCCCGAGAGACCGATAGTGAACCAGTACCGCGAGGGAAAGGTGAAAAGCACCCCGAGCAGGGGAGTGAAATAGACCCTGAACCCGCGCGCCTACAAGCGGTCGGAGCCACGCGATGTGGTGACGGCGTGCCTTTTGCATAATGAGCCTACGAGTTAGTCGTCACTGGCGAGGTTAAGGGTCTGGAGGACCGTGAGCCGAAGCGAAAGCGAGTCTTAACAGGGCGCAAAGTCAGTGGCGCTAGACGCGAAACCTTGTGATCTACCCTTGTCCAGGTTGAAGGATGGGTAACACCATCTGGAGGATCGAACCGGTAAACGTTGAAAAGTTTTCGGATGAGGCGAGGGTAGGGGTGAAAGGCCAATCAAACTGGGAAATAGCTCGTACTCTCCGAAATGCATTTAGGTGCAGCCTGTCGAGTTTCGTTACCGAGGTAGAGCTACTGATTGGACGCGAGGGCTTCACCGCCTATCAAATCCGGCCAAACTCCGAATGCGGTAACTTAAAATCGATGGAGCGAGCCCGCGGGTGCTAAGGTCCGCGGACGAGAGGGGAATAACCCGGACTATCAGCTAAGGTCCCGAATTGACGTTTAAGTTGAACAAACGAGGTGGGATCGCCTAGACAGCTAGGATGTTGGCTTGGAAGCAGCCATTCATTTAAAGAGTGCGTAACAGCTCACTAGTCGAGCGCTCCCGCGTGGATAATACACGGGCATAAAACGTCAACCGAAGCTATAGGATGTACTTTAACAGTACGTGGGTAGGAGAGCATTCCTGTCGGCGTCGAAGCGATATCGCGAGGTGTCGTGGAGCGTCAGGAAAAGCAAATGTAGGCATAAGTAACGATAATGGAGGCGAGAACCCTCCACGCCGCAAGACCAAGGATTCCCCGGCAATGTCAATCACCCGGGGGTCAGTCGGGCCCTAAGGCTAACCCGAGGGGGGATGCCGATGGCGAACGGGTTAATATTCCCGTACTTCTTCACGGCGTGACGCGGTGACGGGGCGATGACAGGGTCGCGTGCCGACGGAATGGCACGTTGAAGCCCGTACCCTTCGAGGCCGGTAGTAAAGCACGCCGGCCGAGGCGAAAGGCGATAGTACCGCGAGACTCCGGTCAAGCGGATAGCACCCGTAATTTCACCCCCAAGAAAACCCGCTAAACTTCAACCGTGAAGGACCCGTACCGTAAACGGACACACGTGGTCGGGTAGAGTATACCAAGGCGCTCGAGTGAATCGTGGCCAAGGAACTAGGCACAATGGTCCTGTAACCTCGGGATAAAGGACGCTCTAGTGATAGAGCCGCAGAGAAATGGCCCAGGCGACTGTTTACCAAAAACACATGGCTATGCCAAATCGCGAGATGACGTATATGGCCTGACACCTGCCCGGTGCCGGAAGGTTAAGAGGAGGGGTTAGAGAGATCGACGCTCCTAATTGAAGCCCCGGTAAACGGCGGCCGTAACTATAACGGTCCTAAGGTAGCGAAATTCCTTGTCGGGTAAGTTCCGACCTGCACGAATGGTGTAACGATCTGGGCACTGTCTCGGCCACGAGCTCGGTGAAATTGTAGTTCCGGTGAAGATGCCGGGTACCCGCGACGGGACGGAAAGACCCCGTGAACCTTTACTGCAGCTTCGCGTTGTTCCCGGGCACGGGACGTGTAGGATAGGTCGGAGACGTAGAAGTGGTTTCGTCAGGAATCATGGAGTCATCGTTGAAATACGACCCTTCCCTTGTCTGGGATCTAATCTAGCGATAGAGACACCGCGTGGTGGGTAGTTTGACTGGGGTGGTCGCCTCCAAAAGCGTAACGGAGGCTTCCAAAGGTACCCTCAACTTGTTCGGTAATCAAGTGTAGAGTGCAATGGCACAAGGGTGCTTGACAGGGAGACATACAAGTCGATCTGGCGCGAAAGCGGGGCATAGTGATCCGGTGGTTCCAGCGTGGAATGGCCATCGCTCAAAGGATAAAAGGTACTCCGGGGATAACAGGCTGATCGCCCCCAAGAGCTCATATCGACGGGGCGGTTTGGCACCTCGATGTCGGCTCGTCACATCCTGGGGCTGGAGAAGGTCCCAAGGGTTCGGCTGTTCGCCGATTAAAGTGGCACGCGAGCTGGGTTCAGAACGTCGTGAGACAGTTCGGTCCCTATCTGTCGTGGGCGTGGGAGATTCGCGAGGTCCTGACTCTAGTACGAGAGGACCGGGTTGGACGCGCCTCTAGTGAACCGGTTATGACGCCAGTCGTACCGCCGGGTAGCCACGCGCGGATCGGATAAGCGCTGAAAGCATCTAAGCGCGAAGCCGGCCTCAAGATGAGATCTCCATTTAGGGTCGTTGTAGACGACGACGTTGATAGGCCGCAGGTGTAAAGCCGGTGACGGCACAGCCGAGCGGTACTAATAACCCGATAAACTCTGTCGGTTGTTTCATTTC
>NZ_JAQEHX010000017.1:410-17780 GCF_027666085.1 Sanguibacteroides sp. AM78-02pH3A | reverse complement strand
AATAAAGTTTACCCGAGCGAGACCGGTATGTACATCACGAAAATTATCTTCATGGGAATATTGCCTGCTATTTTACTTTTCATAACTATATTTATATGGATCAGGAGAAGAGGGCGGTAATTCTAAAATGATGATTTATTTATTCACCGTTCGTTTACCGGATCGTTTTTTGGAAAACGACGGTGATTTTAAAAGAATTCTTGTTAGATTTTTATAAACCGAGGGGAAATTTGTAGTGTGTGACTACAACATCCAATGTAGTGTTGTGTTAATGGAGAGGTTGTCCGGAAACGGATGACCTCTCTTTGTGTTTAGAACAAATGAATGAAAATTTTAGTTTTAAACGGAAAATACATGGAGTACTATAAGTATTATTTTAAGAATAACTTATAATACGATAAAGAATATTTATGCATATATTGTAAAATAAACAAAAAACAAATAAAATTAATATTTCTAAAACGACTCATCCTGAGATAAGGTTTGTTGTGTCTTTATTAAAAGTTGTCATAGATATTGAAGTTTAACCAGTGTACTATTAAGAAAGGAGGCAAATTATTAAGGTACCGAGAGTTTTTTATTTTATTGTTTCACACTAAATCTTAAACGTATGAAAAAAGTATTTTTTGGAAAAAAAGGTGTTTTTGTTATACTGATCGTCATTGTAAGTACTATTGTCGTTTTTGCTCAACAACAGACTGTTTCAGGAACGGTTGTAGATTCTTCAAATCAACCTATTATTGGGGCTAATGTAATGATTAAAGGAACTGCCACAGGTACTGTAACGGATATGAACGGAAGATTTTCTCTTAATGTACCTCCCGGATCAACTTTGGTTGTTTCTTATATAGGATGTGTAACCCAAGAAATATCTTCATTCGGGACTAATTTAAAAATAACCTTAAGAGACGACTCTGGTGATGGAGCAAATGATTATTGGGAAGCCGGGTATTTTTATTGTCGTTGTAAAAATGATAGCGGTGGAGGTAAAAATTGTTACGGGGGAAATGCCGTTTCGTTAAGGGCTAATTGTTATAAGGGAACAACGAGTATAAATTGTTCAACCTATAATGCGAATTGTCGGTAATAAACAAGGGAGGCGATTAAAAGCTTGGGTGGAATATACTCTAAGCTTTTAATGCCTTCTCAACGGAAAGAAAATATGAAAAACTCGTGTATTTTGATGTTGTTGCTCCTTGGAATCGGGTGTGAACGCGTTCAAATTCCAGAAGGAAAAAACAAAATTGCTTACGATATTGTTGAAAATTATTCCCGCAAAAATATCTCATATCATACGTCGTTGCTTTTGGATACGTTGTATTTTAGTGCAAAGCAGGCATCGATGGAAGGTGATTTTTTAATAAAAAACGATACTCTTTATTTTGTAGATCGGGTTTTGTCGTCTGTTTTGGTTTATGATAAAGAGGGGGTATACATTCGTTCTGCATTGGGTTTCGGGAGAGGAGAAAATGAAATACCCGGTTTAAACCAGATGACAACAACAGAGCGGGATCGTTTTATTATTTTGGATAAGCAATGGTTTATTTATCTTATAGATAGTAATCTGAATGTGGATTCAAAATTTTTTATTCGTTGGGATGGGGAGTTTATCGATAGCAGTAAATTTGAACACCCCGATCCCAATAATCCGAACATCTATGAGGTTGAGTATGGAAAAAATAAAATAGTTGCCTATGACGAGTACCTGTTTTTTCCGGTAGTAACCGAACACGTTAAATTCAATGCTTACGGGGAAGGGCATACTCCGCAATACTATTCGGAAAGCTTTAATTTGGCAAAACTCTCTTTAAAAAACGGGATGATAGAACAGTTATTATGTAATTATCCACCCGTGTATAAACGCTATCGGTATCTTTCGAATTTTAAATATTTATTGTTCGACCTGTATCGAGATAGTTTATTCTTTTCTTTTGAAGTAGATACTCTTGTTTATCGTATGAATATGAAGGATTCTACGGTGATTTCGTTTGGTAACAGCGGGGTGGAGATGGATACAGCTTATCCGGAATTTCGAACCTTTGAGGATAGTGATATCCATTTTAGCGCGTGTCGTCAAAATTATGGCTACTATCGGTATTTAAAATGGATTCCGCAAACAAATGTTTTGTTTCGAGGTTATCAGAAACAAAAGGCTCCTTTTGAAGATGGTTTGCAGGTATACCGGAATCGCTGTCTTGTCGCTGATTTCAATGTCCCGCGTGGATTTGAAGTTATCGGGTATATCGCTCCCTGGTATTACGCCGGTGTTAAACCGGATTACGCGAATGAGAAGTTTATCATTTATCGTTTTAAGTTATGAGATTAAAAATAAACGTTTTAAGGTCGTTGCTGTGGTTTGTATTCGAGTGTTGTGTTTGTGTTTTACATGCCGAATCGCTTCCTGATTCTTTAAGAGTACAGGTAACGAATACTTCTTCAGAACCCTTGTTCGGGGTGTATGTCGTTAACCCGAATAGACATTATCTTGTT
The DNA here is from genome assembly GCF_027666085.1 of Sanguibacteroides sp. AM78-02pH3A. Classification (NCBI taxonomy): domain Bacteria; kingdom Pseudomonadati; phylum Bacteroidota; class Bacteroidia; order Bacteroidales; family Porphyromonadaceae; genus Sanguibacteroides; species Sanguibacteroides sp. AM78-02pH3A. The sequence goes on along the minus strand of NZ_JAQEHX010000017.1, from coordinate 15,290 downwards.
ACGACAACAGACGAGAAGGGGTATTGTTGTTTCTCAACCGGAGACATTTCTTTGCAGGATTCCATACAATTTTCGTATTTGGGTTATAAAGATTCTATCGTTGCCGTGCGGGATTTGGTGTCGATGGAACGATTGGCACTCTCCATGAAAATGGAGTTTTTACAGGAAGTGAACGTCGTGGGAATAAAGAGTGCCGATTTATTGGAAAAGGTAATGAAGGAATTACAGCCTGTTTCTGCCCGAAATAATATGAATTTTTACGGGAAAGCCCAGTACGCGAAAATAACGACCTGTTTTACCAAGGCTGTGGAATACAGACGGGAATTCGGTTTTTTTTTAACGTCGGGACATGTGAAGCAAAAAGAGAAGTGGGATTTGGACTATAAATTCGAATTTATTCCCGTCTATTCGGCAAGGAGTTTTAATCTGCTTCCTGACCGCTCGGATACATTGAGGACTCCGTATATTGAGTCGTCTTACAATGCCGAAAGTAAAAAGATTTTTTCGGCCTTGCGCGCCGTCTTTTTGTGGGGCCCGTTGTTTTCTAAGTTGAAATATTATGATATACAACCGATTGAATCGGATAGTAATTGCTATAAATTCGTGTTTTCCACGCGGGAAAAATATTATCCTCAGGATATAAAAATTTTCTGTAAGGGAGTTTTGTATATCGATAGGGACGATTTTAGGTTAAGAAGAATCGAGATCGATTACTTAGACTATCATTTTTATCGATTGGCTAATTTAACGAGAACCTATGCCCCTTTTTCGACAAAAATGCAGATAGAGTTGGCCTATAACGAGGAAGGAGACGTGTATGTTCACTCGTGCAGACAAGAGACCGTTTGGAAACATAAATCGGATCAGACGGGATTCGGAAGTATAGAGATGCCCTCGAGGCGTAATCCGGAGGAAAATAGGTTGGTTGAAACAGAAGCTTTCCAATGTATGGCTTATCAGAGGATTCCGGCTTATGCCCAGATGCAGTTCTTACGGGAAAAAGCAGTTCTTGTTGCTTCATATCCTTTTGGAATATACGATACAAAAGCGTTTGAGGGGTTACCGGATTTACTCGATAGCGGTCAGGCTATTGCCGATTTGAGCGAGTATAAGGAGATCGAGGCTCAATTTTTACATCATGGTAATAAACCTTACTATCCGCGGAGTTATCTGACAACCTTGAGACTGAATGGTATTACTCCCACGGTTCCTTTTGTTGTAAAGACAAAGAATGGATTACTAAGACTGTTTTTTAAATAATAAACGCGATGAGAATTATTGTCATATGGATTCTAACGAGTCTGTTTTTTTCTTGCCAGAGCGACGAAAAGAGAATGGAGAAAAATATACAGAAAGAATGGAGGGGAAAAAAGATTGCCTTTCCCACCACGTTGGAAGCGAAATTTTTAGGTGAAGATACAACGTGTAATGATTTATTAAATAAATGCTATTCTATTTTAGTATACGTGGATTCGAACGAGTGTTCGGAGTGCAGGCTTCAATTGTACGAGTGGTACAAAAAGATAACAGAGACTCGGGCCTATTCGGATTCTCTTGCATTTTTGTTTGTCGCGCATGTAGAAAATCCCAAGCAGGTTGTTATTCTGTCTAAGCAAAATAATTTTAGATATCCCATTTTTTTCGATAAGAAAGGGATGATGGGAAAATTGAATAAGTTTCCTGATAGTTACCAGTTTAAGACGTTTTTGTTGAATGAAAAGAAAGAAGTTGTTTTGATGGGAACGCCTATCGGGAACGATGAGCTGTGGCGTTTGTATAAAGAGGTTATTATCAGTGGTATAAAAGGAAAATGATATGAAAAATCGAACGATTGTATGTATCGCTTGGCAGGAGTACCGTTTACTTTGGCGTAACCGGGTATTCCGGTTAGTGGCATTTTCACTGTGGGTACTTGTTTTTTGTTGTCAATATGTATTTCAAGGTGATCTTGCAAGCCTTTGGTTTATGTTGGCCTTACCTTCTTCCATGCCTTTTGTAAACGCGTATCTTGTAAGTGTTTTTCAATCGTTTCTGGTTCTGTTTTCCGTGTGTGAATGGAGGGCGTCGGAGAGGCAGGCGGATAGCTTGGAAGCAATAAGGGTACGTCCGGTTGGTAATGCGGAATATTTGTGCGGGAAGGCGATCGGTGTGGTAATGACGGTTGTGGTAGTACAGTTCGTTTCGATAATGACGGTATTCATGTTGAATCTGTTCGGTAGCGATTCTCCTTTTGGGGGATGGGCGTACTTGTTTTATTGGTTGACGCTTTCGTTTCCGGCTTTGGTATTTTGTACCGGTTTATCGATGGGTATTACCGGTTTATTCAGGAAGCAGGGAGTTGCCTTGTCGGTGCTGACTCTTTTTTTGATCGCGACCTACTGGTGGCTTCCTGGAGTGGCATACGGGATTTTAGATTTTATAGCAACGGATTTACCGAACGTGTTTTCTGATGTAGTCGGGCATGTCGGGTTGGGGAATTACCTGTTGCATCGCTTTGTGTTCCTGTTGTGGGGTATCGGCCTATGTTTGTGGGCTGTTGGAAAGGAAAGACGATTGCCGAATCGGACTGGAGACCGTGTAGGAGTTGTAGCGATAGGGAGAGGGGTGGTGTTGTTTGGTATATTGTGCGGGATTTTTTATTTGTATCCTTACAAAGAGACGAATCGGGTCCGAGATCGTTATTTAGAGACGGGGAAAAAGTACGGTAAGGAGCGTTTTATTCGTGTCGTCCGGCATGATTTACAGGTAGAGCAGACAGGTAACAGGATAGAAGCCTGTAGCGGATTGTCCGTGGTAAACTGCGGAAATAAGCCCGTTTCGCGTGTTACCTTGTATTTGAATCCGGGGTTGGATATTACCCGTTTTTCGGATAAAAAGGGAGGGGCAGTCAAGTTCAGTCGGGAGAATCAGGTTGTGATGGTCGATTACCCGTTAGGGAGTGGGGACACTGTATTTTTTTATTTGGAATACAGGGGAAAAATAGATGAACGGGTATGTTATTTAGACGTGGAAAAGGAAGCGTATTGGAAAAGAACGTGGCGGAATTGTCCGTTGCGTTTTGGGAAGCGCTATGCTTTCATCGGGGATCGTTATACCTTATTGACCCCGGAGACGATATGGTATCCGGTAGCCGTTCCACCCGTGAATTTGTCATCTGTTTACGTGTCTTCGAAAGATTTTACGGATTTTCGTTTACGGGTTGCGGATTCAGGAAAACGAACCGTGATTTCTCAGGGTGAATCACGACGGAAAGGGGATACGGTATATTTCCGAAATAAGCAGTGTTTGACGGGGTTGACGTTGAGCATGGGTACTTACGAGAGCAAAACGTTAAAAGTGGACTCCGTTAATTTCGAGCTTTATTATTTTAAGGGACATGATCATGTGATGTCTTTGTACGAGGGGATGCCGGAAGAGATGTTGCGGAAAGCGATAAAGGAGCAAGAGAATAAATTCCCTTTCTATCCCTTTCATAGATTTGTATTGTTAGAGACGCCTGTTTCTCTCGGGACGGAGGATCGTAATTGGAAAATCGGAAGTGAGTTCGTTCAGCCGGAAATCGTGATGTTTCCGGAAAGATGGGTGACCAATCAAGTAATGTATGTCGAACGTTCCGTGATGATGATGGACAGCCACAGGCGGGAATTTATCGGGGCGATAGAGGACAAAACCAACGGGGAGTATTTTTTGGATTTATTGCAGTCGAGTTTAAAACACCCCTTGGCTTATTACAGGGATAAAAATATTTTTATGACGTTTTTCCCTTGGGGTGGGAGACAAAAAATCGTGATGAACAGGCAATGGGTATCTCCTCTGTTTCTCAATTACCTCCATGCTGCTTTTTCAACGGAATTCCCGGTGATAGATAGAGTGTTATTCACCATGTCCAATAGGAAAAAGGCTGTAAGAGCTAATTTTTCCGGGAATGAAGCAGCGCTTAGAGCTACTCGTTATTTAGAGAAGTGTAGTTTTGAAGAGGCTTTACGTGACGAATCTCTTTCAAGAGAGGTATTGGAAATGATTATTCAATTGAAAGTGGACTATTTGATAGATTACATTGCGTTAAGAGTTCCTTTGGAGCGATTTTACGATTTTTTGGCAAGGTTTGAAACAAGGCATATTTTTCAGGAGTTTGCTTTGGAAACGTTATGCGACGAAATGAAATCCGAGTTGGGAATTGACTTGATAGGGGTACTGCCGGATTGGTACCGACAATGCGGGATTCCTTCCTATCTGGTAAAAGATGTCGGAAAGGATAAAATACTCGTTGACGGAGAAGAAAAATATCGCGTACGGTTTAAGATATTTAACACGAGTACCACAGATGGAATTATACGTTTGACTATTTCAGACAGGGAAAATAAAGGCGTTGATTATTGTTATCGTATTTCGGCCGGAAGTTGTAAGGAGATTAAAAACGTGGTGGATTTTCTACCCGTGTATTCCCTGAATTTGAATTTATCCCGCAACTTTCCGGCGGGTTATGATGAATTGTTGTTGTTTACGGATGTTACGGAAGTTACGGATACTGCTTGTGGTGTTTCCGATATTGATATACGCCTTTTTCAGCCGGATTCCAATGAACTTATCGTGGATAACGAAGATCCGGGATTCCGTTTGATAGAACCGGATAAACGGCGTAGGGAATTTACCTCTCCTGAAGAGGAGGAAAGAAAATACGTTTACGCGGATGAAGTGTTGATGGCTGTTAAAAGTAAGTTACCGCTTCGTTGGACCTATTGTATGGGGACTCGGATGTATGGTGAGGTGATCCGGAGTTCGGTTTATAAAAAGGCGGGAAACGGAAGCTGTAAAGCCGAGTGGAGAGTTGATTTACCCGAGGATGGAATATATGAGGTTGGGGTTTATATCGGGTACCGTCAGGTGCGTTACACGGGAGAGGCTGCTCAATACTACGAGTTATCGAGTCGGGACGGGAATCAGAACATTGTTTTACGAACCAATATGCAGGAAGAGACGGGATGGTTTTCTTTAGGAGAGTTTAATTTGAGTGCAGGGGAGAATCGGGTCGTTTTAAGTGATCGGGGGGCAGATAAAGAACAAGTGATTTATGCCGATGCGGTAAAGTGGGTTCGGAAAGAAAAACGATAGGTTTTGATAACCTGAATGATTGGTAGTATGATAATCCGGTTGAATTTCGACCGGATTTTTTTGTAAAATAGTCGAGTGTAGTTATTGCGTGGGATTATTTACGATGTACATGATAAACGGTAGTAATGAATATACGGTTGTATTACATCTTTGTGAGTTAATATTGGAGTTTTTAGTGATAATCTTTGTATATTTATAATATATATTTATTTTTGACTTCTCAGTTCTAATTAAATCTTTTGAAGAAATTACGGACGGGTGTGAAATAGCGGTTATGTTACAGGAGTTTATATGGGGATATATACGGTTAAAAATTATTCGGACGACAGTGAATTACTGAATCTGTTAAAATCGGGAAAAGTTTCCGCTTTCGTGTATATTTACACCATGTATTACGATTCGTTATTGGATTATGCTTTTAGGCTGTTGCAAGATAGGGAAGCGGCTCGGGATGTCGTTCAGCAAGTATTTTATAAAATTTGGGAAGGACGGGAATCTCTCTCCATCGTTTTTTCGGTTAAGACTTATCTTTTTAAATCGGTTTATAATCGAAGTTTAAATACATTGGCTCATAAAAGGAATATTCAAAAGTATGAGCAGGAGCACTCTGCGGATGTTTATTACTTCACGGTTATCCAGCTACCGGAAGCAGAAGTGTTATTGCGTCGCTCTGATATCGAAAAGGCCGTACGGGAAGTCGTGGCGACGTTGCCGGAGAAATGTAGAGAAGTTTTTACCTTAAGTAAGATCGAGGGATTAAAAAACAGGGAAATTGCCGAAAAATTAATTATTTCCGAGAAAACGGTAAAACGTCATATCTCCATCGCGTTGAGTCGATTGCGGGAAAAGTTGGATTATCTGTTGCAGATTATTTTATTTTTTTAAATCTTTTGTTGGGACTAAAACTATTTTCAACTGTCTTTAAGATATGAAGACAGAAAAGATAAATACAGAAAACTTTGATATAGATGAGATATTAGTTTGTATCTTAATGGAGCGTGCAAGCCGGGAAGAGGTCGTTTATTTTTTGAACTGGATAAAGCGAGAGAAGAACCGGATTTACTTCGAGAAATTTAAAAAAGTATGGCATCTGACTTCGAGGATAGAAGTGGACCGGGAATGCTTCAACGACGGGTTAAAAGAGTATTGTCGATTTATGAAATCCCAAAGGTCGGAACGTCGTGCGGGATGGTTGTGGCGTGTAGCCTCGGTTGCTGCAGTCGGATTGATCGCTATGGTTTTGGTCGGATGGCCCCGGATGCCCGAAGAGATAACTTTATCGGAAAACGATTTGGAAATACGTCAGGCTACAGAGATCGTTTTAACCTTATCTGACGGGCGAAAAATAAGTGTGACTCGGGATACGCTCTCCTTGCCGGGAGAGATAAAGGAATCCGTTCGGCTTCATAAGATCAATCGCCGGGAAATCGTGTACGGGGTAAGTGATCTCTTGGAAGAGGCGGTATATTTTGAAAAAATTTACAATGAGATTACCGTACCCTCGGGAGAACGTTTTACCGTTCAATTGTCCGATGGGACCAAAGCGTGGATCAATTCCGAAAGCTCGATTCGTTATCCGGTCTGTTTCGGGAAAGATAAAAGAGAGGTTGAAGTTAGGGGAAATGTCTATTTTGAGGTGGCGGAAGATTCATCCCGTCCTTTTATTGCCGTTGCCCGGGAGATAAAAACCGAGGTATTGGGAACCTCTTTCGAGGTGAATACATACGGAGATCATGGCCGGGTGAGCGTTACTCTCGTGGAGGGAAGTGTAAAGGTATATGCCGGAGAACGCACCTTCATGATTCGTCCCGATCAACAGTTCCTGTTTGATACGTGTAACGGGAGAATGGAGATCGCGGAAGTGAAAGCGGTAGATAAAGTGAGATGGAAAGACGGTATGCTTGTTATCGATGACGAACCCTTCGACGAGCTGGTGCGGAAATTGGAACGCTGGTATGGGATACGTATCGTGAATGAAACGGGAATCGTTTTTAATCAATCGTTTAGAGGAATATTCGAACGAAGTGATGATATACAGGTCGTCGTTTACTCGGTGTGTAAAAATTTAAATATCGATTATATTATAGAGAAAGACCGAATTATTTTGACAAAATAACAAAAGGAGTATCACCTGTGCCTCCAACACGATCGGATACTCCCGACGTTAAGCTATTCATTTATTATTAACTTAACATTACAAAGCTATGAAAAAAAAGCGATGTTTTTTGTTCGTGTCGATAAAATTTATCTGTAAGCTATTTTTATTGACTTTTTTAGGGGTAAATTCGTTATACCTGTCGGCAGAAGGTTGTCCGGTAGAACCCCAGCGGGTGACTTTAAACCTGAAAAAAGTATCTCTTTCCGTGTTGATTCAAGAGATAGAGAAACAAACCTCCTACAATTTTTTTTACAATGACGAGCAGGAGAGGTCTATAGCAGAAATCTCTATTTCGGTAACGAACGAGACGGTAGAGAAGGTGTTGGACAAGGTGTTTTCGGGAACGAAATACACTTATGAGATATCCGGAAATCAAATTATCGTGTTTAGCCGGGACTCTAAAAATCCTGTGGAGAAAGTGAAAAAAATCCGGGTACAGGGAAAGGTAACGGATAAAAAAGGGAGTCCTATTCCCGGGGTGACCGTATTGTTGAAAGGAACTACTTTGGGAACAGCCACGGATACGGATGGGAAGTATACCTTAGATCTACCCAGCGTGGAGAAAATCTTTTTGATTTTTACATTTATCGGTATGGAACCCCGGGAGATTAAATATGTCGGAAAAGACACGATCGACGTGGTTATGAAGGAGGATGTGAAGCAGGTCGACGAAGTTGTCGTGACCGGTTACGCGAATATCAGGAAAGAGAGTTTTACGGGGAATGCAGTGACAATAACCAAAGATCAGTTGTTAAAGGCTAATAATAAAAATGTGGTTGCGGCTCTTCAGTTTTTTGATCCTTCCTTCCGTATCCGGGAAAATTCCATCTGGGGATCCGATCCGAATGCTTTACCCGAATTTAACATTCGCGGAGAGTCCAGTATTGCCATGACGAAGGGGTTGGACGTGGAGAATGCCAAACGGACGCAACGAACCAATTTGAAGGATAATCCGAATTTGCCGATTTTTATCTTGGACGGTTTCGAGGCAAACGTGGAGAAGATTTACGATATGGATATGAACCGTATTGAGAGTATTACGATTTTAAAAGATGCTGCCGCCACGGCCATGTACGGTTCCCGGGCAGCCAACGGGGTAGTGGTCGTAACCACGGTGGCTCCTCAAATGGGAGAAATGCGCGTGAATTATAGTTTTAACGGAGGAGTTGAATTACCCGATTTGTCGGATTATAACCTTTGTAATGCGGCTGAAAAGTTGGAGATCGAACGGTTGATGGGAAAATACACGGAAGATGATCCCGATTTACAACCGATGAGAGATATCGAGTATAACACGATATTACAACGAATTTTAAAGGGTGTGGATACGGATTGGCTGGCTCAACCTTTGCGGAATGTATTCAACCACAAGCATAGTATAAGTATTGAGGGAGGTGAAAAGAGTATGCGATACGGTGTAAACTTCAATTACGACAGCAACAAAGGGGTTATGATCGGTTCTCACAGAACCAGAGCCGGAGCTGGTCTGACATTAGATTTTCGAAATAAAGAGTGGTTGCAGATTCGAAACGATGTTTCGTATAGTTCGACCCGTTCCGAAGATTCTCCTTACGGCAGTTTCAGTACTTACGCGAAATTATTGCCTTATTATGAGATTTATGATGATACCGGAGAGTTGGTAAAAGAACTACAGGGAATAAGGTTACGTTCGGAAAAAAATCCGTTGTGGCCGGTCGAACATTTGAAGAGTTACAGCGGTAGGGTTCGTTCCAACGATATTACCGATAATCTGAGTATCAACCTATTTATGGCGCACGGATTCTATTTTAAAGGACAATTTAGTATCACCAAGACCAATTCAATAAACGAATCTTTTACGGATCCTCAGGATGTTTCTTTTCAGAATCAACCGGAAAAAGAGCGGGGAAGCCTGTTTCGATCTCTTTCCAACGGGTACAATTGGAATGTGAACGCGATGTTTTATTTGAACCGAAAAATTGGAAAACATTTTATTAATGCTACGACGGGTATCAATGCCAGAGAGTCTTATTCAGAATTTACGAGTATGCAGTTTAGAGGTTTTATGATAGGAAACTTGAACAAACCGTCCGATGCGGCCGATCAGCCGAATAAATCAAATATCTCTTCCACGGAAAGTCGATTGATTGGCTTTTTGGCTTCGGTGAATTACTCCTACAATGATGTCTATTTGTTGGATGCTTCTTACCGTTTGGACGGCTCTTCTCAGTTCGGTTCGGATAAGCGATTTGCTCCCTTCTGGTCTTTCGGTGCCGGAATTAATTTTCATAATTACAGTTGGTTAAAGGACCATTGGTTGATCAACACGTTACGGGTTCGTGGTTCGTACGGAAGTACGGGTAAAGTGAATTTCCCTGCTTATGCAGCAATTACCACCTTTCGATCGAGTGAAGATAACTGGTATTACACGGGGCCGGCCAATTCGTTGGTATACCTCGGTAATCCCGAGTTAACCTGGGAGACGACGAAAATGCTGGATGCCGGAATATCGATAGGCTTTTTTAATAACAGATTCTATTTGTCTGCCAGTTATTACCGTAAAAAAACAGAAGATTTGATCGATGAAGTGTCAATTCAGACTTCATCCGGTTTCGGCACCTATAAATCGAATAGCGGATCGGTACTTAACAAGGGATTTGAGATTAACATGCATGCTACGGTCTATCAGGATAGAAACTTGAATGTGGTGGTAAATGCCAATTTAGCTTCCAATAGAAACGAGATCGTAGAGCTTGGTGAAGCTTCTAAAGAGTATAATAGACGGGTACTTGAAAATTATAATGCCAATAGACCTGAATACGCAGAGCTCGCGACCATGCCTTTGATCATGTATTACGAGGGGGCTTCCACCACGGCGATTTATGCCGTTCGTTCGGCGGGAATCGATCCGGCGAATGGAAAAGAGAAATTTATTAAAAAGGGAGGAACGACTACCTACACTTGGGATGCAAACGATCAGGTCGTGGTAGGAGACCGGCTTCCCGATGCTCAGGGAAGTTTCGGGATAAACGTGGGATTTCGAGGGTTTTACTTGAATGCTTCTTTCTTGTACCAGTGGGGTGGACAAACCTATAATTCGACGTTGTTAAATAAAGTGGAAAATGCAGATATCGATGGTTCAAACGTGGATCGGCGAGTACTTTCGAAGAGGTGGATCAAAGCAGGGGATATTGCGCCTTTTTATGATATCCGGAATATGACAAAGACCAAGCCGACCACCCGTTTTGTACAGAATTACGATTTTTTGAATTTCTCGAGTCTATCCATGGGATATGATTTCGACCGGGAGATGATTAAAAAGATCCGGTTGATCTCTTTGGGCATCCGGTTTAACGCCAATGATATATGCCGTTGGTCGACGGTAAAGGAGGAGCGCGGGACGAGTTATCCTTACGCGAGGAATTATAGTTTCACGGTGAATGTGGGTTTTTAATTTAAAAAACAATGTTATGAAAATCTATATTATTATGCTAATGCTTTTGTCTTCTCTGTTCTTCGCCTCTTGCGAAGATTGGTTGAATCTTCAACCGGAAGGACAAACGACGGAAGATCAATTATTCCGTACGGGAGACGGTTACCGGACCGTACTGAACGGGTTGTATAAATCGATGGCTTCTACAAGCCTATATGGCGGGGAGCTTGGGTTCGGTGTGGTGGATTGTATTTCACAACAGTATAATTTGGAGTCGATGGAACAGTTTGTTTTCACTCAAAAATATCTTGCTGCTGATGTTTTTGATTACAACAATGTCTACTTGCTCCCGGTGATAAAGAATATCTGGAAATCGGCGTTTAATATTATAGCCAACGCCAATTGTTTGATCCAAAATACAGAATCTGCTCCTTCGGATCTGTTTGCAAAGGGAGAGATGGAGCGGAAGATGATTCTCGGAGAAGCGTATGCCTGCAGGGCGTTAATGCATTTCGATCTGTTGCGTTTGTTCGCTCCTGCCCCGGTAAACGATGATAAAAAGGTTTATGTCCCTTACGTGGAGAGTTATCCCGACTTTCATGCCTCTCGTATCGGGGTGGAGCCGTTTTTGGAAAAAGTGATCGCGGATTTGAAACGAGCTCGTGATTTGGTAGTGGAGTTCGATACTTCAGATTTGGGAAAAGGGGTTAGTGCTTCAGGAAAGGGGCGTTTCTATAATGACTTTGATTCGGTTTTGCCGGGATATAACGATCCTACAGTGGAGTCTTTTTTCAAAGGGCGGGGGTATCGGTTAAGTTATTATGCGATCACCGCACTTTTAGCCCGGGTATATCAATATGCCGGCAAGGAGGAGGAGGCTTTCGAGGCGGCGAAAGAGGTGATGGAGTATGCTTTCGAAATAAGGGGTTCTATTTATGAGTTCTTCTCTATAGACGATTATCGTGGAGTTATGGAGACTGAAAATTTCGAAGCAAAAAAAGACATAAAGGTGGTTTCCAACCTGATTTTTGCCGTTAATAATGAAAAGGCTTACGAAGATTATAATATGCGTAATTGTTTCTGGAAAAATAATACCTCCATTACTTGGTTGATCGTGGATCTCGAAACGCAAAAGACGTTTTATACTTCTGACGGTTTGACAAACGAGTTCGATATAGATTACCGTTCGTCGTATATGATATTTTATCCTTATGGGGATAGTCGTTTTCCCGTATCGGGTAAATGGTATATAAGCGATAACGAAGAGGTTCGGGATAAAAATATTACGATTATGCCCGTGATTCGTTCCACGGAAATGCGTTATATCATGGCCGAATATTATGCCCGGAAAGGAAATTTTCCGGAAGCCCAAAATATCTTGATGAGGATTCGAAACAGCAGAGGATGTACGGAGCCGATCGTTGTAGGTGATTGGAACTCTTTTGTTAGAGAGTTGATTAACGATGCTCGCCGGGAGTGGATTTCGGAAGGACAACTTTTTTATCTGTACAAGCGATTGAATGCATCCGTTAATTTCGGAAGAGGTGAAATACGCCCTTTATACCGGAGTGAATATTTGTTTCCGATACCGGATGATCAGATTTTATAAAACCTTTAATAAAATGAATTATGAAAAAGCATTTGTTTAGCCTATTCCTGTCTATAGCTATCGGGTTTTATGCTTGTAGCGAACAGGAAACGATACTGTTCCAGGGTATACATGAAATCTATTTTCAAAAATTTTATGTCAACGAGGTATACCCGGGAACGGCTGAAGCAGATTCAACCGAGCTTTCTTTTTTCTTTTATCCTTCTGGAACACAAGAGATATATGCCGGGTTGACGGTAAATTTGTCCGGAATGCTTTTAACCTCCGATATTCAATTCGGGTTAAAGGTTGTTCCCGGGGAGACAACGGCTAATCCGGATGAATATGATTTGGATGACTCTTATACTTTTCACGCGAATACGACGGGAGAGAATGCAACTGAAATTTTAGATACCATTCGAGTCAAATTGCTTCGAAGCGATCGATTGGATGAGCTTCCCGACGGGGTAAGGCTTGTCGTGGAATTGGTTCCTACGGATAAAGTACTTTTAGGACAGTTAGAACGGAGAAGGGCGAAGATAATCATAAAGGCTGCAGCCGTTAAACCGGATTGGTGGACGCAAGAGGTAGAAATCAATCTATTGGGAACTTATTCGCAGAAAAAGTATAAACTGTTTTTAGATCATGCGGATAAAAAATTGGAGATGAGTGCAGATTTAATCAAAGATCATCCCGATCGGGCTATCCGTTTGGCCATGTTGTTTAAACAGTGGTTGAACGAGCAAAATCCTGCTATTACCGAAGATAACGGGACTTTAATGAGTGTACCACTTTAAAAATGAATTGTATGAAAAATAGTATATTATTCGGTTGCGTCCTGTTATTGTGCTTGTTTCCAGGATGTTTTGAAGACGAGGGAAATTACGACTATAAAGATCTACATGCCCCGACATGGCTTGTTGATGTAAGTACGACCCCTCTTCGGGTAACGTGTAATGAAGGTGATACGGCCAGATTCAACGGGCGTGATTTTTTTACATGGGATGCGGATTCCGCTTTACGAGAAGCGAACGTGCGTTATGAATGGAAATTGAGGGGTGTCGTGTTCGGTAGAGAGGCGAATTTTAAAATATTGACCGATTCGGTAGTGAAAATTCTCGGATCGGAAAATCCGTTCGAGAGCGGACACACGGGTACTTTCAGTATCATAGACAAAGCGACCGGGATTGCTTTTATGGCACGGTTTGTCGTAACGATAAATTCTCGATTCAGACGTTACGATCTGTTGATTTTATCGGAGAAGGGCGATCAATCGAGGTTGTCCCATGTGATACGCCGATCGGCATATGCTCCCGATGGAGTGACTGTCGTGGCGGTTTTCCGGCTTGCCGACAGGGATGTTTACAAAACGGTAAACGGGAACGATATTCCCGGAAAACCCATTACTTTGGCCAAATCGTTGGCCAAAAATGTCGGTAGTCTCGGCTCCATGACGATTTTGACAGATCAGGTGGCTTATGTAATCAACAACGAAAACATGGCTAAAGTAAGCGAGCTAAAGGATGAGTTTTTGGATGGTCCGCCTGAAAACCTACATGTGGTGGATCGGCACGATTGCGATAATTATACTTATATCACTACTCGCGACGGAAGAATTTTCCGGAGAATTATGTCTGAAAATTATTTGGGAGGAAAGTTTATCTCGGAACCTTATAGCGTGGATAACAAGGGATATAAGGTGTCGACTTTCGGTCACGCTGCAAGTAATAAACAACCTGTTCCCTGTTACGATGAAAAAAACAGACGCGTATTGATAAACGGGTTTCGGTATAAGTACCTGTATAATCCCTTCCGGTCTTTCGAAATAAATACGATCGAGCCGGTGACCAAGGGGGGCGGTAATAAGGATAATTTGCCTCCGGTTTGGGGAATGCCGGAAGGGTCGGAGGTATTGTATCTGTCTCGCTCCAGAGATTATACGATCTTTTATAATGACCCTGACGGAAAAACCTATATGGGGGATTTTGCCCTTTCGAGTACGAATGTGTGTAAAGAGGTTAGCGGAATAAGGGTTTGGCCCTTCCCCGGTGGAAATTTGGATAAAAGTTCGTTGTTTTTAACCACTGTTTTCAATTATGGACCTCGGGATGTCGTGGTATATACGAAAGGAAACGAGGTCCGTTATGTAGACCGGGGGCGAAACAATGCGGATCATCTTTTTCATCAGTTCGATTCCAAAGTAACTTATATCGGGTATATCACTTATCAGGGGTATTACGATTATAACAAACTGATGGTCGGGCTCGAAAACGGGAAGTTCTTTATTTACGAGTTTAATCGTAACAATTTCCAACTGCCTAAGACATTATTATCGGAATTCGATGTAGAGGGGAAGGTCGTGTCGGCAATGGAACTGCATGACGTGTATGGCGGTGATGCTTATTAAATGGATGTTCGTTTATTTAAATCATATTGTATGGAAGAATCGATCGTAAAAGTTGAGAATTTATCCCATCGTTACACGATCCAGTGGGCGATCCGGGACATCAATTTCGAGATTACCCGGAACGGTATTTACGGTTTGCTCGGCTCCAACGGGGCCGGCAAATCGACCACGATGAATATCATGTGCGGTGTCTTGCGTCCGAC
>NZ_JAQEHX010000017.1:0-400 GCF_027666085.1 Sanguibacteroides sp. AM78-02pH3A | reverse complement strand
TTTTACGCCCTACAGAGGGAAACGTTTATATCAAGGGAGTGAGTATCCGGGAGAACCCTGTAGAGGCGAAACGGCATATCGGCTTTTTGCCGCAGACGCCGCCCTTGCACCCGGATTTGACGGTGACGGAGTACCTGGAGTATTGCGCGGGCTTGCGTCATGTCCCGGACAGCGAGATATCGACGGCCGTGAAGGCGGTTATGGGCAAGTGCGGTATCAGTCATTTCAACAAACGTTTGATCCGTAACCTCTCTGGCGGTTATCAACAGCGGGTGGGTATAGCGCAGGCGATCATCCACAACCCGGAGTTCGTGGTTTTGGACGAGCCGACGAACGGTCTGGACCCGAACCAGATCGTTGAGATCCGTCACCTGATCAAGGAGATCGCGGAGGATCGCAC
>NZ_JAQEHX010000016.1:0-35633 GCF_027666085.1 Sanguibacteroides sp. AM78-02pH3A | reverse complement strand
AATTGAATCCCGTTTTTAATTTACAATCTACAATCTAAAATCTAAAATTTACAATCGTCAATCTACAATCGTCAATTTACAATCATCAATCCTTTCATCTCTCAATCCCTTTTCAGCGGATTATAATTCATTGATTTGGACAGTCAATTTTTGGTAGAGTTTTTCACTAACCTCAGTTAAAGGAGTTCTTAGTTTATTGCATGCGATTACTTTTTTCAGGTGTAAAGCAGCCTTTATTCCCGCTGGGTTACCTTCTTCAAAAAGGGCTTTGCATAGTTCCGACAATTCAAAATGGATCTTTCGGGCTTCTTCGAATTTCATCTCGGAAGCTAAATGCACCATGGTTGTAAATTCCTTGGGAAAAGCATTGGCAATAACGGAAATAACCCCGCAACATCCGATCGACATTAAGGGTAAGGTTATTCCATCGTCACCGGAAATGAAAAGAAACTTTTCCGGCTTGTCTTTTAGAATAGCCGTTGCTTGTTCGAAATTGCCGGAGGCTTCTTTTATACCTATGATATTCTTGAAGTCATGGGCCAGTCGTAATGTTGTTTGAGCAGCCATGTTGACGGAGGTTCGTCCGGGTACATTGTACAATATCACGGGTAGAGACGATTTTTCTGCTATCATCTTAAAATGGCGGTACAGACCTTCTTGAGAGGGTTTGTTATAATAGGGGGTTACGCTTAAAATGGCATCGGCCTGCGGAACATAAGGTAGTGTATTCAAATCCTGTAATACTTGTTGTGTATTGTTCCCGCCGACTCCCAAAACTAAAGGAAGCCGCCCTCCGTTTTGTTCCGCGATAATGTTTACTACTCGTTCTTTTTCTTCGGCCGATAAAGTTGCAGCCTCGGAAGTCGTTCCTAAAGCTACTAAATAATCTACGCCGTTATCTATGACGTGATCAACTAATCCGCGTAATGAAATTTCATCTACTTGGCCGTTATTCGTAAAAGGAGTAATCAAAGCAACTCCTACACCCGAAAATTTTTTCATTTTAACCTAATTTACTTTACTCAATAACCTTGAAATACGCTCTGTAAACGTATCGATGTCGTTCACATCCTCAAATATGATATCGTTTTCGAAACTACTGCGTCCCATGCCGATCTTGCATTTTGCCCTGGAATTTCTCACAATATAATCAGGCAGGACATTCGGTTTCAATGATAAATCAATCCATAAATCGTAAGCATTCTCCACACATCCTTTTAGTTTGCTGTCTGAAAACTTTCCACTGTAAGATATGCAGTCTTCATTCACGCAAAATGTCTTCGGTATGACAGGCAGCGGTCGCCCCGGTTCGAGAAAAACCAGAGCATCTACATTCATGTGTTCCGATAAAAGATTCTTCAGTCTTTCTACTTTATCGAATGGGATATCACTTTCTACCCAGAAAATCATGCAACTCCGTGCTGTTTTGAAATTGTGAAAGGAGAGTTTTCTCTCGAACTCCATTTGTTTTCCTTTCAAATTCCATCTCTTCCATTTCCTGAATATTTTCTTAAACATACACTTTGATATTAATCATTGAACAACCCTATACAAAAATAATAATTAAAACAAGATTCGGACCATTTTCTTCTTTTTAGAAATAAAAAAACTATTTGAAAAAAATCAAATAAAGACTTGCAGGTTCGTCAAAGTTTATCTATCTTTGCATCGCAAAACAAGAAGGACTCGTAGCTTAATGGATAGAGCACTTGGTTACGGCCCAAGAGGTTGTGGGTTCGACTCCCGCCGAGTTCACGAAATGGAGTGAGAAATCTTAAATCGTTGATTTTTCACTCCTTTTTTATTTTATACAGGTATGATAAACTCCCGTTTTCAGGTCAGAACTCTGTTATTTCATCTTAATACCAGACTTTTGAAGAGGTACTCTCGATACAAATTGAAATTAAATATTTTAGAGATCGTATAAAAATAAAATAATACTATATTTATACCCTTTTACGAACAGGTAGATAAAATAATATAAGTATTTAATATTTCAATGTTTACACATGAGACATATTACGATAACAGGAAGTTTGGGAAGTGGTAAAAGTGTGGTTTCCTCTATTTTAAAAGAGCGTTTGGGGCTGGAAGTCGAGTCGATCGGAAGTCTTTTGAGGAGGATGGCTCAGGATTACGGAATGAGTACAAACGATTTCAACAAGTACATGGAAACGCATCCTGAATTTGACCATGAATTGGATAATTTCGTCAAAAGTGAAGGCCTAAAGCCGACTCCCAAAATATTCGATTCCAGGTTAGCATGGCATTTTATACCGCAATCTTTTAAAGTGTATTTATACGTAAAAGATGAAATTGCCGCCGAACGTGTTTATAATGACGTGGGAAGAATCAACGAAAAACATGAAAATATCGGAACAGCTTTAGCTAATATCATTCAACGCCGGAACAGCGAGGTACATAGATTTAAGATACAATATAACATAGATTTAGAAAACTTTTCCAATTATAATTTAGTTGTAGATACAAGTTACTCTTCTCCATCGACGATCGCTGACATTATTATTGCAAATTATCAAAATAAGGTCTTTTCCAATGAAATTTGGTTGTCACCTTATACACTTATACCGACTCAAAGTAGTAAGAATCTGTCTTTCGAAAATATTCAATCTATCGATAATGAATCAAAAGAATTTGATCGCTATCCTGAGGATCCCATTAAAGTCATTGTATTCAATAACAAATTTTATATTTATGACGGGCATAAAAGAGTACTGAATTCGATTATTAAGCGAATTTCTTTGTTGCCATGCAGATTAATGAATTTTAAAAATGATGAAACCTTGGCTTCCGGGCAGGCCATTCGAGAATATATTCAAGAGAATTGTAAAGAGGAGGATTTGTGTGACTGGAATGATTTAAAAGCATACATAAAAGATAAAGTAGATGGAAACGAGTGAAAAAAGCATAGATGATTGGGCGAAAACCATCAATCAGATATACGAAAGGAATAACTGCGAAAGATCCTTCAAAGATATCATAGTCTTTTTTTATGAAGATGTCGGACGGTGTTTTCAATTGATAAATAGAAAAAGAGAAGCGGAAATTGAAAAAATACTGCCTTCTATTTTCAAATGGTTTTGTGTCTTATTTTTTAAGTACAGTAATCGAAATATTAACCTGAGTGATGTGTTGTGGAATAAATTTCCCGGAATATGTCCATATTGTCAAAAAACGACTTGCCAATGTCGCATTGGTAAAGAACAATTGGATATACCCAGTTTAAGGGATCATGTTAGAAATAATATAGATCGGAAACCGAAAACAATAAATGAATGGCAGTCGCATTTTCAAAAAATTTATCCGCGTGGAGCGGAAAGCTCTTTTATTATTAATGTCAGTCATTTAGCCGAGGAACTTGCAGAATTGAGTGAAGCATATCGAAAGAAACATATAAAAAAAGATCTTCCTTGCGTAGAAATGGAAATGGCAGATGTTTTTTCGTGGATTATGGGATTGGCGAATCTGATACATCAGTTAAAAGATGCACAGAATAAAAGACTGGAATATAGATTCGGAAGTATAATTTCCGAGAAGTATAAAGATGGATGTCCTGATTGCAAAGATTTAAGGAAGGTGTATAAGATTAGTTATTGTTGTTGTCCTATAAAAGAACATAAATTGCAATTGATTTCTGATTATGAGATTCCAGATGAAGAAGAGGTAAGGGAGGACATTAAGCCTGCTTATTAAACTCGAATCTTGATAAATCTAATTGATAATCTTATGGAAAAAAAATTACGGCTTATATATTGTGGACTTTTCTTGTCGATTTTATGCTCTATTATAGCAGTGGTTTTCTCTTTATACAGGGTAGCCCCTTTTACAATGTCTGAAGCTACATATATTGGAATATTAGTATCGTTGATGGGTATAATATTTACAATTTTTGTTGGTTATCAGATTTACAATGTTATTGATATAAAAAGAGAATTAAAGCATTTAGATATTCAAAAGGCAAGGTTAGAAGATACCGTTAAAAAATTATCAAATTATCAAATTGTTAGTGAAGCTTATAATTTAAATAATCGAGGAATGTTGGCCATTTCAATGAATAGTTACGAAACTGCGATACATTTATTATTGCAAGCACTTGAAGTATTCCTTTCTTCACGGCTTGATGATCGACACTGGAATGACATTGAAAATATAAAAACAAATATAAAGTATTGCTATTCAAAGATGGGTAATTTTAGAGGTACAAATTGTAAAGAAGAATTATATCAAATATCAACCAATATAATGAATTCGGAAAATTATCGGGTTTTGAACAAAGAGTTTCGGGATTTGATCGTTGACATAAAGAGGTCTAATAATTAATGTGATATTTGTAATTGTAAATTACAACATTATAGAATTAACCGATTCCTAATCTCGTTGTCAATCGATATACCCGGGTTGAGAGCGTCGTAAGCGTTTGATCTTGCTCTTTCTGTACATAAAGAAGGCAAGCGCAAGGATGCATAATATAGGAAGAAAGAAATTGAAGTTTTTACAGAATATTTTTGTCCCGTCACTGATGGGAGGTAGTACCTGATGGGTAATAAATTTATTTCTCAAATTGATTAATCCGGAATCGTCAGCTAACCATTCGATGGAATTTACGGCAAACGTGGTGTTATCATGGGGGAAGTTGTAAATATCATTTTGCATAAAGTCGGCATCCGTGATCACGACAATTGCGCTGTTGTTGTCTTCATTGGTAAGTAAGGCGGCTACGGTATTGTTCGGGTGATTAAAATCGTGTTTTGTCCAGGTCTTCATCAAGTTAAAGAACACGGGTATTTCTTTGACGCCTGAAATAGAAGAGGACTTGGCTAATGAAGTGAATACATAAGGATGGGTTGTTTTTACATTCTTAATGCTACTGGCAAATTGAAGAACGATGGCATTTAGTCCTTTGGTAATGATGTGTTTGCTGAAGTTCCGGATAATCGGGATATAAGGGAAAATAGTAATATGTCTGAATTGGTTTTGTTTAATGGTTATCGTACCACAACTTCTGTCTACGATGAAATCGTATTCGATTTTTAAACCGAAATTTTCCAGCATCTCTTCGATGCCGACCTGATTGATAAATCCGGTATTCTGGTTGTGTCCGATTTGCCCTACTGCATGATTCAAAGCGATATAAAGCCGTCCTCCTTGTTCCAGGTATTCTTCTAAGCGACGAATCTGTTGCGGAAGGAATTTTTCTTCAGGACCTACAATGCAGATTACTTTGTAATCATTTAAATTCGTAAACTGGTCAATATATATGAAATCGATATGTCCCATAGATGAAAGTTCGTTGATCACATGGGATATATTACTTAGCGGTATTTCGTTGTGTCCCCGCAAAAATCCGATTCTGGGTTTTAACGTATCACACGCTTCTTTCAGTATTCGGGTCATCTCGTATTCCATAGACATGTGAGAGGAGAGATAAGGAATGGTCGTTCTGCGATCCCCTATCCTGATTGTTGCGCCGAAAAATACAGTTTGGGTAAAAATCTCATTGATTTCCTGGGGAATATACTCTATTCCGGCATCCAATGCCGCATGCCTTTTCTCCTCGTTGTCCGGATTGATCGTATTTATGGTGAAACCTTTATTACTGAGACTTTTGTATTCTTTGAGCAGGTTTTTGAACTCTTTCTCTACTTTTTTCTTTTCCTGACTGATATCTTGCGAGATATAGAGATCGATGGTAATGTCTTTATCTGTTTTTTTTATGAAAGATTTACTTACCTGACTTAACGAGTATTTTTTATTCGAGGTCATATCGATTCTTACGAATGTGAAATAAGCTACGATATTCACTATAATCAATAGGACGATCAAATAAGCCGGATGATAAAATATTTTGTTTCTCATCAGTTATTTTTTTTAAGTTGTATTCTACTCTTATTCATGACGTATTTCGTCAGGTTAAGAAAGAGAATAATAATTGAAAAGAAATAGATGATATCTTTTGTATCGATGATTCCGCGCGAGAAAGAATCGAAATGCTCTCCCATAGCAAGGTAATGGAAAATATTCGTCAGAAGCCCCGTCCCGAATAATTCCGCGATCCATTCGAATAACTTTTGAAAACAAAGTCCCACTCCGATACTGATGAAAAACGCGAATAAAGGGTTACTGGTAAGAGAGGAGGCGAACATACCGATACTGATGTAGCAACTGCTTACTAAAATCAGCCCGATATAACCGCATATGCCTACCGCGTGATCGATATGCCCTAAGTAGGCAAGGGTAATATAATAAGAGAGTGTTAATACCAAACAAAGGACGACCTGTAATAGAATGGCACAGAATTTTCCCCAGATGATTTGCCACGTTGTAATGGGTTTGGATAGGAGGAGTTCGTAAGTGCCGACTTTGCGTTCCTCGGCGATACTTTTCATGGTGAGGAAAGGGATCAGAAAAAATAAGGCCCAGTAAAAGATGTTGAAAAGATAACTGAGGGGGACGAGTCCGATAGAGAATATGTTAGACCAGGAGAACCAACATATAAAGCCTGTCACTCCGAAAAAAACGATGAGAGCGATGTAAATGAGTATAGAGTTAAATGTAATTTTCAGTTCTTTGTTTATTAATGTTTTAACCGTACGCATACCTCTAATTTTGAGTGACTTTATGAAATATATCTTCCAGACGCGCTTGTATAGGGGTCAATTCCGTTATATACCAGTTGTTGTCGTGGCATAGGTCAAATAGGATCTTTTCGATCTCTTCCCCTGGGGTATATTCTAATTCGAATGTTTGCTTGTTTAATTTATCGATATTTTTTATTTGAGGTAATGAAGAGAGAGCTTCATAAATGCGGGTGGTTTCTCCTCCCTTTATCGCTAATCGAAGACAGTGTTCAGAGGCTGATTTTCTACGAAGTTCCGAAGCCGTTCCGTCTGCTACTATTTTTCCATGACTCATGATCATAACACGGTCGCAAGTCGTTTCGATTTCGGTAAGAACATGTGAACTTAATACGATTGTCTTATCTTCTTTCACTTTTTTGATGATATCCCGGATTTCGATGATCTGATTCGGGTCAAGACCTGTCGTCGGTTCGTCCAAAATGAGAATATCGGGATCATGAATGAGGGCCTGGGCCATTCCGAGACGTTGACAATACCCTTTGGACAATTCTCTGATTAATTTGTGTTTTTCATTTTCCAGGCCGCATAGTCGTAACATATCCAATACCCTGGCAGTCGTTTTATAGCGGGGGATATTATATAGTTTGGCAATAAAGAACAAGAAATCGATGACATTCATTTCGTTATATAACGGATTATGTTCAGCCAGATAACCGATTGTTCTTTTTATTTTTGCCTTGTGTTTGTGTATAGAGTAATTCCCGTAAAAAATATTTCCCTCATCCGGATAAAGGAATCCGGACAAAATTTTCATGATAGTTGTTTTGCCAGCTCCATTCGGTCCTAAAAAACCGGTAATTTCCCCTTTCCTCGCGGTGAAAGAGATCGATTCCACGGCTTTTTTGTGTTTAAAAGATTTGGTTAAATTTTCAACGACGATATCCATTGGGCTGCTGCTATTAGTTTTCTACAAATTTAATGATGTAGTCTTGGGCTATAGGTGGTTTAACAATATTTAACCATATGATTAACAAGGTTTTAGACTCCTAACTTTAAATATGATTAATTATTATGTAATATTTGTCATTTACGGTTTGACGAGTCCCGAACGATTAATTCACAATTCACGATTTCTTCTCTTATTTTGGCGTGCCTGTTATTTAGAATTTGTTCGAAAAGGAGTTCAGCCGCAATTTTCCCTATTTTTTCCGGAAATTGATTGATTGAACTGACGGTGGGCGACATGTATCTGGATCGTTTCGTGTTGGAGAAACCGACCAGTGCGACATCTTCCGGTATACGTAAACCTGCTTCTTTCAAGGCTTCGATTGCCCCGATAATTAAATCGTCGTTGATTCCGAATATCGCTTCCGGGATATCTTTTGCGGCGATGATTTGCTGAACGGCTTTTTTGCCCGCTTGGACCGTATAATCCTCACAATAGCAGACGTAATGAGGTTTTACTTCCAAATGATTACTTTCCATGGCTTTTAAATATCCCTTCATCCGGTTGCCTCCGATTGTGATTTGTTTCGGTCCTGTAAGTATAAAGATCTTTTTTGCGCCAACTTCCACGAGGTGTTGTACGGCTTGAAAGGCTGCGGTCAGTCCGTCAGTGACAACTCTTGATATTTCAAACTTATCGGTTGTCCGGTCGAATAGAACAACAGGAATTCCGGCCTCTTGTATATTTTTAATATGGTCAAACGTACGAGTTTCGTGGGCTAAGGATAAGATAATTCCATCTGCACGGGTTCCCAATAAGATGTCGATGCTTTTCATTTCTTTTTCGAAACTTTCGTTGGAGGAGCTGACTAACACGTTGTATCCGTATTTATCAGCGACCTCCTCAATCGTTTTTACGACGGTTGCGAAAAAGGTGCTGACGATTTGGGGTACGATAACTCCGATCGTGTAACTTTTATGTGTTTTTAGGGCTACAGCAATGGGATTGGGTTTATAACCTACCTTTTTTGCCAGATCTTGCACGGCTTTCCGGGTCTTTTCGCTAATTTCGTGATTATCTTTCAGTGCCCTGGAAACGGTAGAGACAGAGATATCCAACTGTTCGGCAAGGTCCTTAATCGTTATCGGTTTTTGACTCATGATCTGTAGGTTTACTATCTTGTTGTTTTAATTTCGGATAAGCAATACGGGCGTGATATACGTTTACTAACATTTCCGTGTATACTCTTTTCACCGTCGAGATATCTTTAAACGTAATATCGGCATTGGCAAATCTTCCTTCTTTGAGTTGATCGTCGATGATATTATTTACCAGTTTGGCGATATTCTCTTCGTTTTTTATTTCCAAAGCGCGAGAAGCCGCTTCCACGGCATCGGCCATCATAACGACGGTACACTCTTTACTCATAGGGTCGGGACCCGGGTAAGTGAAGAGTTCTTCGTCTATCTCCTTATCGGGGTGTTTATTCTTGTAAGAATAATAAAAATATTTGACTTTACTTTTACCGTGGTGGGTTCGGATGAAGTTGATGATGGCTTCCGGTAATTTGTATTTGTTGGCTAATTCGACTCCTTTCGTCACGTGTCCGATAATGATTTGTGCACTTTCGTCGAAGTCCAGTGTTTTGTGCGGACTGATTCCTCCGGATTGGTTTTCGATGAACATGATTGGATCGTAGGTTTTTCCGATATCGTGATACAGGGCTCCGGTCCGGGCTAATAGAGGACTTCCCCCGATATGGTATATGGCTTCTTCCGCCAAATTGGCTACCATTAACGAATGCTGAAAGGTTCCGGGAGCTTTTCTGGTTAATGTACGTAAAACAGGATGATTGGGATTAGAGAACTCCATCAAGCTGATTTCGGATGTGTACCCGAATAGTTTCTCTACTAAGTAGAGTACCGGGTAAGTCAGGCTGAGCAAAAGGACATTAATCATCAAAAAGAGGATGTCGAAAAGCTGACGAGGTAATAGGGTCCCGTTTTGTATGAGGGTAAATGCCCCGTAAACGAGTGTATAAGTGACGAAGATAAAGGCGATAGCCAAAAATAGTTGCCCGCGGCGTTGTAATTGGGATAAACTAAAAATGGCAACGATACCGGCGGATACCTGCATGAAGAGATACATGTAACTATTCGGCGAATAGTAAGATACCAGCATGCTTGTGCCGATTAATAGGTACAAAGCCGGACGAGGACCGAATAAAATATTCACGATGATCGGACAAAAAAGTACCGGAATCGCCAGGATGTTGATATCCCGGAAATAACAGAGACTTCCTAACAGGATCGTGAGTAGGAACATGCTGTAAAGAAAAAGGAAATCTTTATTGTTATAAAAGAGTCGTTTCCTTGAGAAATAAAGAAAAATAGAGAAACTGATAAGGGCTATCAGTGTCAGTATTGTTTGAGCGACGATCATTTTTATCCTGTCGCCAGAAGAGCCGAGATCTTGTTCGTGTTCGATTTTGAATGATTCCAATATCTTGTATTTTTCCGGTGTGACCAACTCGTCTTTTAGAATGATAACCTCACCTTTCCGCACCATTCCCTGTGTCGGACTGATGTTCTTGATCGCATTGTCTAAGGCTAAACCTGTTTTTAGTGCGTCGTATTCCAGATTCGGGATGAGATAATTGTTCAGATCCATTCCGATTAATTCCTCTTTTGCCTCTTGAGGTATATTCAGTTTGTGAATAAAATCCGTTAATGTTTCATATGCTTTTTTAAGCGTGTATACCTGTTCGAAATTTTCCTCAAAAGCGATGTTGTTTTTTACGACGAGAATGGATTTGATATTGCTTTTGCTTAATTTCTCGGGCAAAAGAATGATACCTTTTTGGTAGATTTCTTTTAATTTCGCAATGATTTGGTTAATGGCTTTACTATTACCTCTATTTTTTAAACTGTTAATCTTTTCAGTAAATTTGCTTAGTTGTCCCGTTATTAATGCTTCGTTGAAATTGAAAATAGGTAATTGCTCTTTCTTGACTTTTTCAATTTCGGCCATTTTTTCTTGGGACGTTTTATGTATGGGAAAATCCATGGGAGAGGTTAAGGTTCCGTATCTCCAGGGCATTCCTTTTTGATAAGTATATTTAAATCCTTCTATTTTGGGTAATAAGGATACAATGATACCACAAATAATAATGATTATGACTATTTTGAAAAAATGTTGTAGTCTGCGATGTTTGTTGTTCCTTGTACTGTTTGACATAATGATCTCAATTGAATGACGCTCCCCTAAATCGGGGAATAAAGATACAAAAAATTTTAAAGCCCCCCATCCGGGAGGCTTTAAAATCATTTATTGAATACCTGCTGTCTCTGCGTCTGGATTCACTTTTTTAATAAGTCCCTGTAAGACTTTTCCGGGTCCGATCTCAAGGAAAGAAGAAGCTCCGTCCGATAACATGTTGCGAACCGTCTGGGTCCAACGTACGGATGCTGTCAATTGTGCGATTAGATTTGTCTTAATCTCTTCCGGGTCCGACACGGGAGCGGCATTGACATTTTGATATACCGGGCAAGAAGGTTGGGAAAATTTGGTGTTCATGATAGCTTCTGCCAATTCTTTGCGGGCCGGCTCCATTAAAGGAGAGTGGAAAGCACCTCCAACGTTCAAGGGTAGTACTCTTTTTGCCCCGGCGGCTTTCAGTTTCTCGCAAGCGATTTCGATACCTTTGTTGCTGCCGGAAATCACAAGTTGACCCGGGCAATTGAAATTAGCCGTAACGACAACCTCATCGATTCCGTGCAGAACCTCCTCTACGGTTTCGTCGGGTAAACCTAATATTGCCGCCATCGTTGATGGATTGGCTTCGCAAGCTTTTTGCATGGCTAATGCTCTCGCGTGTACCAATTTCAGACCGTCTTCGAACGATAGAGTCCCATTGGCGACCAACGCGGAAAATTCTCCTAAGGAGTGGCCTGCAACCATGTCCGGTTTTTCGTTCAATGATTTGGCTAAAATAACAGAGTGAAGAAAGATGGCCGGTTGGGTTACTTTGGTCTGTTTTAAATCCGCCTCCGTTCCGTTAAACATTAAATCGGTGATACGGAATCCCAGGATTTCATTCGCACGTTCGAATAATTCTTTTGCTTCCGGCGAATTTTCATATAGATCTTTACCCATTCCGACGAATTGGGCTCCCTGTCCGGGAAATACAAATGCTTTTTTCATATGTTTCTGTTTTAATGAAATTTGTTGCTGATTAACCGTATGAACTCTTCTCTCGTCGCTAATTTTTCAAAAGCACCGCTAAAATCGGAAGTCGTCGTAACGGAGTGTTGTTTTTGAACGCCGCGCAGGATCATGCACATGTGTTGTGCTTCAATGACAACGGCAACGCCCAACGGGTTCAACGTGTTTTGAATACACGTTTTGATGTCGTGGGTCAGACGTTCCTGAACCTGCAATCTTCTGGCAAAGGCTTCAACCACTCGTGCAATTTTACTTAATCCGGTAATATATCCGTTGGGGATATACGCTACATGAGCCCGCCCGATAAAGGGGAGCATATGATGTTCGCATAAAGAATATATTTCGATATCTTTTACTATAACCATCTGTCTGTAATCCTCTTTAAAAAGAGCCGAGCGCAATATCTTTTCGGGATCCTGCGTGTAACCCTGCGTCATGAACTGCATGGCTTTGGCAACACGGTAAGGTGTTTTGACAAGGCCTTCCCGGCATGGATCTTCTCCGAGTAATTTGATAATTTCGTTATAGTGATAACTTAGTTTTTCAGTTCTTTCTTTGTTAAAACATTCTATTTTATGATAGAATTCGTTGTTGTTGTCTGTTTCAAAGTCCATCATTCCTCTTTCTCTTTATGAAATTAGATCTATGCGATCAATTATGCAAATTGAAGTGCAAAGTAAATACAAATATTTTAGATTAGGGTTGATGATGAGAAATAAAATGTTCTATTTCTGATGGGAGAAGCTAATTTACCTCTTTATTGATAGGATTTTAATAAAAAAAATATACCTTTAAACGAAAATTTAAATCAAAAGTATTATGGAGTGGTTGGTGCTTATTATGTTGATTCTAATAGGTTTTGTTCTATTGATTATGGAGTTTTTGGTTTTTCCCGGGGTAAATGTTGCCGGGGTTATCGGTTTTGTTTGTATCGGAGTCGCTATTTATATGGCATACAACAGTATGGGAGTGTGGGAAGGACATTTTACGGTACTGGGTACAGCCGCGGGAGGTATTGGAATTACTTATTATACGTTGAGATCTAAGACTTGGAAACGTTTGCAGTTAAATACCCAGATCGACGGAACGGTTGAAGGAATCGATCGTTCGATACAGGAGGGAGATACGGGATTGTGTTTGGGAAGGTTGGCTCCGATGGGAAAGGTAAAGGTCGGGGACCATATTGTGGAAGGACAGTCTCAATCCGGTTATATTAACGAGAACAGTGAAGTCGTGGTAATAAAGGTTTTAAAGAATAAGATTATTGTTAAACTAAAAACAGAATAGAATGGATGGAATGGTTTTATTGATTGTTGTGATAGCCGGAGGACTTTTCCTGCTTTGGATCGTACTCTATTTTATACCTATCGGATTGTGGTTTCAGGCTTTGGTATCGGATGTAAAAGTATCTCTTTTGCAGTTGGTATTGATGCGTTGGCGTAAAGTTCCGCCTTCTGTCATCGTGAGGGCTATGATCGAAGGGAAAAAAGCCGGCTTGGAACTTTATCGGGATTTATTGGAAGCACATTATTTAGCGGGAGGCCATGTGGCACAAGTTGTACACGCGTTGGTTTCAGCTTCTAAAGCAAATATCGATTTGACTTTTCAAATCGCAACGGCAGTAGATTTGGCAGGTCGGGATGTTTTTGAGGCCGTGCAGATGAGTGTGAATCCTAAAGTGATCAATACTCCTCCGGTGGCGGCGGTGGCAAAAGATGGAATTCAGCTGATAGCCAAAGCGAGGGTGACCGTGCGGGCCAATATCCGACAGCTGGTCGGGGGTGCCGGTGAAGAGACCATTTTAGCTCGTGTCGGTGAAGGGATCGTCTCTTCCATCGGATCGGCTAATTCGCATAAGGAGGTATTGGAAAATCCCGATTCGATCTCCAAGGTAGTTTTGAATAAAGGGTTGGATTCGGGAACCGCTTTCGAGATACTGTCTATTGATATTGCTGATATTGATATCGGTAAAAACATAGGAGCGGAGTTACAAACGGATCAGGCGGATGCCGATTTGAAGATAGCACAGGCTAAGGCGGAGGAACGTCGAGCTATGGCTGTCGCTACCGAGCAGGAGATGAAAGCATTGGCTCAGCAGATGCGGGCTAAGGTGATCGAGGCGGAAGCCGACGTCCCTCGGGCAATGGCGGAAGCTTTCAGAAACGGAAATTTAGGAGTAATGGATTATTATCGGATGAAAAATATAGAGGCCGATACCACCATGAGGGAATCCATCGCGAAACCGAATGATAAAAAAACTCCCCGCAAGTAAAAGGATGCGATTCGGGCTATACAGGAAAAAGACGCCGCCCTGAAACGGCGGCGTCTTTATTGTCTCCTCCATGTTTCGGAAAAGTGGATACCGGGAAGATCCTGCGGATCGTAGCGGGAGGCCGTTCGATATCAGGTTCTCCTGTTCGATTAGATGCCGGATACAAGGCGGGACGGATTGAATCGTTCATTCCGGCGCTCAGAACGATAAACTTATTATTTTTGCCTTCTTGCACGTACAAAACGCGGGAAATATGGTTACCGCATTGACCGACTGATGAACGTCCCGGTTCGAAATGGATTTTTTGATTCGGAAGTGCTTGGAAAAATGTTTTGAGTCGTTGAAAACAGGCTGCAAAATCGGGTATCAAGTGATTTGTGGAATAGTCGCTATCAATGCCCAGACCTTCTCCGAAATTAATTCGGCTGCCTTTTGAATGCGTCGGGCCGAGTCCGCGGATGTTCTTCGAAATTTTAATACGTTCATGATGTTTATATATGTTGTTTGATATAAAATAAAAAAGCCCGTGTAATTTACACGGGCTTTTTCCATAGTTTTGACTGAAAACAGTTCATCGGCATGCAAATAATCTTTGCATGCACATAAGTTTGTATGAGTTGTTAGTAAATATCATTATTCTTTATTTTTTGCGATGCAAATTTATACATCTGTTTTCGATTTGCAATAGATTGTTAAATATTAAACAAATTCACATTTATTTGTTGAATATTACAACAGCCCAATTCTCTTTTACGTTGTGAGATTTGAATCTGAGTCCTAAGTTTTCTGCTTCTTCCTGAATTTTGGGCAGGTCCTGTAAATAGAAGCCGCTCATAATCAAATAGCCGTTTTCATTAAGGACAGAGGTGTAGCGATGCATGTCATTTAGCAGGATATTGCGGTTTATATTAGCTAAAATGATATCGTAATTTTGTTGTGCTTGTAATAGATTCGCGTCACCGATTTTAATACGTACGTTGGATATACGGTTTGTTTTTAAATTTTCCACGGCATTATTATATGCCCATTCGTCGATATCGATTCCGGTTACTTCAGATGCTCCCGATTGGGCTGCCATAATGGCGAGTATTCCTGTTCCGCACCCCATATCCAGTACTTTTTTATTTTTGATTTCCGGTTTGATTTCTAATATGGTTTCGAGCATGAGGGCTGTGGTTGCGTGATGACCGGTACCGAAACTCATCTTCGGATCGATGATTATTTCATGCTCGATGCCGGGAATGGAGGCGTGAAATCCGGCTCTGACCAAAATCCGGTCTTTAACGATGATGGGGGTGAAATTTTCTTCCCACACTTTATTCCAATCCTGGTTCTCGACTTGAGTCGTTTCCCATTTGATTTGGTATTCTTGCTCGAAAAACAGGAGTATCTCCATCCGCGAAATGGCGTTCTTATCGTATTGTTTGCTGGGGATGTAGGCTTTAAATCCTTCGTCGGTATAGGAGAAGCTGTCGTAACCTAAATGGCCGAGTTCCGAGATAAGAGCATCCGTGATATCTTCGGAATAGGGGGTAATGTGAAAATTGACTTCCGTGTAATACATGCTATCTAATTTTTTGCAAAAGTAGCAAAAAATTAGATAGCTATGCTCTTCACATGAGTTTATCCAATCCTTTTAAAGATCGGTTGATTTCAATATCCGGGATTTGAAAATCCGAGAGGTTTCCGTTTAGGTATTGTTCATAAGCGAATAAATCGATCATACCGTGTCCGGATAAATTGAAAAGGATGGTTTTTTCTTTTCTTTCTTCTTTGGCGATCAGAGCTTCCCGTATGGTTTGTGCTATGGCGTGGGTTGATTCCGGTGCGGGAATGATACCCTCGGTTTGGGCGAATAGAATACCAGCCTTAAACGTTTCCAGTTGCGGGATAGCCACGGCTTCTATCAAGCGATCTTTCAAAAGTTGACTCACGATCATGCCTGCCCCGTGATAGCGTAATCCTCCGGCGTGGATATCTGCCGGTTGAAAATCGTGGCCTAAGGTATACATCGGCAATAAGGGAGTTAGACCTACGCTATCTCCGAAGTCGTAATGGAATTGTCCTCTGGTCAGTTTCGGACAGGATTGAGGTTCGACAGCGATGATCCGGGTGTTTTTATTCTTTTTTAGCTTTTCGCGTATAAAAGGAAAAGAGATTCCGGCAAAGTTAGAACCGCCTCCAAAACAACCGATAATGATATCCGGTTCCGCTTCTGCCTTTTGCATTTGTAAAATGGCTTCTTCTCCGATAATCGTTTGATGGAGCAGTACATGGTTCAATACACTACCTAAGGAGTAATTTGTATACGGATCGCGGGCTGCCATTTCTACGGCTTCGGATATGGCAATGCCTAAACTGCCTGATGAATCGGGATGTTCTTGTAATATTTTTCTTCCGGCCTCGGTAAGTGTACTGGGGGAGGGAATTACATCGGCACCCCAGGTATTCATCATTAGTTTTCGATAAGGTTTTTGACCGTAACTGACTTTTACCATAAATACTTTCAGATCGATTCCGAAATGCTGGCAGGCGAAACTGAGAGCGGTTCCCCATTGGCCTCCTCCGGTTTCTGTCGTCATTCGTTTGATACCTTGTTTATAGTTGTAGTAAGCTTGTGGAATCGCCGTGTTGGGTTTGTGCGATCCGGCCGGGCTCGTCCCTTCGTTTTTAAAATAGATTTTAGCGGGGGTATCCAAGGCCTTTTCTAACGCGTAAGCTCTCACGAGAGGGGTTGCTCTCCATATTTTATACAACTCTTGTACTTCATCGGGAATCTCGATATAGGGTTCCGTTGCGAACTCCTGGTTTATGAGTTCTCGGGCGAACAAGGGAACAAGATCCTCTTTTTTTAAGGGAAGTTTTGTTCCCGGGTGGAGGGCCGGTAGCGGTTTGTTCGGCATATCGGCCACGATGTTATACCATTGCGTCGGCATCTCTTTTTCTGAAAGCAGAATTTTTTTAGTCTTTTTCATAGTATGAAATTTGTAAGTGAATAAAAAAGAAGCGAGCCTACTGTAGTA
This sequence comes from Sanguibacteroides sp. AM78-02pH3A, assembly GCF_027666085.1. Taxonomy (NCBI): domain Bacteria; kingdom Pseudomonadati; phylum Bacteroidota; class Bacteroidia; order Bacteroidales; family Porphyromonadaceae; genus Sanguibacteroides; species Sanguibacteroides sp. AM78-02pH3A. The sequence continues at coordinate 18,569 of NZ_JAQEHX010000016.1, read as the reverse complement.
AACAATAGGCTCGCCTGAAATCTTTATGCAATACAATTACATAACCTCATCGTTTACTACGAAGTTTAAATAGGTGCCACCACCAATTTAAGGTTATGTATCGTTTCCTTGTCATGTTTCGTATTCTATTTGTGGGTGCTAATATAGAATATTCTTTTTTTCGATACAACTCTTTCTCCGGTTATTTAGATTTATTAGAGTTCTTTATTCTCTATGCGACGTGTCAATCGGTCTTCTAATTTCCCGATCTCCCGGTTTAGCAACTTGATCTCTTGATCCCTTTGGTGAATAAGTTCCTGTAAATATTCTATTTTTTGTTCTTTTTTGATGCATTCTTCACAAAATCCGTAAGCATTCCGGTTAATATGGCGGACGATTTTTTGATCATTAAACATATTACCGGCATTGGTTATAAGCCAATTGGCATTTAATTCCGGATAAAGTTCAACAATTCGAATGATATGCTTTTCTGAAATTTTTTCTCTGCAATTGATCCAATTACTGACTTGTTGACGGGTTTTCAAACCTAATTGTGAGCGCAATTCCTCTTGACTAATATGTTTTTCTTCTAAGAAATCGTCAAGTCTTTGATTTATTGTCATATCCATGATAGAACGATTCTAAATTTCAATACATGTATTGATTCCCATACATATTTATTCACAAAATCAATACTTTTGTCCTAAATATCGTTTATAATTTAATGATAAATATGGATAATTACCATAATTAGAGTGGTAGATTATTTAAAAGAGACTGTCATGCAACCAGACAGTATTTATAAAGTGTGCAGGGTGTCGATGATTCATTTCATCGGCACTTTTCATTTTCGGGGAAAAGAATAGGGGAAAGAGAAGGCTTCGGGTGAAACTTTTTATGTATACATCCGTAATGGAAAGTGTTGGAACAACTTGTTAATTTAAACTGGGAAAAAAAATGAAAACTTGTAGAAGAATAGGATGGATTAATTTGTTAATGGTCGTTGCGGCTTTAACGTTTGTTGCTTGTGGAAATAAGCAAAAAAATCAAAATGCGAATCAAAAGTCGGTAACGCAATCTCAATCGGTACCTGATTCTACGGATGTTGTTGTCGAAGAATCGGAGGTTCTTATCGTAACGGATAGCATCGCCTCCGATACAACGGCTCCGGCGAAGCAAACCAAACCTACGAAGTAAGGAAAAGAGGCGGTCTCTATTGGGACTACTCTTTTGGTTTTTAACTGATTGATTATCAGTGCTGGTTTTGCTGAGAATTGCGCATCTGTCTTTGTAAGTATACATAGATGGCATTGACAGCCAACTAATTGCGAATACAAAGGTATATGAAATTTTTGGATTGAAACACAGAAAGAGAGTCTCTTTTACCGGAACGCGTATACAAAACAAAGCGACGTGTGTAGGAGGGCAATTTTACCGTACATGCGCCGCTTACTTAATCCGCTGATTATTATTCGTCTATATTGGTTGATGTTACGTACTCTCCATTGCTATTGGTTGCAGTCGGAGTTCGGTATTGTCCACTTGCCGAATCAGGAATTTCTCCTTGAAACGGGTTTGATGAGCAAGCCTATGTGCTCGTGTTCGAGAATGTGTTCCATGCCTTTAGCGGAACGACGCCCCGCGTATAAGCCGTTGGATGGCCGCATCGGTGCGGTAATCCCATTCCCTGGCAAGCAACATGTGCAGAAAGGAGTCGATTGTCATTGTCTCGGCCATAGTAGAGGTTAGGCTTTCAGTGGAGGCGGTAGCCATGCCGCGGAGTTTCATATGGTTCATCGGTTCGACCGTCAACGTGTTGCGGGACAGTTTAAAGCTCGTGCTTATCTGCTTTATTCCCATCCCCAATGCATGACATTGGAGAATGTTTGCTATCTTTGTTGCATAGTAGAATGATTTTATCCCACCGGTCAAGACGGGAATCAAATCTACGAAAAACACCTCTGTCAGACAACGTTCGGCAGGGGCATTTTTATGTAGGTATCAAGGGGGATGTTTATTTGGCACAAAGGGGCAGAATCGCTTGGTTTATGGAGGCAGCTTCCGCTGGATATTCCAGATGGCGGCTTTCGTGGTTCTCGGCGGAGTCATAGGGTTACGACACCGACATGCCGTGCGGCTGAGGACGGAACGGTACCGTTACCAATCATATGTACGGTGCTGCTTTCTGAGGTAAAGCGCATGCAGGTTGATTCGGTGACGATGGCGCTTGCTTCCGAGACATTGCGGTTGACTCTCGGCGCATATAAGCGGTTCAGGGCGGAAGATGCCGCATCCATCAAGCGGCTCCGGGTGAAATTAAAAACCTTGAAGCAGTGACACGGCATGAGTTGGAGGATGCAGGTCCCATTGATGCGGCTATCCGCGATACGGTCGTAGGGCGGGATACGGTTTCGATTCTGAGACGGAAAGTGTAGATGATTACGCCGTACATCCGGTTGGCCGGTATTATCGAGGATAACCGGCCGCATGGTAAGATGCGGGTAGCGGTGACGTTGCATCAGGCTGTATGGATAGAATACCGAGGTTGGTGGTTTTGGAGTCGGGTGAAGGCGGTCTATCAAACGATTTCGGGTGACAATCCGTATGCGGAATCAGGTATTCCGAATACATAGGAATATGTAAAAATAAAAATAGGAGCCTTCATTTTTTTAATGAAGGCTTTTTTATTGGCTGAAATCAAAAACAAATCGTATGGCAACAGTAAAAGTGAAATTTCGTGCTTCTACCATCCCGACGAAGGAAGGCACAGTATTTTATCAAGTGATTCATAACCGTGTGGTACGACAAGTCAATCCCGGTTACAAACTCTACCCGGATGAATGGGATACGGCAAACGCGGAAATCGTCTTTCCTCCGGGTATAGAAAGCGGTCGCCGGAATTATCTTGTTTCCTTGAAAAGCGCTTTGGCGGAAGATGTCAGACGTTTCAAAGGCATCATCACCCGCTTCGAACGGGCGGCCCGGGACTATACGGCCGAAGAGGTGGCGGAACGCTTCCTTGTCTCGGCGGACAGCGGAGGGTTCATGTCGTTCGGCCGTGAACTTGTGCGGCAGTTGAAACAAATCTGCAAAATGCGTACCGCCGAGCGTTATACGACCGTCCTGAACAGTTTCGGAAGGTTTCTCGGGGAGAAGGACGTTCCTCTGGACGAGGTGGACTCCTACCTGATGGTCGAGTATGAAATCTTTCTGCATGCGAATGATGCGTGTCCGAATACCTCATCCTACTATATGCGGGGATTACGGGCCATCTACAACCGTGCCGTCGAAAAGGAACTGACCATACAGCGCAGCCCTTTCAAGCACGTCTATACAGGAATCGACAAGACCGTCAAACGTGCCGTGCCCTTGAAAATCATCCGGCAGATAAGGAAACTCGACCTGACATTGTTTCCGGCCATGGACTTCGCCCGGGACATTTTCATGTTCTCGTTCTACACACGCGGAATGTCGTTTGTGGATATGGCCTACCTGAAAAAGAAGGACCTGCAAAACGGTATACTATCATACCGCAGGCAAAAGACGGGTCAGCTACTTTTCATCAAATGGGAAAGACCGATGCAGGAGATCATCGACAAGTACGATACGGGCGGGAGTCCCTATCTGCTGCCGATTATAAAGAACGTGAATGCGGATGAACGCTGGCAGTACAAGAATGCCGCGCATCTGGTCAATAGTAAGCTTAAACGGCTCGGTGAAAAACTGGGACTGGCCATGCCCTTGACGAGTTATGTGGCCCGCCATGCGTGGGCTTCCATCGCCAAAAGCAAGAACGTGCCGCTGGCAACCATCAGTGAGGCGATGGGGCACGATTCCGAGAAAACTACGCGAATCTATCTGGCTTCACTGGATACGTCCGCTGTGGATAAGGCCAACAGCCAGATATTGAAATCTTTGTAAGTGATGAGGTCGCCGGAGTTTGTCGGACAATAGTAAAGTTCTCTTTTTAAGAGAAATAGTACGCAGTTGCAAAATTAGTGAAAACGTGGCAAACATTAAATCTCGGACAGATAAAAAAAAATGCCTGCACAAATTAAAAATAGCGTAAGTCTGCTTTGTAACCCGTAAAATTCTTTTTAAGAGAAATAGCATACAAACGCAAAATTAGTGAAAACGCTGAAAACGACAATGAAAACCGATAAAAAAAAATCGGTTTTCAAAAATGAATCTGGTCGGATGTTAAGTGAATACCGGAATTTGTTGTACAATTCTGCCATCCTTTAACTATAACTCCCTAAAAATAAGGCAATATTATTTCTGTCTTTCTCTTAAAAAGAGAAGTGGTTAGAAAAAGTTGTATGTATATCAAGAAATGCCGTGTCGTGTTAATTTTCTTGTATTTGCATACGCATTATACATGTATTGCAAATGATTGCCATAGAAGGATATATAAAACAACATATGTAACATATAATGGATATGAGACTGAAATTAACTGTCATCGCTGTCATGCTGACGCTTTTTTCGAGTGTCAAGGCGCAGGATGTAGCATTGAAGACGAACCTGCTCGCCGATGGCTTTTTCAACCCGAACCTCGGTATCGAGGTGGGGCTTGCTCCGAAATGGACTTTGGACATTACGGGACAATTCAACGCGTGGACTCTCTCGCACGACCGTCGCTGGAAACACTGGGCCGTGCAGCCCGAGGTCCGTTATTGGCTGTGTGATCGTTTCGGCGCACATTTTTTCGGTGCGCATTTACATGGCGGACAGTACAACATCGGCGGTTTCGATGGCAAAATCAACATTTTGGGGACGGATGCCCGGAAACTGAAGGATTCTCGTTATCAAGGCTGGTTTGTAGGTGCGGGCGTGGCATACGGCTATGCATGGATTCTCGGTCACTATTGGAACTTGGAGGCGGAAATCGGTTTCGGTTATTCCTATACCCGTTACGATAAGTTCCGGTGTGCAGGATGTGGGAAAAAGATAGAAACGAACAAGCCGCACCACTACGTGGGACCCACCAAGGCGGCCATTAACCTGGTTTATCTATTCTAAATTGCAACGAACATGAAAAAGACGATATTCATACTGGCAACCTTGCTGGGCATGGGAAATATGTCGGGAGCGATGGCGCAAGACACAAAAAACATTCTACCCGGTGTTTCCATCGAGAATTTCAATATGAATCGTAACGGCAAATACCTTACTGTAGAGATGGATGTCGATTTGACCGCACTCGACGTGGACGCCAACCGCGCCGTACTGCTTACCCCTCGATTGGTCAACGGGGCGGATTCTCTGGACTTGCCGTCGATAGGTATTTACGGACGCCGTCGGTATTATTATTATGTACGAAATGGTATAAGCACCATTTCGGGCGGGTCGGAGAAGTCATTTCAAGTATCGAAAAAACCGGAACAACTGGAGTATAACAACCCTATTCTCTACGAAGATTGGATGAACGGAGCCACGCTCAAGCTACATCGTAGCGACTGGGGATGTTGTCAGGAAATACTGGCGGAATACGAAGGCGATCTGGGAAGCCACCATGAGGCGTTTTTCCCCGAACTGGTATTCGTGCAGCCCAAGGCAGAAATCATGAAAAGCCGTTCGTTATCCGGTTCGGCATACATCGACTTCCCGGTGGATCAAACGGTGATTTATCCCGACTACCGTCGGAATACGGTCGAGTTAGGCAAGATACAGGCGACCATCGACTCCGTGCGCAATGACAAGGATGTCACCATCACTTCCGTATGGTTAAAAGGGTACGCCTCGCCGGAGAGCCCCTACAAACACAACACGGAACTTGCCATCGGACGTACCGCCGCACTCAAAAAGCACATAGGACAACTATACCGTTTTGCGGATAGCGTCATCCAAACCGATTACGAGCCTGAGGACTGGACTGGATTGCGCCGTTACGTGGAACAATCGAATATCGACCACCGTGCGGAGATTCTGGCTTTGATAGACAGCGATATGGAACCGGATGCCAAAGAGTCGAAAATTAAGCGCACTTACCCCAACGAGTATCGCTTCATGCTGCAAAATTTCTATCCCGCGTTGCGCCATACCGACTACCGCATAGACTACAACATCCGCACGTTCAGCGAAGTGGATGAAATAAAACGCATCATGGCGGAGCAGCCGCAGAAATTGAGCTTGGACGAGTTTTACCTCGTTGCCGGAAAGTATGAACCCGGCACGGACGAGTTCACGGATGTCTTTCAAACGGCGGTGCGCATGTTCCCGAACGATGAAACAGCCAACCTGAACGCCGCCAACGCCGCCATCCGCCGTGATGATTTCGGGACGGCACGCAAGTATCTCGACAAGGCCGGCGACTCCGCCGAGGCTGTCTATGCACGTGGAGCGCTTGCCGTGCGGGAGGGAGATTACGACACGGCACGCCGCTACCTCGGCAAGGCGAAAGAGATGGGACTTGAACAGGCCGGCAGGACGCTTGACGAACTGAACGAAAGGCAGAAATGACATCAAATCAATAATATAAATCAAAAGAGAAGAAACATATTTTCAAACAATTTAATTTAACGATATGAAAAAGAACTTTTTATTTATATCTGTATTGGTATCCCTGTTTATCGCGGGATGCTCACGGGATGAGATTGCTCCGAACGAGGAGGATGTAGGCAACGGTAAGGCTAATACCAGCTACATTGCCGTAAACCTGGTGTCTTCAGATGTTACACGTGCACGTGCCGCTTCCGGTTACCAGGATGGAGAAGATTATGAAAACAAAGTTACCAAAGTTCGTTTCTATTTCTTCACCGAGAACGGTGCCGCCACTGATGTCAAACTTCAGGGCTCCACTTATGTAAATTACTACGACTGGCCGAACGTGGAGCAGATAGGTGGTACAATTGACACGGATGATATTGAAAGTAAACTTAAGGCCACTATTGTCATCAGCACCAAGTCCGGAGACAAACTTCCCCAGATGATGGCGGCTGTGCTGAATCCCACCACTAATTTGGGCAACGAGTCAAAGAGTCTTGATGACCTAAAGGCGATTTCCAAAGATTACGCTTCCGACGACTTCACCAAAGAGGGCTCGTTCGTTATGTTCAACTCCGTATATGGAAATAAGGGTGCAGAGGTCTGCGCTGTTCCCGTAAAGGCTGAAAACCTGTGTAAGGAAGAGTCTGAGGCCAAATTACATCCCGTCACCATATATGTTGAGCGCAGTGTGGCCAAAGTTACGGTCAGTTTGGGTGGTGCAGTAAAACTCGCTGGCACTGACAAACTGCCACTGAAAGATAAGAAAGGGAATGCACTCACAGCTGACGGAAAGCAGGTTTACCTAACACTTGAAGGCTGGGCCCTGACCGCAGAAACCGATAACAGCAGACTTGTCAAGAAAATTAATCCCACGTGGCCAAGTGATTGGTGGAACGGCACACACCGCAGTTTCTGGGCCATGAATTCTTCTAATGCAAAGAACAAGTATAATAAGTACGCCGATATCCCTAATGCTATTGACACTGTATTGTACACCAATGAGAACGCCGCTAAGGCTGATGGTAGTGATGTTGCCGAACTGGCCAAAACCAAGGTTATCCTAAAGGGGTTCCTCTGCAATGAAGACGGCTCTCGCTTGACTTTGGTAAGACACATGGGTTCCCACTATGCCGATACATATTCCGAGATACCGTCTGAAAACCTCCCCCTCCTGAAGGCAAGTATCCTTGCCCAGCTGAAAGCCAACGGCTATAACTACTATTATGGAAACAGTACAACGCGTACACAGATTGGTACCGACGATCTTCAGATTGTAATTGCTAAACAGCTGGAAGAAGAGAACAGTACGAACAACTGTTATGTATATGCCCAACTGACAGAAGTCGCAAAAAAGAAAACATGGTACAATTTTGCGGATCAAACTGTAACAGAGACTATTAAAGCAGATACAATTAACGAGAAACTTAAGAACAAGAATATAATTGACTGGGCTTTGGTTTGGAAATCCGGTATGACCTACTATTATTACGAGATTATTCATAATGGTGAAGGTGAAAATGCTACTAAGGGCGTAGTCCGCAACCACGTGTATAAGACAAACGTGACAGGGATAGCTGGCTTCGGCACCCCTGTCTACGATCCTGAGCAGGTGATTTATCCCGAGAAGCCCGACCCCAACGATCACTACATTGCGGCTGAAGTCAAGATTCTGTCCTGGCGCATTGTCAATAATGACTATACTTTGGATTGGTAATGAACCTGACCGCCCGAAGGCGTTCCTGATACTTATGATGAGTGGGAAACGGCAACCGTCTCCCACGCATCATACAATAATCAAATAAATAAACACAGTACCCGCCCACCGGCACACAAGGGAGGTGCGGCATCGGAAACCTGTACATAAAACAGGTATCCCACTTGACGAGGAAATCCGGATGCGGAAGTTCCGCACATCATACATATATAAGTAACACTGGTATAAACTATACAAAAGAGTATACGATATGGATATACAGGCATTGATAAGGAATGTGGTAGTGAAGGTCGGCGTGGCGTCGGTCTGCCTGTTGGTTCTTCCGTCATGCAGTAACAACTGGCTCAATGAAGAAGAAGGCGATTGTTCGGTGTATTACCGGCTCAAATTCCGCTACGACAGGAACCTGAAGTGGGCGGATGCTTTTGCAAACGAGGTTTCATCGGTGCATCTGTATGCCTTCGACACGTCGGGCATACTGACATGGCAGCGGGAAGAACAGATAGATCCGTCTACGGCGGAGAACTATTCGATATCGCTCGACCTGCCTGCCGGCGACTATCGGCTGTTGGCATGGTGCGGTCTCAGGAACGACGGCGGGCATGAAGAGTCCTTCTCCGTACCTGAAGCCCGTGTCGGCGAGACCCGGATGGAGCAGTTGCAATGTGCGTTGAACCGCCAGCATGACGAGTCAGGTGCCTACAGCAAAGAAAGGCTTTATCGACTCTTTCACGGCACTTTGGATGTATCGCTGCCTTCCAACGACGACGGAGGCAGTTACGACTATACCATGTACCTGACCAAGAACACCAACCATATCCGCATCATACTGCATCATCTATCGGGAGAGGATGTGGATGTCAATCAATTCACCTTCCGCATAGAGGACGAGAACGGGTTGATGGCTCATGACAACGAGTTGCTGGAAGACGAGAACATCACTTACCGTCCTTGGAAAATGCAGAACGGCGAGGCCGGCCTGGGGAAAGCCGATTCCCGTGCCATCATCCATGTAAAGGGTGCTATCGCTGACCTGACTGTAGGACGCATGATGGAAACCCATCGTGAAAAGATGTTCCTTACCATCACCAACCGAGAGGGCGGGATTGTGGCCCGCATCCCGGTGATCGACCATGCTCTGCTGGCGAAAGACTATTACGAGGAGGAGTACAATCGCACGATGACCGATCAGGAGTTTCTGGACCGCGAGGACGACTATGTGATGACCTTCTTCCTCGACGAGAACAACAAGTGGATTAGCAGCTACATACTGATTCAATCTTGGCGGGTGGTGCTGAGTAACGTTGATGTTGAATAATTAGGAAGAAGGATTGGACTGATGAAACCGAACATTATACATAGCATTGCAGTCTGCCTGGCGGCATTCGCACTGCCTTTTATGGTGGCGTGCAGCAGTCGGGAAGAATCCTTACCGGAGGACACTACGGAAGCTGCTCTTTGTTTGAATATAGAGCCGATTGTACAGACGAGGTCGGAAGGGGCAGAACTGCCTGACAACGAGAAGATGAAAAGTGTGCGCGTCGTGATCCTGCATGCTGATGGGACGGTGGAACATAACGAATTTTATCGGTTGGGCGGTGCGGTAGAGCGAGAATACATATTACTTAAGGTAAAACCCAACGAAAAGAAAAAGATATTCCTCTTCGCCAATGAAGAGAGCGTATCGACTGTAGAAGGCGTAGCGGGGCCAAACCAAACGCTGACCGGTTTCTTCGACAATTATGCAGAGAGTACGTCCGGCTTTGAAGCTGCGGTGAACGGGCTCTATTTCGCTCCGGACTACTCGGGCGGAAAATCCATCCCGATGTCCTCCATGTACGAAATAGATTTCCCTGAAAAAGGAAATTTCTATGGGACGTTCTACGTGGTACGTGTCGCCACCAAGTTCACGGTGAACTTTATGAACTGGCGTGGCGAGAAAGTGACTGTGAACAATTTCACCATAGCGAGCCATGCCGACAAGAACTTTCTGATGGCGCATGTCGATGACACCGAACAGAACCGACAATTATTCAATGGGAAAACTTGGATAAATTGGTTGAAGGAGGTTTCCGACGCTTCGTCCGAAAATGACGATTACGCCACCACGGAAGCCGCCGGCTGGTTGAAGGACTACCAATTACCTACACAAGCGGATAAGACAAAGACCTATACCCACGGGACGGTTACTTTAGGAGTACCGGCAGTTGATATGGAAAACCCTGATAACTCAAAACCGGGTGTAGCAGAGAATGTTCCCGTTTTCTACTTGCCCGAGAGCATGAACCCCAAGGCGGGTACAACGGATGGCGAGCAGGAGTACACCCTGACAATTAATATAGACGGAAGGAGTGAACCTTTTGTCTACACGCTGCCCAACTTGAAGGCACTTTTTCGTAACACCCATGTCGTGGTGGACATAACATTGTATAATAGTAATGAAATCGTAGTTGATGTGATTCCATATAGCGAAAAATTCCTTTATCCAGCATTTGGATTGTAAAAAAATAAATGGAAAGAAGTATATGAAGAAGAGTTTTACACAATATATGATTGTCTTCCTGATGAGTTTTATCGTTGCCGGTTGTCAGGACGAATTTCTGAAGGAAGAAACCATAGGCGAAGGTCACGCGATGGTTTCCGCCACATTGGACTTCAAACCCATGTCCTCGGCGCTAGCCCGTGCACGGACTGCCGGGGATGCCCTAAAGGATATCAGCTCTCTGCATGTATTGTTGTATGATTACGAAACAAAGGCACTGAAAAAGAGCTGGGAGATAAAAGGATACACCATGTCCGATGAAGACCGTAAAAACACGGATGCGGAAAACGGGCACAGCGCGGAAGAAAAAACGAGACGCGCCACTTTCAAGCTGCCGGAAGAAATCGAATTCGGCAAGTATTATATGTATGCCGTTGCGAACATCCCCGACTTACTTACAAACTCGAAGTACTCTGAAGCCATAAAAACAGTGGAAGACCTCAAGAATATTCCCCTCGCATGGGACTCCGAAAACATAGCTAACAATGGCCAGATGATAGGCTTTTTTACAAAAAAATCTGTTCCCGCTCTATCAGCGGACGACGAGTCTCTTGTAGTGAATGAAAAAAGCGTAAAACTCCACGCGTGGGTGCGCCGTGCGGCTTCCAAAGTGACCATCGCTTATGACGGCTCGAACCTCAAAAAAGATGTATCCATCTATATTATGGCTGCCTCCATAAAGGACATACCCAGATCATGTCCGCTGGGAATGCCTAATACACCTGCCCACAATGATTTACTCGTACATGACGGAGGTATTATAAAATATTTCGAGGGCGATATCCAACCCGATGTGGACGGTTTCAAAGACCATTATAAGGCCGTTATCACTAACCAAACGCCGACATACGGGTCGGATCATTCGGAAACGGCTGATGCTCTCTTCTTCTACGAGAATATGCAGGGCGAAGGTAAGGACAAGACGCAGACGGCCCCCGGACCGGGAAATAACAACGGCAATGACCATGCCATAGGCTATCCCAATCCGGATAAAGATGTCGAGGGTTCCGGCTGGAAAGACAACAAACCTTACGGCACTTATATCGAGGTCAAGGCGATATACCAATCGACGAATACCGAGCGCCCCGGAAACGGAATCATAACTTATCGCTTCATGCTCGGCAAAGACATATACAGGGACTACAACGCAGAACGTAACCATCACTACAAACTGACCCTGAAATTCAACAATTTCGCCAATGATTATGACTGGCACATAGAATACAAGGAACAGGTCCTTGAGGTGACAGAGCCTAAAGTGATGAATTACCAGGGAAAGGTCTTCGTCCCTGACAATTCATTGCCCAACCGCGGGCATAAGTTCAGTGACAAAAACACTGTAACAGTTACGAGCTATATAGAGGAGAACGAGAAAATAAAGATGGATTTCTCGATAAAGTACCGTGACTCCGGTAAGGCGGATTTTTCCGATGCTTCCGAGTGGCTCGAATGCGTTATTGAAGATGGCGATGTCCCATACGAGAAAAAGGTGGGGTTCAAAGTCAAAGAAGAGAGACTGCAACCCGATGAAAAAATAAACATAAATGCCAAACTGCAATCCGCTCCCTCGAAAGGTTCGAAAGACGCCCCTTACAATCTTGCAGATCCGAATGGTACACCTAACAGTATCGTCTGCACGGCCAACTGCTACATGGTCGATGCTCCGGGATGGTATATCTTTCCTTTGGTATATGGCAATGCGATTCACAACGGGATAGATAATAAAAGTTCCTACACATATACCGGCGGAAGTACTGGTGATAATATATTGTCAGTGTTCAGGAACCATCTCAATAAGCCTATTACAAGTCCCTATATCAAAAAAAACGAAGGTTGCAACCCCACAAACGCATACTTCGTATGGCAGGACGTGAACGATCTTCTGCGTCCAAGCTATACGTGGGAAAGTGAGCCGCATGACGAATCCCCGACATATTTACCGGATGCTTACGATGGAAAAGGAGGAATCAGATTCTATGTCGGTGCGAATATTAAGCAGGGAAATGCCATTATAGCGATAAGCGACAAGGCACCTGAAAAAGTAAATGATGGTACGTGGAGGGTTATTTATCCCAATGCTATATGGAGCTGGCACATCTGGGTAACCCGTCTCGATGTCGAGGACAGCGACAAGACCATCAAGGTCACCGCCCATGATACTAATCGCAAGTTTGAATTCATGCCGATGAATCTAGGCTGGTGTTCCGAAGACGGAGAGGAAATAAAGTATTACAAAGAACGCGAGTGTGAGGTCCAGTTTATTTCCGGTAATAAGATACAGACGATAAAGATTGTCAAAAAATCGCACATGGCTTTCACCCGTGGCAATAATCCCTATTACCAGTGGGGGCGCAAGGATCCTTTCGGTGGAAGAACAGAAGACAGGGTTAATAAGAAGAGATGGAATTACATAGGATATGATGTCAACGATAATCCTCCGCTGCTCACAGGTTACTTCGATGATTCAAAGTTGACCACACGTGCTGCCCTGCACTTGCTTATACAGAAACCAGATACATGGCACAATCCACCACGAACAACGGGGACGGGAGGACATGATTTTGACAGCGACAACAAAACATACGCCAATCTGTGGGAAGGACGCCCCGGAACAGACCCGTCAGCTCAAATTCTTAAGACCATATATGATCCATGTCCGGTAGGTTATCAGGTATCCCATTATAATGCTTTCACCGGCTTCACGACCACGGGTAACAACACCGATTACTCTCCGGAATGGTACGATGTGCGGGTTGAGAACATCGCTGACTACGATGAGACGACCCAGTCGTGCGGAATATATTCGGATAACCTCTACGAGTTTTATACGAATCCCGATAAATACCAGTCGATCATATTCCCCCAGACCGGTTATCGGGATTGGAATAGTTATGCGGATGTCTATCATCTGGACAAGATCGGCTATGTCTGGGCAGCGGGAAATGTGAAAAATGACGACAACAACTCTTACAATTTCGAGTTTTCGCGCATGGATGAAGGAAGCAATAGCTATGTACGCCCGAAAAACACCTTCTATCCTTGTGACGGCTTCCCCGTGCGTCCGGTCCGCAACGGTAACCACGGCATAAACACGCCTTAAAGTTTGTCGTTATGCAAGATGCCGAGTTTCGTTATAGCACCGTGCAGGAACGGTACCGTATTGTCAAGATGGCCGTGAAAGAAATCCGCGAACAGGAAGAGTTGGAAAACCTCATTACGGCCCTCGCCTCCGGCAACGCGGAAGAGCTGGATGCGTATTGCGGCGAGGACAAGGTTATCCGCGTCTATAACGATTTGCAGCTCGGGTTAGCAGGAGACATCACGCTTACCATTCCGGATGGATATGCACTTGATGGTACGGGGCATAACCTGACAGTCACCGGTGGAGATTTGACGATTAGCGGTGGTGTAAGTGGTTTGTACATCACCAGAAAAAGCAAAATCAATCGGAGCAGCCTTGAAAAAGAGAACGGGTCTAACCGGGTAAGAGGGTGCAAGCCGGAGACGGAAGCGAAATATCGTTCAGCACTGGAGTTGTACACTGCCACTGATCTTTCCTATGTCGAGATAGGTCGGCAGTGCGGAGTTTCTCTCAGCGGATTTTCCCGATATATCCGTACCTATCATCGCCATTTGATGCTGAAACGAAAGGGTATCAAATACAGTCTGGAGGAAGCCGGCAGTATTAAAATAAGTCAGCGATGCGGACAGCGTCCCGAAACACATGCCAAATACAAGGAGGCTATTGCGGCGTGTGACAGCATGGAATATATTGCATGCAACGTATCGCAGATTGCCTGTGAATTCGGATTGGACGGTACGAACCTTGCCAGACAGTTGATTACACATTATCCCGACGTGCTGGAATTTCGTGAGCGGACACGTCAACAGTTGGGTTTGAACGATAACCTGCCGCGCGGTATGCGCCAGTGGTGCAAAGAACAGTATGCCGAGGCGGTGGAACTTTTGCGTGCCGACCGTTATATCACGCTACAGGATGCCGCCAAGCGTTGCAATGTCTCCTACACCGGATTGAAACAACACTTGATATTCTACCACAAGGAGTTGGTTGAAAATCGCATCAAGATACGCGAACGGGCTGTAAGACAGCAACGCAAGGGCAAGATAACGGGGCGTGGAACGCTTCATGCTCCTTCCCCTGAAACAATTGAGAAATACGCGGAAGCCCTACACTGGTACCGCACTACGCCGTTGTCCGCCAGAAAGATAGCCAAGCAGACGGGGGTGTCGATAAAAGGGTTTTACGAATACTTGCAAACATGGCACAAGGACTTGGTTTGCAGGCGAAAAGGCATTCCTTACGAGGAAGGCAAGCCTGTGGACTGGTCATCCGTGCGAAGATATAACCCTGCTACGGCAGCCAAATACGCGGACGCCATAGCCCGGTTGAAAGAGGGCGGACTTACAACGGCAAAGGTCGCCGCCGAGTTCGGTCTGCATCCGGAATGCTTTAGACAATACCTGAAAGAACACGAGCCGGAACTGCACGCCAGCTTGGGAATGAAAAAGACGGAGAACGGTAAAATGGTATCGCCTCAAAGCATGGAGAAATACGCGGAAGCCATACGCCTGTATGAAACGACCCCGGAATCCTTGAAATCCATCGCCCGCCGTTTCGGACTGCACGCCTGCTCGCTGGGACAATTTATCAAACGGCATTTCCCCGAACTTATGGAACGCCGTAACCTGCGGGAAAAAGAAAGGAACCGGAAAGGCGAAAAAGAGCGGTCGGAATCTACCGAATTCGCCTTGAAAAAGGAGACCGAGGAAAAAGTGCATCCTACAGGCATTGGTCCTGCGTAACTCGGCGTATTTTTCGCATTGTTGGAACTGTCGACGATTTGGTTGTTTTTGATGCGTTTTTTTTCTTTGAAACGTAATTCGAGATAGTCTGAAGAACCGACTTGACCTCCGATTGGGTTTGTTTCACTTCGTCAAAGCAATGTGAATGTTGAACCGGAGACCTGTTGCGTTCTTCCGATTCCCGCGTGTCGGCCATATGCAGGTATTTGGTACGCAAATCGAACAACAGTTTGTTCTTGGCAGTCGCTTCCGCACGGCCGACACGGAAACTCTGTGATTTGGCGTCTCAATCCTCTAATGAACCGGTAATATATTAATACCCTTGGTACGCGGGTATAGCCGGTTTTAAAGAATATCATCTCCAGCTTGACCATTTTCTGGTCCTTGGGGTTTTGTTTGCCCCGGATGTTGATCGTGTACATAATAAGGATAACGTGTTAGTTAAATGGTACTTTTAATTCGCCTTGGTAGGCATCAAGTCAGCTTAATTAACCTACATAGAAGCCTATTTGAAAAGTGTAGGACTCTCGGCGAAATAGTGGTTATACGGTTTAATCCGTACTTGTATCGTTTGTTAACACGTTATCAATCAGTGAATTTTAAGCAAAATTAAAATTCATTTCGAAAATAAAGGTAACCCACAAAGAGACCGCTTTTTTATAAGATCATTTGGGGCATAAATTCAAAACTGTTGTATTTGGGACGAAGCCGTTCCGTGTTATAGAATTTTTGGACGTCGACTAATTTTTTCGAGCTGGTGACGATCTCGATGGGAGCGTTGTCGTAGCGACCGTTCCTGAGGATGACCAATCGTCCGTGTAATCCTTTGTTGATTAAATCCAAGGCGAGATTCCCGTATGCCATAGGAACAATAGAATCTAAAGCGTCCGGATCTCCGCAACGCACGAGATAACCTAATTTTTGGGTAATGGTGTCAATGGCTTCTCCCCGGTTGAATTGGGGGGTCAGCTCTTTCAGTTGCCGAGAAATCAGGTCTCCTATTCCTCCCAACTTTTTATGCCCGAACATATCCTTTTCTTCGCTTTGGAAAATCATATCTCCTCCGGAATAAGTCGCTCCTTCTGAAACCAAGACGACAGAATACCTGCTTGGATTGGTAAACCGGTCTTCGCAGAGCAACTCCGTCAACAGCTCTATATCGAACTGGTATTCGGGGATAACGCATCGATTGGCTGCTCCGGCCAACGTGGGTAACATGGCCGTGAATCCGGCGTATCGGCCGAACACTTCCAAAACCAGGATACGCTCGTGTGAACCGGCAGAGGTCCTTAGATCATGAGTAAGGGAGATGGTTCTGGTAATACAGGTGCTGAAGCCGATACAGTAATCGGTTCCGGGCACATCGTTATCCATCGTTTTGGGAATGGCGACAACTCTTACCCCTTCTTGGCTCAATCTGACCGCGTAACTGAGGGTATCGTCTCCTCCAATGGGTATTAGAAAATCTACTCCTATAAAATCTAAGTTCTTCAATACTTCCGGTGTTAAATCGTTTATATCGTCCGTGTACTTGTCTTGTAAATGTTCCGGAACGCTTGCTTTGGGTACATGGGATGCCCGTGTTCTCGAGGTATGGAGAAAAGTTCCTCCCGTACGTCCTGCTCTGTTTACGATTTCTTCCGTCAATTCGAAAAAGTTATCCGAATTGTCATACTCGGGATCACGGATAATGTCAATGAGTCCTTTCCAACCTCTCCGTATTCCGATTACTTTATAGCCTTCTCTCAGAGCCCTTATTGTTACGGCTCTGATGGCCGGATTCAGGCCGGGGACATCTCCTCCTCCCGTTAATATTCCAATGATTCCTTTTGTTTTTTGTCCTTTCATAGTTTAGCTATTTTTGTGTTCGTAAATTCTCTTCTAATGTAAATAAAATTGTTCAATAGATACGGTAATTTAAGGTTTAAGTATGTATATTTGTCCGATTTTTGCACGATGGAACAAATATTTTTATTATGGAGAATCTTCGGATTATATGGGAAGGGTATGGGTTTTACGGGTATGTGGCGATTTTTCTGCTTTTTTTGTGGGGGATTCACCTGTTTTACGTCATATATAAGAGTACCTCCGTTTTGCGAAAGGATAAAAAAAGAGTGGGAGGTTCGAAGGAAGGGGTTTCGGTTATTATTGTTTCCCATAATAATGCCGAATTCCTGAAGAGAAATCTGCCGAGTTTTTTAATGCAGTTTTATGAAAACTACGAAGTGATCGTGGTTGATGAGTGTTCGGAGGACGATACTCAGGATGTTTTGGCCGAGATACAAAAGGCGTATCCTCAGTTACGCTATACGCGTATCTTTCCCGACACGAAATTTCGTTTTACGAAGAAACTGGCGATTAATATAGGAATATTGGCGGCGAAACATGACATATTGCTGTTTTCAGAGAGTTATTGTCGTCCTGCTTCCTCTTTTTGGGTAAGAACGATGCAATCCTATTTTGATAAAGATACGGCGGTCGTATTGGGATTCTCCAATTATATCGAGGATGGACCGGGTATAATGAAACGGCGGTGTTTTCGGTTATTACGTTTTTTGAAAATGTGTTTTCTTGTGAAATCGAAAAAATATATTTTGGGTGATGGATGTAACATGGCGTATAGAAAATCGTATTACATAAAGAATCGCGGTTTCACGGGAAATTCGCAATCATATTTAGGTTACGATAACGATATGGTTAGGGAATTGTCTAAATTTGGAAAGGTTCGAGTGGTAAAAGACCCGAATAGTTATATGATTGTAGATGAAAACGATAAGAAGGGTGGAGTGGATGAGATTTCTTATTACTTTGCCAGTAAGTTCAAATGGCCGATCGCGTTGCGTGCGCAAGTGGAAGGGGATGAGATTGTGCGTATTTTATTTTACGGCTTGTCATTTTGCTTTATAATTATGGGTGTTTTTGAGGAATATTTATTAATATTAGTTCTTTTAACATTTTTATTAGATTTTATATTGTTAAATATCTGATTATCCGTTTATGCACCTGTTATATTCGCAATTA
>NZ_JAQEHX010000015.1:0-38687 GCF_027666085.1 Sanguibacteroides sp. AM78-02pH3A | reverse complement strand
TAGTTACGGGGGAATGTCTTTTGGGCATTCCCTCGTTTGTTTTATTTTTAATTTCGAATATAATGTTTTAAATTTGTTAGTAGCGGTAAAGACCGGAACCATGTTGACATCCCACTATATTAACTTGGCAGATATGGTTCTGTGTCGATCCGATGGCCGAGAAATATTACTCTTCGAGTTCTTATAATTATTGTACTAATAGCCCTATTTTGTTTATTGATCCGGCTGGAAGATTTTTTGTACTTATTGATCATACGGGAATTACTTTGAAATGAATTGATTTTTAAGATGGTTCCGATGCTATTTTGCAGGTAGCTTTATTATGAAACATTTTTGTTTAAAACAAATTTGTTTCATATATTTGTTTCATAAAACGGATTTTACAATGAATACACCATTTATTTTCGGAAGAATAGCCAAGGCGGAAAATTTCACCGACAGGGAAAAAGAGACCGCGTTGCTGGTCTCTAATTTTAATTCACTCATCAATACGATTATAATCTCTCCGAGACGTTGGGGGAAAAGTTCTCTTGTTGCCAAGGCTGCCGATATTGCAATTTCGCAAAATGAAAAACTCAAGATTTGTAAGATTGACCTTTTTAACGTGCGCAATGAAGAGCATTTTTACGAGCTCCTTGCTATGAACATTCTGAAAACCACCTCTTCGAGATGGGAAGAGTCTATTGATTCGGTTAAAAAATTTTTCACCCGAATTATTCCCAAAATTGTTCTTGCCGGTGATACGCGAAACGAAATCTCTCTTGAGTTCGATTGGAATGAAATAAGAAAAAATCCAGATGAGATTTTAGATTTAGCTGAACGAATTGCGATAGACAAGGGAATTCGTATAGTTGTATGTGTCGATGAATTCCAGAATATTGCCGAATTTAATGATCCGCTTTACTTTCAGAAAAAACTGCGTTCGCATTGGCAGCAACATCAATATGTTTCTTACTGCCTCTATGGAAGTAAACGACACATGATGCTCGATGTATTTACCAATTCGTCAATGCCGTTTTATAAGTTTGGTGATTTGCTGTTTCTTGAAAAAATAGACACCCCTTCGTGGGTTGCATTCATCACGGAACAATTCTCAAAGACAGGTAAAATCATAACCGAAACACAAGCACGCCTGATTGTCGGCTTAGCAGACAACCACCCGTACTATGTTCAACAGCTTGCGCAACAAGCATGGCTTAGGACAAGTGATTCTTGCACGGAAGAGATTGTAAAAGAGGCTCATATCACTATCGTCGAACAATTAAGTTTATTGTTTGTAACGATTACGGAGTCGCTAACCAATAATCAGATAAACTTTTTAAAAGCAATGGTTGCGGGAGAAACAACATTGTCATCAGCCAAGGTGATTGCTCATTACCGCTTAACGTCGTCCGGTAACGTAACTCGTTCAAAAAAATCTCTTATAGAGAAAGATATTTTGGACAATAAAGCGAATAAGCTTTCGTTTCAAGACCCGATGTATTATTACTGGCTTAAAAATCAATATTTTGCATGTGGGTTATAGTCGGAGATATAACCGTCAAACATGGGAGTACTCCGCTTTCGTTCTTTGAATATGGGTATATATTTTTTAATATAGTTAATTGTCAGATGTTTGTGTGAGCTAAAGTTGGGTTATTGAGAGCTGCGCTTTACTAACATGTACAATTTTTGTGGATTTGCTGGTGATCTAAAAAAACTTGATGATGGTTCTTGGATGTGATTTTTGTCACCCCAAAAGAACCGTCCCTGCAAATCACTAATTTTTTGTTTGAATTTATCGTGTAGTAATCCGGAGGGAGAGGGGTGTTGGTGTAAGGGGAACTTGGATAAAAGCTGTTTGTTTCTCTCAATTATTCCTAAATAGATTCTTTGTATAAGATATTGTTCGTATATTTGCGAACAATATAAAAGTATGAAAAAGCCAGAAATGAGTAAACAGGAGAGATTAGCACGGATTGCCAAAGCAATGGGACATCCTCACCGTATAGCAATACTTTCTTTTCTTGCAGGTCAGGATACCTGTTTTTTCGGTGATATTCACGAGATTTTACCCATTGCCAAAGCAACCGTATCACAACATCTCAAGGAGTTGAAAGATGCCGGGCTGATTCAGGGGGAAATTGAAACACCCAAAGTAAGATACTGTATAAATAGAAGAACCTGGGACTTGGCCCGCGAGCTGTTCCAGAATTTCTTGAGAGAATTGCCGGAAAATAAAGATGTATGCTGTTAGCATATATTTTTTATATATAATGTTCGCAATATTACGAATGATAAATAATTACAATTTATGGATAAAAATAAGATCAAAGAGATGGTAAGGCAAAAATACAGTGAGATAGCCTTACAAGATAAAGAGACAAATCAATCCTCCTGTTGTGGTTCCGGCGGATGCTCCACGGAAGTATATCGTATTATGAGTGAGGAGTACAATGAACTCGATGGTTACAATCCGGATGCCGACTTGGGGTTGGGGTGTGGTCTGCCTACTCGATACGCGAAAATTAGAAAAGGGGATACCGTGATAGATCTGGGGAGCGGTGCCGGAAATGATTGTTTTGTTGCAAGAGCGGAAACCGGGGAAACCGGAAAGGTAATCGGTATTGATTTTACTCCTGCCATGATTGCCAAAGCCAGAAAGAACGCTGAAACGCGAGGTTTTAACAATGTCGAGTTTCGGGAAGGGGATATCGAAAATATGCCGGTATCGGATGAGGTTGCCGATGTTATTGTCAGTAACTGCGTTCTTAATCTCGTACCCGATAAACGTGCCGTGTTTGCCGATATTTACAGAGTATTAAAGCCCGGAGGGCATTTTAGCATATCCGATATCGTTCTTACGGGTAATTTGCCGGAGAAGATCAAATCGGCGGCTGAAATGTATGCCGGTTGTGTTGCAAGTGCCATCGATAAAACGGAATACCTCGGTTATGTCGCGGAGGCGGGATTCACGAATGTAATCCTTCAAAAACAAAAACCGATTATAGTACCTGACGATATACTTAAGCGTTATTTGAGTGATAACGAGATTACAGAATATAAAGCTAATCCGACGGTAATTTTCAGTATCACGGTTTACGCGGAAAAGCCAAAATCTTGTTGTTTGTCGAATAGTTGTTGTAAGTAAATCATAAGTACCCCGTAAACCTTGTCATAGTAGCTTACAAATTCGTTTTGCAAGAATTCGGATTATTTTTTATAAAGTGTGAAAGCGCATACGGCTATAGAAAATACGCTATAGTCCAATAGTGTTTTTATATTTAAAAAGAACAGCATAGAAAAAGCGGACGTCAATCATGGGATGCCGCAAAGAAGAGTAGCCAAACGTTTTTGGAACCCTATCAATAACCGTATGCCGAGAATGATTTTATAGATTTATATGTTTCAGCCGGGTATATAGATGTATCGCTGATTTTCAATGTTATCCTCTATGGGTGACTGATTTTATATTTTATTGTAAGTTAAAAAAAATTATTATATTTACGAAGTTGTTGAAATAAATGTTGTTTGTGAGGACATGTGTGATAACAAATGAATATTTGTAGTATGAAAATAGAAATTTTAGATTCAAAAAAACAGATCGGACTTTTATTATTGAAAGGAGTTTGGTTGTGCTCGTTAGTAGGGCTTGCAATCGCTCTTTTTATGGTAATTCAATGTTACGTGACCGGGGAAACCGGTGAAGTTTTGGGAAAACAGTTGTTTTATACTAAAATAGGGTTTGTCGCGTCTACTTTACTCGGAGTCGCTATGATTTTCACGCGTCGTTATGTTAATAAAGCCGTGCTGCAGGTTATCCGGTTTACGGGAATTTTTTACGGCATTTGTTTGGGAAGACTTACCAAAGATATGAGTAATAGGCATTCAGGCGGTATGGCTTGGAGCGATCTGACCGTAGAGTGGTATAATGTCGTTGCGATTTCTATCGTCATTATCGTGCTTTTGTTTACTTACCATTGGGTTTATATCCGGGTTAGACGGGAAACGGTATAAACAGATGTTGATTTTATGAAGGAAAATGTACATGTATCATTGGACGAGGAGGGGATTAGAGTCACGATATTATCCTTGGAGAAACAGGCTTTAGAGCGATGGAATCATGGAGATCCGGATGGGTTTATAGAGTTGTCATCCGATGATGTCGTTTACTTCGATCCCGCTTTGGAAAATAAACTTGAAGGTAAGAAAGCCTTAGAGGAATATTATGATCGTGTCCGGGGGAAGGTTAAAATAGATTTGTATGAGATGATACGGCCTGTTATATTGTTATCCTCGGAGACTGCCGTCTTAGCGTACGATTATGAGGCTCATGGGGATGGGCAGGTGTTTAGAATGCATTGTACAGAGGTGTATAAGTCAGATTCATCCGACCGATGGCGGATCGTGCACACGCATTGGTCTTTTGTCTTGCCTAACCATTGATGTTTTTCGGGGACGGTTTCAAGCACGAAAATGTATTTTGAAACCGTCCCCGAAAATACCCGAGGGTTATTCGGTGATTTCGCTTTGCTGGTCTTCTTCCAGGACGAGGTTGATTTTGTATTGGTGTTTGCCGGAATAATCGGTCGCCTGAGAGGTGGTGACTTTCAGGTGGTCGGCGGGGATGCCTTGGGTTGTCAGGTAATTGAATGTCTGTCTGTTGCGTAATTCTATCAAACGATTTATTTGTGATTCCACAAATGCCGCAGACAGGAGGGACCGTGTTTTTTCCTGTACGGAAAGGGTGGAGATACTTGGGTCTACCTTGCTGTTCAGGTAGCTGTTGAAGTTCGGGTCTTTGGTTTCGATTTCCATAATTTTAGCGTAATCGATGGCTTGTAGCGTGGTATCGCTTTTTTCGGAATGTAGTGAAAGATAGTAATCTTTTTTGATATCGAACAGGGCTATCTCGTTGTAAGCGGCTTCCCGGTCGATCTCTTGTTCCAGGGTCAGCGTCATGTCCGGTTTAGCCTTGATTAATTCCGTTAAGGCATTGAAGGTGGAATATTGTTCGGATGTGAAATCCCATTGGGTGGCAGTCAGGGGAATGGAACTCAATTTGTCGGGAGAGAAACCTAATGAATTGGCTAAAAAAGAGACGGGAGACACGGCTACTTTGATCAGAAGGTTTGTCAGCGTTTTAAAGATGAGTTTACGGTATGAAAATTCGGGAGAGGAGATATTTCCGCTGACCGGAAGATTCATGTTGATTTTATCGTTTTTGTCTTTGATCAGGTAGAGGGCCGTTTTTAAAGGAAGGTTATACTCTACTTTAAGTCCTTTTTGTTTGTTTTCCAATTCGCAAGCGAATACGTCTAATGAGTTACGCCCTTCCAATTGGCTTTTCTTCACCGTGTTTATGCTGGTGAACGCAAGGTTCCCTTTTCGGATCGGGTAACCGAAATATTGTAAGCAGTAAGGGGTAAATTCGATCAGGTTCAGGTTTTTGATAGCTAACGTCAGATCCAGGTTGCTGATGTCGTCCAGTTTACCTTTCCAGTTGATATAGGCTGATCCACCGTCCGGTAATTTCGTTTGAAGGCGAATGTGGTTAACGCCCGATAGAGTCAACGTATCGGAAATGATACTTAATTTGTCCATGCGAAAAGAGAACGGCTTGTGCAGGGTATGATCGTTAAACGTGAAATCGGATTCGGTTACGGCTAATTTTCCCAAACGTAAATCCATGGGGATAGCGGTCGTGTCCGGTGCGGCGGTCGGTGTTTCGGGCACGGTATCCGCTGGCGTTCCCGATTCTTCTTTGAGAAATGCCGTGTAGTTATTGTGGTCGGAGTAGAGTTCGAACGAGGAGCTGAATTTATGGATGGCTAACGCGTTGAAACGGAACTTAGCTGTTCCGGGATTGATCTCTTCTATATCCAGACCGACAGAGTCGATAGAGACTATTTTTTGTGCTTTTTCATCAGTGATATGTAATTCTCGTAAAGAGGTAAGCCCTTTTATCGAGATGTCCATGATGTGGTTCGTGTTTCCCGCGATTTCCAAATCGGCGGAGAGCGAGCCGTTCAATCGACCGATCTTCACGTAATCCGCCAGGTAAGCTTGGAGATTGTCGATGGCGAAATTGTTTAAATTCAAATGAACCAGATACTCTCCGTCCGTCAGATTATATTGGGTTTGAGTCTGTAATGAACCTCCGTTACTGAAATTTAAATTAATGCCTACATCTGTATTTTGTCCGCTGAAATAGACTCCCGGAATACGCAGGTTCATATCTTCCATATCCCATAGGGAGTTGCGGATCAGATCTTTGTATCGTATATGTCCTCCCGCGAGATTAATATTGTAGATGGCTATTGCCAGGGAGGAGGTATTTGAAGTCGTATCTTCCGGAGCTGTGAGCGTATCCGTCGAATGTTTTTTCAACAGATCGGTGAAGTTGAATGTCTCGCCTTTTTGCCAAAGGTTTACTTTCGGATTTATAAGTGATATCTCGTTTATTCTTAGTTCGTTAACGATTAAACGATACAAGGAGAGATCTACTACTAACGTGTCGAACGAGATAAAGGTATCGGAATCGTTTGTTTCATACAAGGTAAAACCGCAAATCCTGTTATAACCCGTGAAAAGATTGGCATAGAGTTTTTCTATCGTTACTTTGCGGCCGATTAATTCTTTCCCGTGTTTATTAATGTAGTTTTTAGCGATAGGCGGGGCTATTAAAATACCGATAATTATCAGACTAAAAAAAATAACCAATGTGATAATAATAATCTTAGTGATCTTCTTCATGATTTTAATTTTTATCTATAAATCGTCATAAATCCAATCGCGAAATTATCAAAAAAATGCAAAATGGATCCTTTCGGCAGTGGTTTTAAGTCTAATTCTTGCTTGAGTTTTTGGTATATACTATAGAGGATTCCATAGTTTCAATTTTTTATTAAAAAGAGTGATTTAGTTCGATTTTGTTACTTAAATGATTAAATCCTGTTAAAAATTAAGTTAAAATAGATTTTAGAGTCACCCTTTTGCTACCCTTTGGTGTTATATAAGCAGAAGATTAAAATTGATGATACTATGTTGAAAATTATTTTAGTTGTTGGGATGTTATTATTCAATTTGGTAGAAGTTGAAGCCCATGAGAAAGAGATGGTGGCATTGGATGAGTTGGTACGAAAATTTGAAGCAAATCCGGCAGATGCACAAAATACGATTCAATTATTGAAAGAATTAAAAAATCAAGGTAAGCCGAATAGTGATGTGGTAGAGCGCTATTTTAAGACTCAGAGCGAGACGGATTACTTGAAAGAGTATAACTGGTCTATTATTCGGGATTTCGTGGATGATGTCGATGCGCCGCAGATAAAATATTTGTTCAAAAACCAACTTAAATTTATACAGTCTTATTCTAAAGATGATGTTTTCCAGAAGTTGGATAACGTATTAGTAGGGCATCTGGAGCGTTTTTACGATAAGGATAAGATTCAATACCGGAATTATTTGGAATCGTTGAAAAAATCCGGATACGAACATTACGATGTGGTTGCTGATTATTTTTATATCCGGGAATTACGTTCGGAGCGTAAATCGGAAGATTATTTTTATAAAGCCCGGAAGCTTTTCCGTTATTTTCCGGAGAATCGCAAAATGATCAAAGAGATCACGGATGGAGCGTTAGAGATCATGAATGATGTTTCCAGGTTAAAGGTAATACAGTTATGGGCGGGTAAGACCGTAGAGTCTGCTAAGGATTTCGATGCTATATACAATTACGCCTTGATATCTCAAAAGTGTGGATTTAAGGATGTTGCTGAGAAATACGCTCGTTTGGCCAATGCTATCGCTGAAAAATCGAAAAATCAGAACTTTCAGGAGAAGGCTCGTAAATTGATGCAAGTAGTAAGATAGTCTTTGATTCGTAATAAAAATATAACGGAGGGTAATCGCGGTGGTTATCCTCTTTTTTTATATCTTCGCAATTGAACAGAAGAGTAAAAGAATGGAAAAGAAAGGTTTGATTATTGCTGTTGACGGTTATTCATCCACCGGTAAAAGTACGGTTTCCAAGATTTTAGCGGCACGTTTGGGGTATACCTATATCGATACGGGAGCGATGTATCGAATGGTAACCTACAGGGCGATATCCGAGGGTATGCTGTCGGTGGACGGAGTGGATGACAAGCGATTGAAAGAGGAGTTGCAAAGGATTGTTTTTGGATTTAAATACAACCGGGAGAAAAATCGATACGAATCTTATTTGAACGGGGTTTACGTGGAGGATGCGATCCGTCGGATGGATGTATCCGATTCTGTCAGTTTGATCGCGGCGATTCCTTATGTGAGAGAGGTACTGGTACGTAAGCAACGGGAGATGGCCGAAGAAGGGGGTGTCGTGATGGACGGGCGGGATATAGGAAGTGTCGTGTTTCCTCATGCGGAAGTTAAGTTCTTTATGACGGCTGCTCCGGAAATACGGGCTCAGCGCCGTTACAAAGAGTTGGTGGAGAAGGGGGAAAAGGTGACTTATGAAGAGGTTGAAGAGAATGTTCGTAAACGAGATTATATCGATGAAAACCGGGAGGTCAGTCCGTTGAGGAGGACACCGGATGCTATCGTTATTGATAACGGGAAGATGTCTATCGAGGAGGAAGTGTCGGAGATGTTGAAAGTGATAAAATCAAAATATGAAGGTCGAGATTGATGAGAACTCTGGTTTTTGTTTTGGTGTCGTCAATGCTATCGAAAAGGCAGAGGAGGAGTTGACGCGCGGTCCTCTATACTGTATCGGGGATATCGTACATAACAGCCTGGAGGTAGAACGACTGAGAAAGTTGGGGTTGTATACGATCGATCATGAGGTTTTTGCCCGTTTGAAGAATTGCCGGGTATTGTTCCGTGCTCACGGAGAGCCGCCCAGTTCTTACCGGATGGCGGAGCAGAATCACGTGGAGATCATAGATGCATCTTGCCCTGTCGTGTTGAATTTGCAGCAAAAGATTCGCAAGGCTTTTTTAACGGAAAAGGAGGCTCAGGTTGTTATATACGGGAAACGGGGACATGCTGAGGTAAACGGTTTGGTCGCTCAAACGAACGGGGAGGCCGTGGTCGTGGAAGATGAAACGGATATCGAAAATATTGATTTTTCCCGTCCGGTTATATTGTTTTCTCAAACGACCAAAAGTTTAGACGGTTTTCGGAGTATGGTGGAGAGGGTTAAAGCCAGGGCCAGGAATTCGGTAACCGTAAATGATACGATTTGCCGGAAGGTGGCGAATCGTATTCCTCAATTAAAGGAGTTTGCGGCTCGTCATGATGTGATCCTTTTTGTGAGCGGGGAAAAAAGTTCGAACGGCAGACAACTTTTTGCGGTTTGTCGGGACGTGAATCCCCGTACTTATTTTGTTCAGGGAGAGGATGATATCCGTGAAGAGATGATCCGGGATGCTCGAAGTGTAGGTATTACGGGAGCGACCTCGACACCTCATTGGGTTATGGAGGCTATTTTACATCGGTTGGAAACAGACCCTTTTTAATTATATAAGACCGTTTTAAACAATAACGTTTATCAGGAGATTACTATGGGAAGAATAAAAAAAATAGGTGTTTTAACCTCAGGAGGTGATGCGCCGGGAATGAATGCCGCTATTCGTGCGGTTGTAAGAGCTGCTATTTTTAATGGTTGTGAAGCTTATGGTATTTATGACGGATATGAAGGATTAATTTCGGGTAATGTGAGACGTTTGCAATCTCATGACGTGAGTAATATTATACAACGGGGGGGGACGATATTGAAAACGGCGAGGAGCGAAGCTTTCCGGACACCGGAAGGACGGACTCAGGCTTACGAGTGTTTGAAAAAGCATGGTATAGATGCCCTGGTAGTTATCGGGGGTGACGGAACTTTTTCCGGGGCTCGCGAGATGATACAGGAACATGATGTGCCTATTGTGGGGATACCCGGAACGATCGATAATGATCTTTACGGCACGGATTATACGATCGGTTACGATACGGCGGTGAATACGGTGGTGGAAGCTGTCGACAAGATCAGGGATACGGCAAGTGCGCATAACCGTTTGTTTTTTATCGAGGTCATGGGACGCGATGCGGGATTTATTGCCTTGCGCTCGGCTGTGGCTACGGGAGCGGAGGCCGTTCTTGTCCCGGAGATCAAGACGGATTTGGATGCGTTGAATCAGTATTTGGAACACGACTATAAGCCACATAAATCCAGCGGCATCGTGATCGTGGCTGAGGGTGAGAAATCAGGAGGGGCGTACACGATTGCGGAAAAGATATCTGAGAAACATCCGGATTATGATGTACGGGTAACGGTTTTAGGGCATATTCAACGAGGTGGTTCTCCTTCTGCCTTTGACCGGGTAACGGCCAGTACGTTAGGAGTCGCGGCCGTAGATGCTTTAATGGACGACCAGATGAGTATTATGGTAGGGATCATGAATAAAGAGGTCGTGCACGTACCTTTCAATAAGGCGATAAAAAATTCCAAACCGTTAAATCATAATCTGTTGGGGCTTTTGGAAATACTGTCGATTTAATTGCAGATTTTAGATTGACGGATTAAAGGATCGGGGGATTGAGAGATTACGTGATTAGGGTGATTACGTGATTGAGGGATTAGAAAGATTGACGATGGTGGATGGTAACTTAAAAAACGGCGTTCAATTTACAATTAGAGCGTTTGATATAATCGTAAATATAAACTTGAAGTTTTAGCTTGGTTTACGCGGATGTTATTGTTCCTTTGGGAGTAGAGGGCTTTTTTACGTATTCGGTACCGGAAGAATGGGAGCATGCGGTAACGAAAGGGGGACTTGTTGCTATTTCCTTTGCCGGGAAGAAGCGGTACACGGGCGTCGTGTACGCTTTACATACTCAAAAGCCGGAAGGGATTACCGTAAAGCCTATAGATCGGGTGATGGAGGCGGGATTTATTCTTTCGGAAAAGCATTTGAAGTTTTTATTGTGGATGAGTGAATATTACATGGCTCCTGCGGGAGATGTCATTCGGGCTGCCTTTCCTGTTGCCATGCGTTTGGAGAGTCATACCTGTGTGAGGTTGACGGAGACGGATATTGAAGATAAGATATTTAGCGATGCCGAAAAAAAAGTATTGAATCTGTTGCGTCCGGGAGAGTTTCTTTCCGTCACGGAGATTGAAAAGTGCTTAAAGAGTAGTCAGGCGGTTAATATTGTAAAGAGTCTGTTAGATCAGGGGGTGGTTACGATAAAGGAGAAAGTTGATGATCTTTTTAAACCCAAACGGGAAAAAAGGGTTTGTTGGGCGCATCGATTTGAAGAGGAGGAGTTATCCCGTTTGTTAGATACCTTAAAGAGGGCCCCGGTACAATACCGTATGTTGTGCAAATGGATTGATTATTGCGAGGTACAGGGTGTGGATTTTATCATTAAAGAAGATTTTTCCCGTTTGATCGGGAACTCTGCGGTAGCCTTAAAGTCTTTATGCGACCGGGAAATATTGAAAATAAATTCGGTAGAAGTCCCTTGGCATGACGAGGATGAACGGGGTGAAAGGGAGGTTAACAGGCTTTCGGATACCCAGGAACTCGCTTTAATGCAAATCCGGGATTCTTTTAAAAAGAAAGATTGTGTTTTGTTGCAGGGGGTGACATCTTCCGGCAAAACCGAAGTATATATTCATTTGATACGGGAAGTATTGGCTCAAGGCAAACAGGTGTTGTACCTGTTGCCGGAAATTGCGTTGACCGTACAGATCGTGAGGAGATTACAAAAAGCTTTCGGTAATCAGGTCGGGATCTATCATTCGGGTATGTCCGACAGGGCCCGGGTAGAGATGTGGAAAAAACAAAACGGAGATGCTCCGTATCGACTCGTGTTGGGGGTGCGTTCTTCTGTTTTCTTGCCTTTTCAGAAGTTAGGCTTAGTCATTGTAGATGAAGAGCACGAGAGTTCTTATAAGCAAAAAGAGCCTTCACCCAGGTATAACGGGAGGGATGCGGCGATTATGTTGGGAAAGATGTTCGGGGCTAAAATCGTTTTGGGATCAGCGACACCCTCTTTCGAAAGTTACGGGAACGCGATGAGTGGAAAGTACGATTTGATCCAGATGAATATCAGGTACGGAGACGTGAAAATGCCGGAGTTGGTTTTTGCCGATATGAAGGAATTTCGTCGGAAAAAGTTGATGAAAGGTGCTTTTACTCCGGTATTGTACGAAGAGGTAAAACGGGTATTGGAAAAAGGGATGCAGGTTATCTTATTGCAGAATCGAAGAGGTTATTCTACTTATTTGCAGTGTGACCGTTGCGGTGCGATTCCCCGTTGTAAGCGTTGCGACGTAAGTATGACCTATTATAAATACAGGAGTACCCTGAGTTGTCATTATTGCGGAAGTCTTCGTCCCGTTCCGTCTTTATGCGAGGAGTGCGGACAGGGACGTTATATTCAGCGAACTCCCGGAACGGAACGTATCGAAGAGGAGGTGTCGGAGCTTTTCCCCGGGGCCCGGGTGGCCAGGATGGATTTGGAGGCGATGAACAGCAAGACGAAGTACAAGATGTTGATCGATCGTTTTGAAGCGGGGGATTTCGATATCTTAATCGGAACGCAGATGGTTTCCAAGGGACTCGATTTCGAGCGGGTGAAGTTGGTCGGAGTGATGGATGCGGATAGTTTGATAGGATACCCTGATTTTCGTGCCGAGGAGCGTACTTACGCTATGTTGACGCAGGTCAGCGGGCGAAGCGGGCGGAAAGGAGAGCGGGGAAAAGTTGTCATACAGCTTTCGGATCCGGATAACCGGGTTTACCAATGGGTGGCGCGGGGGAGTTTTTCTCTTTTTTATGAAGCCTTAGCCCGGGAGCGGGAATTTTTCGGGTATCCTCCTTTTGGCCGTTTGATACAATTGGAGTTGCGTCATAAGGATGAGCTTCTACTTCGTCGTGCCGCTAACGAGTTGGCGGAACGGTTGAGGTCGAGATTGGCTGGACGCGTGTATGGACCTGCCGTTCCTGAAGTTTCGCGTATTCGGGAAATGCAACGGATTCAGTTGTTAATAAAGGCAGAACCCGCTTTATCCTTATCCAAACTGAAATCTTTTCTGAAAGGGGCGATCGTCGAACTGCTTACTCTTAATAATTACCGGACGTTGAAGGTGTATTTTGATGTGGATCCCATGTGATCCGTCGGATTTGGCAAGGAAATGGAAGTTGCTTCTCGGGTTGACGGTTTATATTATTCCTGCTTTGTCGCGTGCTTTGGTGCGGATCGGGAGCATAGGGGCGACTAATCTTTTTTTTACGTGTGTTAATATTCATTTTTGCACTTTTATGTTCGTAACCAGTCGCCTTAAATTGGTCCGTCAAGGGAAACGAAAGGATCGGATAAAATAGCAAACGTCGGTTATCGGGAAATTTTGGAAGAGGTTACTATTTTTTTGGGAAAAACTTAAAGTTAGCATTAACATTTTTTAGCGGACCCATTTTAACATTTGGGTGAATAATCTTTACTTTTGAGGAAACCGAAAAAATAAGGTGGTAAATTACTTAGTTCGGTGTGTCTTTTGAAACATGTAGCGGGGGTTTTACGTTACGTGTTATTATGAAAAGTGGAATTATAAATTTCTAATTAAAATATTAAGTATATGAATACTGTTGATATTAAAGCATTAAATGAACGCATACAGCAGGAAAGTTCGTTCGTCGATATGATAAACATGGAGATGAATAAGGTGATCGTAGGCCAGAAGCATTTGATCGAAGGACTTATGATCGGCATGTTATCAAACGGGCATATTTTATTGGAAGGTGTTCCCGGGTTGGCGAAAACATTAGCAATAAATACGTTGGCTCATATTATCAATGCAAAGTTTAGCAGAATTCAATTTACTCCGGATTTATTACCGGCCGACGTGGTGGGTACTATGATCTATTCTCAGAAGAAGGAAGAGTTTGTTGTGAAACACGGACCGATATTTGCAAACTTTATATTGGCCGATGAGATCAACCGGGCTCCGGCAAAGGTACAATCGGCCTTACTGGAAGCCATGCAGGAACGTCAGGTTACCATTGGGGATATGACTTATAAATTGGACGAACCTTTTTTGGTGATGGCCACTCAGAATCCGATAGAGCAGGAAGGTACCTATCCGCTACCGGAAGCGCAGGTAGATCGTTTTATGTTGAAGGTAGTGATCGATTACCCGAAAAAGGATGAAGAGAAATTAATTGTCCGTCAGAATTTGGAAAAGAGTTTTCCGGAAGCCAACACGATATTGCAACCGCAAGATATTATGCGGGCACGCGAAGTGGTGAAAGAGGTTTACTTAGATGAGAAAATAGAGAAATACATTGTAGATATCGTTTTTGCAACGCGTTATCCTCAGGAACACGGGTTGGAGAAGTTTGTCTCTATGATCGCTTACGGGGCTTCTCCTCGAGCAAGTATCAGTTTAGCCAAAGCGGCACAGGCTTATGCCTTTATAAAACGTAGAGGTTATGTTATACCGGAAGATGTGAGGGCTGTTTGTCATGATGTATTGCGTCATCGTATCGGTTTGAGTTACGAGGCAGAGGCCAATAATTTGACGAGCGAGGATATTATCAGCGAGATATTGAACACGGTAGAGGTACCTTAATCGATTTATGGTTTCGGGTAGAAACAGGATCCCGATCAAGTACCAGTTTTGAGGCTGGAATTTCGAATTTAAAATCGGTAAATCTAAAATGAATTAAGGTGGAAACTTCAGATCTGTTAAAACGAGTCAGAAAAATAGAGATCAAAACCCGGGGGTTGTCGAAAAATATTTTCGCGGGAGAATATCATTCGGCCTTTAAAGGTCGAGGAATGACTTTTAGTGAAGTTCGGGAATATCAATACGGGGATGATATCCGGAGTATCGATTGGAACGTGACGGCTCGCTATAATCATCCTTACGTGAAGATATTCGAAGAAGAGCGGGAGCTGACGGTCATGTTGCTGATTGATGTAAGCGGCTCCCGTAACTTCGGTACGATTTCGAAATTAAAGAAAAATCAAATTACCGAAATTGCCGCGGTTTTGGCTTTTTCTGCCATACAGAATAATGATAAAATCGGAGTTATTTTCTTTTCGGATAAGATAGAGAAATTTATTCCACCCAAAAAGGGAAGAACTCATATCTTACATATTATTCGGGAGTTGATAGATTTTAAGCCTGAAGATAAGCGGACCAATATAACGGAGGCTTTACAGTATTTGACCAATGCTATAAAAAAGCGTTGTACTTGTTTTTTAATCTCTGATTTTATGGATGATCATGATTTTGAGCATCCTTTAATGATTGCGAATAAAAAACATGATATCGTGGCGTTAAGGGTATATGATCCTCGGGAAAATGAGATTCCTCCTGTCGGGCTGATGTATTTAACGGATGCGGAGAGTGGCGAACACATTTGGGTCGACACATCCGATCGCCGGGTGCAGGAAGATTATCGCCGTTATGTATTTGACCGGGAAAAGGAGTTGGATCGTGTATTCAAACATTCCGGGGTAGACGTCGCTTCAATCAGTTCTGACGAGGATTACGTGAAGTCCCTGATTGCTTTATTTAAACGCCGGGGAGCCGGTTATTAAACATAAAAATGCGGCGGAAGAAGAAATATAAAAGCAAAAGATGAACATGAAAAATAAGTTAGTTATATTGATTGTTGTTTTGCTGGGATGTATCGCGGGTGTGAAGGCGCAAAACATTGAATATATTGCCGAGTTGGACACGAACTACATCATGATCGGCGACCAGATTCATTTGAAAATGAAGGTGAAGGCCGATCCGGGTGTTCGGGTCGTTTTTCCGTTGTTGAAAGATACGATCGTTAGCGGTGTCGAGGTTATTTCCGGTCCTGTACGGGATTCGATCAGGGAGAAAGACGGTCGTATGTTGATACAGGAGGCTTACCTGATCACTTCCTTCGATTCAGGGGTCTACAGGATACCACCCTTGCCTATCCAAGTGGAAAAAGAGAGTTATAACAATGTGTTGCGGACAGATCCCATGCAATTGATCGTAAACACGTATGCAGTGGATCAGCAGAAAGGAAATTACGATATCGTCATGCCGATAGCAACGCCTTGGACTTTTGCCGAAATCTTACCTTATCTGTTATGGGTTTTATTAGGTCTTGTGATTCTGTTGCTGGTTTGGTGGATCATTAAAAAGCGTAGGGCCAATAAGCCTTTGTTTGCTATCGAAAAACCGGCTATTCCCCCTTATGATTTGGCAATGAAAGCCTTGAACGAAATCAAGGAGGAAAAATTATGGCAAAGTGGAAAGACAAAGGAGTATTATACGCAATTGACGGATGCGATCCGGAATTATTTGGATGGAGAGCTGGATATTCCGGCTATGGAGCAGACTTCGTTCGAGACCATGCGCTCTTTGGAGGGGTGCAGGGAGGTGGCCGCACCGTTGAAGGATAAGTTAGGGATGATGTTTGAGACTGCCGATTTCGTGAAATTTGCCAAGGCGATGCCGTTACCGGATGAGAATGCCCGGAATTTGGATATCGCTTTTGAGTTTGTCAACCATACGAACGAGCAGGTACAGGAGTTAAAAGAGCGGGAAAAGCAGGAGAAAGAGAGCCGCGAGCGGGAAGAACGGGAGAAGGAGGAGGCTGCACGAAAGGAAGCGGAAGAGGGAGAAGAAAAGTAGAATTGATTTGAAAATATATTCATTTGTAGATTTGGAAAAGAGCGATTCTTTCGAGAGCGTGAACTTTTTCAAATGTCGAATGTTCAAATGAAAAGATTATGTTTGGATATGAATTTGCAAGCCCTGGGTATTTTTGGATATTGTTGGTATTGATACCGATGATTATCTGGTACGTACTGAAGGAGAAAAGTTCGCATGCTGATTTGCAGTTTTCTTCTATCAGGATATTTAAAATGATGAAACGGGGCAATCGGATTTGGGCTCGTCATTTGTTGTTTGTCGCGAGAGTGCTGGCCATTGTATTTTTAGTATTTGCCCTTGCCCGTCCTCAGTCCAGTAACAGCTGGCAGACTTATAACAGCGAAGGTATCGATATCATGTTAGCTTTGGATATCTCCGGAAGTATGCTGGCACGGGATTTTACTCCAGATCGTTTGGAGGCTGCCAAAGAGGTTGCCACGAAATTTATACTGGAGCGTCCGCAGGATCGAATCGGTTTGGTGGTTTTTGCGGGAGAGAGCTTTACCCAAAGTCCGCTGACGACGGATCAGGCCGTGTTAGTCAATGTGATGAAAGATATTCATAGCGGGATGATAGAGGATGGAACGGCGATAGGATTGGGGTTGGCCAATGCGGTGAATCGTTTGAAAGACAGTCCGTCCAAGTCGAAGGTAATCATTTTGCTGACGGATGGAGTAAACAATCGGGGGGCTATTGCTCCGATGACGGCTGCCGAGTTGGCTAATACTTTCGGTATTCGTGTTTACACGATTGGCGTGGGGTCTTTGGGAGAGGCCCCTTATCCGGTACAGACTCCTTTTGGCGTTCAATTGCAACGTATGCCCGTGGAGATCGATGAAGATGTCTTGACGCAGATTGCCAATATGACAGGAGGAAAATATTTCAGGGCGACCGATAATGCTAAATTGGCTCAGATATACCAGGAGATCGATCAATTGGAAAAAAGTAAGATAGAAGTAAAGCATTTTAGTAAGAAAAACGAGCAATATTTTTATTTTGCTTTGATCGGAGCTTTATTGTTGATATTGGAATCCGTATGTCGGTACACGTTGTTGCGGAAAATTCCGTGATCGTTATCGAGGAGATGTTATATGAATAGTATTGAACATGTGGTTTACCACTTAAAAAATAGAAGGTATGTTTAGATTTGCGCATCCTGACTTGTTATATTTATTGATTGTCATTCCGCTATTAGTTATATTTTATATCGTGACGGTAAGGCATAAGAAGAAGGCGATAGCAGAATTTGGAAATCCGGATTTGCTAAACGGTTTAATGCCTTTATTATCCTTTAAGAGGGGAGCTTTGAAGTTCGTTCTGATCTTGATTGCGCTCCTTTTTATCATATTGGGTGTTGCGGGACCTCAGTTCGGATCCAAGTTGCAGCAGGTGAAAAAAGAGGGCGTGGAGTTGATTATAGCCTTGGATGTTTCCAACTCGATGTTGGCACAGGATATAAAACCCGATCGCTTAGAGGCTGCCAAGCAAGCGATTTCTCGTATGGTGGAAAAGTTGAATAATGATAAGATCGGTTTGATCGTTTTTGCCGGTGATGCTTATGTGCAATTGCCTATTACAACGGACTACTCTTCTGCCAAGTTATTTTTATCCGGCATAAGTACGGATATCGTACCGATTCAGGGAACAGCTATAGGTAACGCTATCGATTTGGCATCCAAATCGTTTACACCGAACACGGAGGCTTCTAAAGCAATCATTGTGATTACGGATGGAGAAAATCATCAGGATGATGCCGTTGCCGCGGCCAAAGCAGCCCGGGAGAAAGGGATATATGTACATACGATAGGAATGGGACTACCGCAAGGAGGACCGATTCCGGAAAAAGGAAATCCAGGTCAATTTATGAAGGACGGTTCGGGAAATGTAGTGATTTCCAAGTTGGATGAAGAGACGTTAAGGGCCATAGCCAAAGCGGGAGAAGGTATGTTTGTACGGGCAAGTAATTCGAATGTCGGATTGACAACTTTGTTGGACGAGATCAATCGAATGGATAAGACCTTGTTGGAAGAACGGGTATACAGCGATTATTCAGAGAAATATCAATATTTTATCTTAATAGGTTTATTATTCGTATTACTTGAATTTATCGTTTTAGGGCGTAAGAATAAGAATCTATTGAAGATTAATATATTCGGTAATGAGGAAAACGTAAAAAATTAGGAGTATGATGAAGACAATAATACTGATAGCGGTTGCCTTGATGATGAGTTTGACATCGTGGGCACAACAGGAGAGAAAGTTCATCCGTGGCGGAAATAACTTGTTTCATAAGCAGGATTTTGAAAAAGCGGAAGTGGAGTATCGGAAGGCTTTGGATAAAGAAGTGGATTCTTATGAGGCGGCTTTTAACTTAGGTGATGCCATGTATAAACAGAAAAAATACGATGAGGCATTGCAACAATTCATGTCTTTGACCAAGGACGAGACGAATAAGGAGCGGTTGGGTGAGTTGTATCATAATATTGGCAATACTCTATTGTCTATGAATAAGTTAGATGAAAGTATAGAGGCTTATAAGCAATCTTTACGGAATCGTCCGAACTCTCCCGAGACCAAATATAATTTAGAGTTTGCCCGTAAACAAAAGCAAGATCAGCAAAACAAGGATGATCAGAACAAGGACCAAAACAAAGACCAGAACAAGGATCAACAGAATCAAGATCAAAACAAAGACCAGCAAAACAAGGATCAAAATCAGCAAGATAAAGAGCAACAGAACAAGGATCAGAATAAGAATCAACAGAATCAAGATCAAAACAAAGACCAGCAGAATAAGGACCAGCAAAACAAGGATCAAAATCAGCAAAATAAAGAGCAGCAGGGACAGGGAGCGAAGATTTCCAAGGAAGATGCCAAGCGTTTGTTAGATGCTTTGGAAGCTGACGAGAAGAAGACGCAGGAGAAGGTACAAAAAGAGAAAGTTCAGGCTCAGAAAGCGAAGAAAATGAAAATAGAAAAGAATTGGTAATTTTGTGTATTCTTAGAGGCTAACGGACACGTTTAAAAAAAGAACAATGAGGTCATTTATAATTGCAATAGTCATATGTATTTTAGGGGGAGTAAAGGGATTTGCCCAGGATGTTAAACTGGAGGCCTCTGCTCCGAGTGTCGTGGGTGTTGGAGAACAGTTCAAATTAGTTTATACGCTGAGTAAAAAGGGTGAGAATATGAAATTACCCACCTTAAAAGGATTTGAATTGTTGATGGGACCTTCCGTGAGTGAAGCCCAGAACGTTACAATTATTAACGGTAAAGCGACAGTAGAGGCATCGGTAACCTATTCTTATATATTAATTGCCGATGAAGAGGGTGAATATACTATCGATCCGGCCACGATCGTTGTGGATGGTAAAGAGATTAAGTCTAAATCATTGAAGATAAAGGTCGTGAAAGACGAGGGTACTTCTCGAGTAAATCGGGGCCAAGAGCAGACCGACACGCGTGAGGTATCCGGACGAATTACGGAGGATAATTTATTCTTGCGGCTGGAAGTTAACAGAAGCAGTCTATACGTGGGCGAGAGTTTAGTGGCTACATTGAAGGTATATTCGAGAGTGGATTTGAATGGTTTCGGGCGTACGAAGTTTCCCGCTTTTGACGGATTTCTCGCTGAAAATGTAGATGTTCCTCGTGTCGAACTGAAGAGAGAAGAGTATAATGGGAAAATTTACGATGTCGGCGTGTTGAAGCAGGATGTTCTTTTCCCTCAGCATGCCGGTGTCCTGACGATAGAACCTTTCGAGTTGGAGTGCAGAGTGCAGCAAAGGGTGGGCGGTTCTCCGGATTTTTTTGATAGTTTTTTCGGAAATACACGTACGGTAACGGTATTACGACGTACGAAACCGGTAAAAATAACCGTAAAAAATTTGCCGGAAACCGGGAAACCTTTAGGGTTTAGCGGGATGGTCGGAACATTGAGTATGTCGACTTCTTTGTCGCCCGATACGTTGAAGGCGAACGATGCATTGACTTATAAAGTGATATTCAAGGGAACTGGTAATTTGAAATTACTGGAAGCCCCGAGAATCTCCCTGCCTCCTGATTTTGATATATTCGATCCTAAGGTTACCAAGGATCTGCGGACAACGGTAAGCGGTTCGACGGGTACGGTTACCTACGAATACCTGATTATACCTCGTTTCGCGGGCGATTATACGATACCATCCATTGAATATTCTTTCTTCGATCCTTTAGCGGCTAAATACAAAATATTGAAAGGAAAGGAGTATAAGGTACATGTTTTAAAAGGAAATGATACGGGAGGAGGAGTACAGGGAGGTGCCGTACAATCCTTTAAAAAGGAAGATGTAAGGATGTTGGGGGAGGATATTCGCTATATTAAGACGGGAAATAGTGCTTTAAAAGCGAAAGGAGTTCAATATTTTGCCTCGACGGCCTATTGGCTGAGTTTCTTGATACCTTTTATCCTTTTTGTCATAGGAATGATATTGAATCGTCGTAGGATCAAGGCGAATGCGGATTTGGTAAGAGTGAAGAGCAAGGCTGCCAGCAAGATGGCGCAAAAGCGTCTGAAAGCTGCTGCCGTGGCAATGAAAAGTGGTAATTCCGAGTTATTTTATCAGGAAGTATTGAAAGCTTTATGGGGGTATGTCAGTTTCAAATTGAATATAGAAGTTTCGGAGTTGAACCGGGACAATATCAACGAACACCTCACGAAACGGGGAGCTTCTGCCGAATTGATACAAAATTTTATAGATGTTTTGGATCATTGTGAATACGCTCGTTATGCTCCCGGAAGCAATCAGGGAGAGGAGATGGATAAGGTGTATAAAGACGGTTTGACTGTCATTACGAAATTGGATAAGGCTTTGTAAATTCGTAAATCTGAAATTATGAAAAAAATATATATCATATTGTGTTTGCTTTCATTGAATCTGAGTGTGTTTGCTGTTGATGTGAAGGCGTTGGAGGGAGAGGCGAATAAGCTGTATCAGGACGGAGATTATCAGAAAGCAATAGAGTTATATAATCAGGTTTTAGATGCGGGAGTGGAGTCTTCTGCAGTTTATTACAATCTGGGAAACAGTTATTATAAGGCGGGAGAGATTTCCAAAGCGATTTTGAACTACGAGCGGGCTTTGGTTTTGAATCCGGGAGATAAGGATACGAAATATAATTTGACGCTGGCTCAGAAAGCGACGGTGGATAAAATTAAAGTTTTGCCGGAATTGTTTTTTGTTCGTTGGTATAACTCTTTTGTTTCCACTTTCTCGGCTGACCAATGGGCTTATTTTTCCGTGGCTTTGTTCATCGCCTTTTTGATAATGGCGGCCTTGTTTTTCCATTCCAATTCGATAGGTTTGAAAAAAACAGGTTTTACGGTGGGAATTGTTTTACTACTATTGACTGCGGTGACTATTTTCTTTGCCACGAAACAATATCATCGGGTGTCTGATCGGAATTACGGTATTGTAATGACTCCGAGTGTCGTTGTGCGAGGTGCTCCCGATAGTAGCGGAACGGAGTTATTTGTGGTGCATGAAGGATTAAAAGTTCAGATCGTAGAATCTTTAGGGGATTGGTATAATGTCCGGATGGCCGACGGAAATGAAGGGTGGATTATGAAATCGGATCTGGAAAAAATTTGATTATTTCGGATCGAAAATAGAAATTTATTGTAGAGTTGGTTTTTACTTTGTAACTTTGTAGACAAATTATTCGGGTTGTTGAGGTGGTAGCATCTGTTTTAGCCGAAAAAACCTGATTGTTTATTTCTTTTTGTCCTTCTTGATAATCATGTGGTTATATTATGGAAAATTATGTTGTTTCAGCTCGAAAATATAGACCGGCAAGTTTTGATACGGTGATCGGACAGCGTGCGATTACCTCTACGTTGAAAAATGCCATATTGAATAAACAGTTGGCTCAAGCCTATTTGTTTTGCGGACCTCGGGGGGTCGGAAAGACAACTTGTGCCCGTATTTTCGCTAAGACGATCAACTGCATGAATCTTCAACCGAACGGGGAACCGTGTAACGAATGCGAGTCCTGTGTTGCGTTTAATAACTCCCGTTCCCTGAACATCCATGAATTGGATGCGGCTTCCAACAACAGTGTGGACGATATCCGCGGGTTGGTGGATCAAGTACGTTTACTGCCACAAGTCGGAAAATACAGTGTATATATCATTGACGAGGTGCATATGTTGAGTGCTTCTGCTTTCAATGCTTTTTTGAAAACGCTTGAAGAGCCTCCTGCCCATGCTATTTTTATTTTGGCTACGACAGAAAAGCATAAGATATTACCGACCATTCTTTCCCGTTGTCAAATTTATGATTTTAACCGGATAAAGGTTTCGGATACCATAGAGCATTTAAAGAGGATAGCGGATAAAGAGGGAGTGCAGGTCGAGGAGGAGGCTTTAAATATTATAGCTCAGAAAGCGGATGGAGCGATGCGGGATGCCCTTTCTATTTTTGATCAGGTGGTTAGCTTTTGCGGAAAAGAGTTGACTTACGCGAAGGTGATAGAAAATCTGAATGTATTAGACTACGAGTATTATTTTAAATTAACGGATTTGTTTTATAACGGTAAGGTAGCGGAGACCTTTCTTTTGTTTGATGAAATCATGACGAAAGGTTTCGATGCGGGTAACTTGATCGCCGGTTTAGGAAAGCATTTCCGGGATTTGTTGGTTGCAAAGGATGAGGTTACCTTGTCTTTATTGGAAGTGAGTGCATCCATTCGTGAACGGTATTTACGGCAGGCAAAAGAGGTGGATGTCGATTTTATCTTTAATGC
The DNA here is from genome assembly GCF_027666085.1 of Sanguibacteroides sp. AM78-02pH3A. Classification (NCBI taxonomy): domain Bacteria; kingdom Pseudomonadati; phylum Bacteroidota; class Bacteroidia; order Bacteroidales; family Porphyromonadaceae; genus Sanguibacteroides; species Sanguibacteroides sp. AM78-02pH3A. The sequence continues at coordinate 15,247 of NZ_JAQEHX010000015.1, read as the reverse complement.
ATTGAAGGTGATCGAACAATGTGAGATGCAATATAAGGTCCGGGTAGAAAAAAGGCTTTGCGTGGAGATTACCTTAATAAAGCTTTGTCAGATTAACGCGTTAAAAAAAAAAGCCTTAGTATAGAGGAGTTTGCCGGTTTATTAAAGATTGACGGTTTTGTCGGCAAATTCAAGCAGGAAACCGATTCGACCGTTTCTGCGAGTACGAATTCCCGACCGGAGGTGAAATCTGGCAAGACCCCTGCTATTCATTCCTTCAAGTTAAAGCAGGCTATGGCCGAGAGTAAGGATTATGTGGAGATTCGAAGTATACCGGAAGTCCAAAAGATTGAGAAAAAAGTAAAAGCCCAGGATCCCTTTGATGAAAAATCCGTTTCTTCGGTCTTAAGTACTTTTATTGATTCTTCAGTCGGGGAGGCCGTAAAAGTGGCTCTTACATCACATCCTCCCAAGGTCAACGGATTTGTCGTTACCATAGAGGTTGACAACGAGTTTTTGATGGCTAAAATGAATGAATTGCATCAGCGAATCTTGTCTTATTTAGCAGAACGCCTGAACAACGGTTACATCACGTTGAATATTGAGCTTTACAAGGAGACGGATGATGGAAAAGAGAAAAAGCGTTTATTCACGGCAAAGGATAAGTTTGAACATTTTATGGAATTGAATCCGGCTGTCGGAGAGTTAAAAAATCTTTTCGGTTTGGAGATAGAGTGATGAGTCTTGATTTTAATTGATGGTTTTACCTTCGGCCAGACACAATAATTTTTGGTGTTCACCCACGATCCATACGATATCTCCTTCTTCGAAGACGGTAGAGGGTGAGGGGTTCATGATGGAAGTGGAGCCTCTTTCGATGCCAATGACCAGACAGGCTTCTTTATCCCGTATTCCCGATTCCCGGATGGTGCGTCCGACCAATTTCGCCCCTTTTTCGATGATGAACTGTTCTAAACTCACTTCTTCCGTGTTTTTTTCTTTAATCTCTTTCTCTCGTTGTTGGACTCTATTTTCTACAAATTTGCGGAAAATTTCGATCTCGTTATCCGTGGCAGCCACGATAAGGCGGTCAAACGGATAAACCACCTCCTCTCCCCCGGGTATGTTTATTCGTTCTTCTCCCCGAAGAATGGTCACCACGCTAACCCCGCAGGATTGTCGGAAGTTTAATTCCTTTAGACTTTTCCCTACGCTCGGGGAGGTTTGAGCGACTTCGAATTCGGCCAAATGTAAATCTTTGGATAATAAATGACGTACAAAACGTTGTTTGATGGGCGATTTACGTTCTTCTTCCTGCTGACGTGCCGTAAAGTTTCGTAGGAATCGGCGTTCAAGAAGAATAGAGTGTTTCTTCAGGCGTTTGGAGAAAATAAAAAGCAGAATGGTAATCGTGGCGATAGCGATAAGAAGTCCCGATGCCACGTTGATCAGCTTGGAAATGACAAACATAACGATCCAGATGCATAATGCTATCCGTAAGACTATCAGAGAGATCAGGGGGCCCCTGTTGTATTTGTTGTCGTTCCATAATTGTTGAAATTCCGACGAATGATTTTTTTTCATCATGATGGCCCGTAAAAACGGTGAGATGACGAGAAGTATCAAAACGGCGCTTATGATAGAGCCCTGAATCCCCGGGATTTTTTCCCGGATAAAGGGGGTTATGTATTGTAAAAAAATGGCGATTGAAAAGATAGATAAAACCGTGTAGGTAATTACGATTTTGAACAAGGATTTCAACAGTTGTTTCCAGGTATTCTTGTGGCGGATCGTGTTTGATCCCGAGCTATATCTTTCCAGAAAATGGATCCATGATCGAGGCAGGCGGGTGCTCAAGGAGCGATAGGTCGGTTCGGCGATCCGGATCATATAAGGTGTGAAAAATGTCGTAATGACGGAAACGGCAACGACAATGGGGTATAAAAAATGATCCGTTACCTTTAGAGAGATACCTAAGCCGGCTATAATAAAAGCGAATTCTCCGATCTGAGCCAAGGAAAAGCCGGATTGCACGGCTACCTTCAGAGTTTGTCCCGAAAGTAAAACTCCCGATGTCGCACAGGTAATTTGTCCGATCATTACGGTTAAGGTAATGAGTAAGATGGGAAACCAATATTCCAATAGCATGGCCGGATCGATCATCATTCCCACGGAAACAAAGAAAATAGCCCCGAACAGGTCTTTTACCGGTTTTAAGAGATGTTCGATATTTTCGGCTTCGGTGGTCTCGGCTAAAATGGAACCCATAACAAAGGCTCCCAAGGCAGAAGAGAACCCTGCTTGGACGGCCAACATGACCATGCCTAAGCATAATCCCAGGGTCACAACTAATAACGTTTCGCCGTTCAGCCATTGTTTCACTTTTTTTAGTAGGGTCGGAATAAGGAAAATACCGGTTATGGACCAAAAGAGTAAAAAAGCACTTAATTTCAGTATGCTGTCAATCATTTCCAGTCCTTCGAAGTGTTTGCTGACGGCAAGCGTGGATAGTAGAACCATCAATACGACCGCGAATAGATCTTCTACCACCAATATCCCGAATACGACACTTGCAAAACGCTGGTTACTCAATCCCATGTCGTCAAAAGCCTTGAAAATGATAGTCGTTGAAGACATCGATAGCATTCCTCCCAGAAAAAGACTGTTCATGTGTCCCCAACCTAAAAACATGCCGACCACGTATCCTAATGTCATCATTCCTCCCACGGTGGTAAGAGCTCCTATCATGGCTGTTCCTCCCACGTTCATCAATTTTTTGAAACTGAAATCGAGGCCTAAGGCAAAAAGTAAAAAGATAACGCCTATATCGGCCCATATCTGAATATCTTCCGTATCGGTTACTAATGGTCCTCCGAAGGTATAGGGGCCGGCAATCAATCCGGCAACAATATACCCTAAGACAACAGGTTGTTTAAGCCATTTGAAAATAATGGTAATTAATCCGGCCGAGAATAGTATAATTGCCAAATCCGATATTAAAACGGGTACGTGCGACATTTGAATCGTTTTAACGACGCTCCAAAGGTAATGAATTTTGCCCCGGATGGAATGATTCTGTCGAAAAAAGATGTTTCGTGTAGAATATGAGTCTGTTATTTAGATTCAAAAAAGATATCTTTTCTACTTTTTTAACATTATAGTCTGAGCAAGGATATTACATTTGTCAAATTAATATATGTGTGTTATGAAAATAGATCGTTTTTTACAAATTTTTGTCGTAAAGGAAAAGAAATTTTATCCGATGTATAAGGAGCAGGCTTCTGTGATAGAGCAAGCCGCCAATCTTTTGGTAAAACTTTTGCAGGAGCAAGACCCTGAAAAACAGAAAGTATTGTATAAGGATATAAAAACTTTTGAAAACCAAGGGGATAGTATTACTGCAAAAATATATGAAGAACTGAATAAGACTTTTGTTACTCCTTTTGACCGCGAAGACGTGAATTCGTTAGGTTCGCGGATGGATACGTTTTTGGATTTCATACATGATTCGGCAAAGCGGATTCTGATGTACCGGCCCAAGAGTGTGAATAAGACTTTGGTCGAAATCGGAAAGCATATTGCGGAGGATGCCGTTATTTTAAAGTCGGTTATGGAAAATTTGGAATACATTCAGAAGAAGCCGCAAATGATCAGTGAGAAATGTTATCAGATCAAGGCAATCGAGCATGAGGTGGACGATTTATACGAGCAGTTTATGAGTGATGTGTTCGCCAACGAGAAAGATGCGATCGAATTGGTTAAGTTGAAAAATATCGGGCAGGCTTTGGAAGATGCCACAGACCGGGCCAAGGACATAGGAGATACGGTTCGGGGAATTATCATTAAATTTGCATAAACCTATGTTGACCATTGTACTTATTGCGATTGTTGTAGCCTTGTTATTCGATTTTTTGAATGGAATGAACGATGCAGCCAACTCGATAGCTACTATTGTGGCGACACGGGTATTTTCTCCCACGATGGCTGTCTTATGGGCTGCCTTTTGGAATTTTTCTGCGATTTTTATTTTTGGAGTAAGTGTAGCTCACACGATGGGGGAAGGCATAGTCGAACCCACTAAGATCAACGAATTTTTGATTTTAGCTGCCCTATTGGGATCGGTAGTTTGGGTTTGGTTGTGTACTCATTTCGGTATGCCTATCAGTGTTTCTCACGCTTTGATCGGAGGTTTGATCGGTCCGGTTTGGTTTACTTACGGAAGTTCGGCTCTGGTATTTTCCGGAATTTTCAAAATAGCTATATTTATCGTACTTTCCCCGCTGATCGGTTTGATACTCGGGTTTATCATGATGTGTATTACTTTGCGCGTCTTTCATAAGCAGCATCCGGTAAAAGTAGAGGGGCTTTTTAAGGCCTTCCAGCTTTTCTCGTCTGCAATATTCAGCTTGGGACATGGTGCTAATGATGCACAGAAAACGATGGGAATCATAGCGATCCTTCTTTTCAGCGTGGCTGGAAGTAACGAATTTGTCGGTGAATATCTATACGAGAATACGGGTCAGTTTCATGTCCCGTTATGGTTGATTATTACCTGTTATTCCGTCATTGCCTTAGGTACTATTATCGGGGGTAAAAAGGTGATAAAGACGTTAGGGGACGGGTTGGCCAAATTGAAGCCTGTACAAGGTTTTTGTGCGGAAACAGCAGGAGCTTTGACGTTGATCGGAACAGCGGTATTGGGAATACCGGTCAGTACTACTCATACGATTACCGGTTCTATCATAGGGGTCGGTATTACGAAAGGTGTTGCTTCTGTCCGTTGGGCCACGGCTTCCAATATTGTTGTCGCTTGGATATTAACCATCCCTGCCACCATTGTCATGTCCGGTTTGATTTATTGGATGATGGGATTCTTTTTGCCCTTGCCAGAATGACGGTTGCTAAGAACAAGATGTATCAGATGAATACCTGGATAAGATTTTTGAAAGGGCCTTATCCAGTTTTCAATTAATTATCAATTATTATACCTGCTGGGCAATGGTCCGAATGGTTGGCGTTGGGAAGAATATAGGCATCTTTTAGTTGGGCTTGTAAATTTCGGGATGCCATGCAATAATCGATACGCCATCCTTTGTTGTTTGTTCTGGCATTGAATCGATAGCTCCACCAGGTGTAGCAATCAGGTTCTTCCGGGTGGAAAAGCCGGAAAGTATCGATAAAGCCGGAATCGATGAAATTACCTATCCATTCCCGTTCTTCGGGAAGAAAACCGCTATTCGTCGCATTCCGTACGGGATCGTGAATGTCTATCGGGCGATGGCATATATTATAATCTCCGCATAGAATTAATTTCTCGCGTGTTTTCTCCAGATCTTTGACATAATTTTGAAAATCAGCAAGCCATTTCATTTTAAAAGCTTGTCTTTCATCTCCGGTAGTTCCGGAAGGATGATACACGCTCACGACGGAAAGATCCCCGTAGTCGGCCCGGATGAATCGTCCTTCATTGTCGTATTCGGGAATATTCATTCCGTATACTATTTGATCCGGTTTCTGTTTTGTCAGGATGGCTACGCCGCTATATCCTTTCTTTCGGGCTGAAAAAAAATAGGTGTGATATCCTAATGCTTCAAATTCCAGAAGTGGAATTTGTTCCGGTTGAGCTTTGGTTTCCTGAATACATAAAACATCCGGTTGTTCTTCAGCCATCCATTCCGTCAGTCCTTTGGAAAGAGCGGCCCGGAGGCCGTTCACATTGTAAGTGATAATTTTCATTTTATTCCGTTAAAACGGACAAATCTACATTTTTTTGCTGAAGAAGAAAAACGGAATCGAGGTTCTTTATTTTAAATAATCGTGACGAACAGGCATGAGTTGATCGTCTAATTCGAACAATTGAGGAATACCGGTCGGTATTTCCAACTTGACGATATCTTCATCGCTGATGTTATTTAAATATTTAACGAGAGCTCGCAAGCTGTTCCCGTGTGCGGTTATCAAAACCGTTTTATCGCTTAATAAAGCCGGTGCAATATAATCTTGCCAGAAAGGCAGGACTCGATTAATGGTCAGGGACAACGACTCTCCGAGAGGCAGAGCTGCCGGGTCCACATCTTTATATTTGTTTTCAAAGACGGCGTTACGGGGGTCGTCGGGTTCTAACAAAGGAGGTGTTACATCAAAGCTTCTTCTCCAGATGTGGACTTGTTCCGCCCCGTATTTTTTGGCTGTTTCTGCTTTGTTCAATCCTTGTAATGCACCGTAATGTCTTTCATTTAGCCGCCAATGATGGATTTCCGGGACCCAAACCAGATCGGCCGCTTCGGCCAGCAGATGTTGTGTCCTGATAGCCCGTTTTAGAACAGAGGAGTAAGCGATATCGAAAGTCAAATTATTTCTTTTGATTAGTTCTCCTGCTTTTCGGGCTTCCTCTTCTCCTTTTTCGCTGAGGTCTACATCGATCCATCCCGTGAATTTGTTTTCTTTATTCCAAACACTTTCTCCATGTCTGACTAATATCAATTTTTTCATGTTTTTTCTTATTTGTATTTATGGGTATTACGTGTTTGTAACACGAAATGTTTTGGAAAGCCGGAGGGTATCGCGTGCAATAATAGAGGTTTCCGGGGTTTGTAGACGGAAATAAAAACGGTTGTAAGTAAAAGGTGGGGTTGGGAAATCTCCGTTTGTTTCCTGTACCGTATAGTAGTCCGGTAACGATACAGTCGTCTTCCCTATCATGATGAATGCGGCAGCAGTCATTTTTAACGATAGGGAAAACGTATACGTTTCATGGTTTTCTCTCGGGTGAGTACTTGTTATAAGTAGCATCAGGCTAAAAATACCGCCTGATCGTTTCGCCGACATGGGTAACTAAACGGATAATTAAAAAAAAACGAGCCGGGAATGAAACAATTTCAGTGGAAAGAAAGTTTAATAAGAAAATAAAAAATATAAAGTTATGATATTTATTCTGTACATAATTATCGGTATATTAGCCGGGTATTTTGCCGGTAAGATCGTTCGGGGCGGTGGATTGGGTTTAATCGTGAATTTGATTGTCGGTATTATCGGTGGCGTGTTAGGCGGCTGGTTGTTCGGGTTGATGGGAATTGCTATGGGAGGAGTTATTGGGAGTTTGATTTCGGCAACTGTCGGGGCTATCGTATTATTGGCAATCGTGTCGTTATTCAGCGGCAAATGAACGGATAAAATTGAATTGTAATGTAATTGATAATGAGAAACGGACGAAGGGGAATTTGTCTGCTCGTATTTGTATTATCATTGAATTGCTTTGTCACGGGGCAGATTCAGGGGATAAAGGAAGATAGTTTATCACGTCAACGGGAACGATTGATTCGGGAAAAAGTACGTCTCGATACGATTTTGCCTAATGAAGAGGATGCTTTAGCTATTTTTGATAATACCCCGAGTTTCGGAATATACAGAGATAATTATTTTGTGACCGGAGTTCCGACCAATCGTCGTATAGACAAAAATAGTGCGGATGCGAAATTTCAAATCAGCATCCGGCAAAGATTGACTAAAAGTATCTTACCTTTTAGAACCTTTCTTTATTTGACCTATACTCAAAAATCTTTTTGGGATATATACCGGAAATCGAGTCCGTTTTTAGATAATAATTTTAATCCCGGGCTTAGCTTAAGTAAAGCCATCATATATAAAAATCAGATACGGGGAGTTGCGGTATTCTCTTTTGAGCACGAATCGAACGGAAGGGATTCTTTAGAATCCAGGAGTTGGAATTATTTTTCTTTATCCGGTTCTTATTTTTTTGATTTGCGCTTTTCGCTGCAACTTAAATTATGGGCCGGATGGGTCGATAAAGACGGGAATCCAGACTTGTTGAAATATAAAGGTTATGGATTATTGGCTTTTAATTATCAAAGTGCGAATGAACGTTTATGGTGTTCCGTCGTTATTAATCCCCGACGTCAATTTATTGATATGAATACCATATTGGAAATAAATTATAAGCCATCCCTTAAAGCGAATGAGTATTTTTTTATTCAGTATTACAACGGTTATGCAGAGAATATGCTGGAGTATGACCGTTATGTTTCGATGGTACGCGTGGGATTTTGTATAAAACCTTTTTTAAGAAACTATTATTGACAAATAATATTACTTGATTATTAAAAGATTTGGATGAATATATTGGAGTAGATGTGGGGGAAATAGGGGTTTAATTTGTAATTTTGTTGTCTCCTTTTTGTCATGTTTGGAGAGTTTCTTAAAATAAGTGTGTGAGTAATGACAAGAATTAAATATGATAAACAAATCTCTATTTAAAATGGACTATAAATCGTATTTGTTGAGTCTGATTTTATTATTTTCGGGGATAAGTGGATTACAAGCCAGAGAGGTAGCAGAAGATAAAAAATTGTTGGTGATTAGTTCTTATTCTCCTCTGAAAGAGAGAGGAAGTCGTATCATTTCGGCCTTCATAGAAGAGTTGGGGCTGAACACGGATGTGAAGGTGAACATAGAATATTTGGATTGTGAAGCTAATCCGAATTTTGAGGATTGGAGTAGTTGGATGAATTCTTTATTTCATGCTTATAGCGTGTTGCCGAAAGCCGTTATTCTAATTGGAAGTGAAGCTTGGATGGCTTATCGACATAGTTGTATAGAGAAATGGAAAGGTATTCCGGTCATACTGGGAGGTGTAAAACGTGGTATAATCGACTATTCGGGGGTTAAGGCAAAAGATATACACGATATTTTATCTACAGAAACAACATTCGACGGATACAAGGTGGCGGGTTATTATATCGTGGATTATTTCGAGGAAAATCTACGGTTAATAAAACAGTTACAACCGGAGGTGAAACATATCCTACTTTACTATGACGACCGTTATCGCCAGATCTTTTTCGAACCCTATTTGAAATCGATTGTTGAAAAAATAGGTGGTTTGAAGATACATTATTTTCCTGGAAGTCGTTTGAGTACGACAGCTTTATTGGATTCTATCGCTTTGGCTGATAATCATTGTGCCTTGATTTCTGCCGGATGGTATACCGATGTGAACAAGTCTTTACATGCGAGCACCATGTTGAGTAACGAGTTGCCCTATCATACGGACAAATTCGTTTATGGAATATTAGATTTGGATTTTGGAGATTCTCGTAATTTCGGAGGGTATTTTGTAACCGGAGAGGAGCTGGGAAGGGATCTGGCCAGTTTGACTTATACGGTGTTGAAGAACGGGATAGAGAAGGCTCCGTTTTTTACGATAACGCCTACGCGGCCTCGTTATCATCTGAATTATTCCATCTTCTCGCAATCCGGGATCAGTAAGTCTCGTTTGCCGGAAAATGTGGTTTGGCATAATATGCTTCCCTCTTTTTGGGAAGAGTATCCGGAGGAGGTGGTTGTGTTTTTTGTTCTGCTTATCTGTTTGGTGATTGTTATTTTATTTATTGGTTATAATAAAAAACGAAAAGAGAGGGAATACGTACGGTTAGTTTCAAAAATGACCCATTTGTTGGAAAATATGCCGGACATGGTGGTTATTTACGATAGTTTCCTGAATGTGATAGATATTGTTAATCCTTTGCAAGATGTATTATTGGTATTGACAAAGGAGGAGATACTGGGGAAAAATATTCAAGAAATAGGAGAAATAGCGCCTGAATTTAAGGAGGCTTTTACGATTATAGAAGAAAATGTCAGGCGTACGATAAAGGACAAGAAGCAATATTCTTTTAATTACGTGGTAAAAATAGGTGATAAGGAGGCATTTGCTGAGTCGAGGACGGCTCTTTTCGAGGGCGATAAAGTGATCTGTTTTGTACGTGATATAACCCCTCGCGTAGCGGCGCAAAAAGAGGTTCTGAAATTGAAAACTTTTTTGCAATCGATCATCGATAACCTGCCTGTTGGACTCTTTGTAAAAGATGTCTCGAATGATTTCCGTTATATTTTTTATAACCGGAAAACGGTAGAGTTTTACCAGGAAAAATCTGATATTTTTTTGGGGAAGAATGATTTTGAGTTGAACGATCCTAAAGCCGCCATGTATAGAGAAGAAGATAGGATGGTGCTGAATAGTGATATGCCGTTGACATACGAGAGGTGTATATATGATCAAGAAGGTGCTCTTTTGCGTTGGGGCGTGTTGACGAAAACAAAATTATTGAATAATGATGATTCCTGTTATCTTATCGGAATTGTTGTTGACATTACGGATATCAGAAAGAACGAAATCGAATTAGGTAATATTAAGAATGAACTCTCTTTGGCCTTGGATGCCGGTTCTTTATCGGTTTGGACTTATGATGTATCCCAAAAGAAGTTCTCCTCTTTTTATCATGATACGGTAGCGCAGAACGGTTTGAGTTTTGAGGAAGCATATTCCATATTGCATCCGGATGATCGGGGAAAGTACAAGCGTTTTATGAACGTATTGATTTCCGGGGAGAAAGAGAAAGATTCCGTTCGATTGCGTTTTAAACGGGGAGAAAATTACAAGTGGTATGAAACGCACGCGATCGGTATTTGTTCTGTGGACAATGATTCGATTTGTCAGATCGTCGGTACGGAACGGGATATTACGGATGAGATCGGTAAACAACAAGAGTTAGAGGAGAGTAAATTTAAATTGGAATTGTCTTTTGAAGCGGCGGATATAGTGCCTTGGGATTATAATGTTGAAGAGGATTTATTTTATTCCGGCAGTGAGAAATCGGTTTTTTTTGGTAGGAGATTCAGTCTAAGCGAGTACTTGCTTCTTGTACATCCCGATTATCGCGATAGATTCCATCGGGAATTGCAACGGGTAATCTGCCGGAAAACCGATGTGATGGATTTGGTGATCTATACGACTGCTTTAAGTGGTAATTATGAATGGACTCAGTTGACGGCCAAGGCTATGGGGATGGACAAAGATGGAAATGCGCTGAAGGTTATGGGGACCCGAAAATATATCACAGAGGCAGTGGAGGCGGAGAGGAGATTAAAAGATTATATTTTTAAATCTGATTTGGTCATAAAATCTGGAGGAATAGTTCAATGGGATTACGATATTGCTACGGGAATATTTTCTTCACCCAATCCTGAGTCTTTCATGTACCATGGTATTACGACGGAAGAGTATTATTCTTATATGTACGGAGATGATATTCATATCGTGGAAGAGGCTCTTCAAGAGTTGATTCAAGGAGAGGTCGAGACAATAACCATTCAAGTCAGAGTGAAATTACAAAATAAGGATTATCGTTGGGTAGAGATTCACGGAGTCGCCTATGAACGGGATGATAAAGGAAAATTAGTGAAGGTCACGGGGTTGAGGAGAGATATAACGGATTGGAAGAATGTAACGAACGAGTTAATTCTATTGAGAGACAAGGCTGAAGAATCCAACCGATTAAAGACGGCCTTTTTGGCTAATATGAGCCACGAGATTCGTACTCCGTTGAATGCGATTGTCGGTTTTTCCGACCTGATTACCCAAACGACCGATGCGGATGAGATTCAGGATTATTGTCGGATTATTGAGACCAATAACGAGTTATTATTGCAATTGATTAACGATATTCTGGATCTGTCGAAAATAGAGGCGGGACAGCTTGAATTTGTCTATTCCGATATAAATGTCTCTACCCTGTTCCGGGATCTGGAACAGATATATCTTTATCGAATTAAACCGGATGTACGGTTGATTTGCGAATTGCCTGAGGAGACCTGTATCATTCATTCTGAAAAAAACCGTTTAACACAGGTGATATCTAATTTTTTAAGTAATGCCAGTAAGTTTACATCGTCGGGAAGTATTCGTATGGGGTATGAACGGGTTGCGAAAGGATTACGTTTTTACGTTACTGATACTGGTAAAGGGATTGCTCCTGAAAATCTAAAGAATGTATTTGAACGTTTTACTAAATTCGATAGTTTCGTTCAAGGAACCGGATTGGGGTTATCTATATGTGAGATGATTGTTAAGCGGTTGGGAGGAGAGATCGGGGTTGACTCCGAATGGGGTAGAGGAAGTACATTTTGGTTTTTCATACCTTGTGACGTTTCGGTTGAAAAGGGGGTGAGAACCGATCTTTTGTTGCCAAAAAACGGAGCGTCGGTTAAGAAGGAGAATCGCGATAAAAAAGTAATTTTAATTGCCGAAGACAACGATAGTAATTTTTTGTTTTTGTCCACTATTTTAAAGAAAGAGTATGAATTGGTATGGGCCAAGAACGGAAAAGAAGCGATTGCTTTATATAAAGAAAAAGCTCCTCAAGTGATTTTTATGGATATAAAGATGCCTGAAATGGACGGATTGGAAGCGACATGTGAAATCAGGAAAATAGATAAAAGAATCCCGATTATAGCTTTGACTGCATATGCGTTTGATGAGGATCGAATTCGTGCCGCGGAGGCAGGATGCGATGAATTTCTGACCAAACCTGTCAACGTGAAGATGTTGAAGGATTTGTTGGTTCGGTTATTTGAAGTTTGAAGATTCGTGATTGGATAATTGAAACGACGGGAAACCCCGTCGTTTCAATTGTAAATCCGTTTGATATTTAACGCAGATCGTTGATTTCTACATCGGGATGAGCTTTCGTGTCGAAACGGAAAAAAGTTATGTCCAATTCCTGTTCCGGTTTTTTTAGACTTTTAATCGTAATGATAATGTCGTTTCCGTCTTTCCCGTAAGAGATAACTTTCTGTACCGTATTTTTGGCCGTATCTATCCAAACTCCTATTTTTTTTATTTGTTTATGAGGAGCTTTAGGGGTTAATTCGATGTAAGCAATCCCGTTTTTATTCTCGACTAACTTTTGGTTGAACTTTTGATTATGAATGTCGAAAAGAATAGTCGGGTTTAAAAAGGATTCCTGATCTTCGTCGGGGAGTTTTACGGTTACCTCTTCCGCATCCGGCATGTATGTATAAATGGTCTCTCCGTCAAAGTAATTTATTTGATCCATAATTTCAATCTTATACATTTTTTCCTTCATGTAAGCTTTCCCCTCGTAAGACTCGTGGATATTTTCGGCTTTATTTTCCATCGCCATGTCGAATACAATTTCTACGGCAGGATACGATTTTATTTTTTCTACAGTTTTGTCCAGAATGTTTTTAGCGTTCGTGTCTGTTTGAGCGTAAGAGAGCATGCTGCTCATGGCGATTGCGATAAGGGATAAAATGTATTTCATAGTGATTTGCTTTATATTTTCTTTAATATGGAGACAAAGATAAAGAATATCGGATAGATGTAAAAATTTGGGGGCAAATGTTTCCTAAAATTCGTATGGATCTTATTAAGGATAGATACGTTGGATCAGGCCATTGCTTGCTAATCAATTTGATGAGGATATAATCGGGAATAGGTTGTTCCTTTCTTTAATTGTTTATTACCTTTGCGGCATTTCGAAGGAGACGATATGAAGAAGGTAAAGGGAATAGTGTTTGCTGCCGTGTCGGCTGCCACTTTCGGATTGATCCCGTTGTACGCGAATCAAGCTATTATAGATGGGGTGAATAACGAAACAATATTGGTTTATCGGTATGGGATTGCCGGTTTGTTGTATGCTATTTATTTGTGGATAAGTAAGGTAAGCATGCGTCTTTCCCTGGCGGAATTGAGGGAAGTTTTGATCGCCGGTGTCGGTGGATATGGGATTACGGCTTTTTTTCTTTTTCTTTCTTATCATTATATGCCGACGGGGATGGCTACGGCTATTCATTTCTTCTATCCAGTCGTGGTGGCCGTATTGATGGCTGTTTTTTACCGGGAAAAATTATCCGTGGTTGTAAAAGTCGGTATTTTAATGGCCATCGTCGGTGTTTATTTTCTCTCTTGGTCTCCGGGAGAAATCAAGTGGTTCGGGTTGTTTTTTGTATTGATGTCGACCTTGACTTACGGTTCTTATATTGTTGCTTTGAACCGTCCCGTACTGAAACGGATAAATCCCGATGTCCTTACCTGTTATGTGATGTTGTTTTCGGCTGCATTTTATTTTTTGGTCGCGGTCGTACAAGGGAAATTAGAGATAGTGGCCCGCCCGGCTTTCGTGTTGGATATGTTTTTATTGGCTTTATTAAGTACTATTTTGTCTGCTCGTCTTTTGGTTGCAGCCGTAAAATTGATAGGTCCTGTACCGAGTTCCGTGTTAGGGACTTTAGAACCTTTGACAGCGATTACCGTTGGTGTTTTTTATTTTCACGAGCAATTAACCTTCTTGAATTATGTCGGATTGATCGTTGTTATTGTTGCGGTGACGATCGTCATCTGTAAAATGAAAAAGTAACCTGCTTTTCTGTTTGAAGTTTATTCGGATGTTTGCGGGTTTGTATTGTATTTTCTTTAAATTTGCAAAAGATTTTAGATATGGATTCTATATGTTATTGTTTATAAAACTCGGTTTTTTTGATATTATAGATATTTTATTGGTAGCATTTATTTTTTATCAGGTGTATAAACTGGTGAAAGGAACAGTCGCTATCAATATTTTTGCCGGGATTTTTACGTTCTACGTGGCTTGGTTATTGGTCCGGGCTTTTAATATGGAGTTAATATCTTCTATTCTGGGGCAGTTTATCGGAATGGGAGTGATTGCTTTATTGATCGTTTTCCAACAGGAAGTAAGGCGTTTTTTATTGTTGATCGGCAGCAAATATAATCTGCAAAACATATTTAACCTGGAAAGATTGTTTTCGAAACCTTCCATGAAGGACGAAGTGATAGATGCTATCGTACGGGCGTGTGATTATTTTTCCAAAACAAAAACGGGGGCTTTGATTGTATTGTCTCAAAACTCGGAATTGTTTAATTATGCGCAAACCGGAGTTCTGCTTCGGTCGAATGTTTCGGAAGAGTTATTGGAAAATATATTTTACAAGAATACACCTCTTCATGATGGTGCCGTGATCATTACCGATAATAAAATTTTGGCGGCGCGTTGTATCTTGCCTGTTTCGGATAATAACAATATACCGGGGAGTCTGGGGTTACGCCATCGGGCGGCTATCGGTATGAGTACGGCAACGGATGCCCATATCGTGGTCGTTAGTGAAGAGACCGGAAATATCTCTTTCGTTAAAGACGGTCACTTTAAGGTACGTATTACTCCGCAAGAATTAAGTAAATTTTTGCATAATGATTTTGCCGGTTTTGTCGTAAACAAGTGATAGTGATACCCCTTGGTCGATGCATGGAGTATTTGACCGCCTTTTATGTACCCCGTATTTTTATTCGAAGCGATCGATTCTCGATTTCCCTCTCGCGTGAAAACGCGTTTGTTTCTTTTTTTTCAAACGATTCATCCGCAGGATGATAGCT
>NZ_JAQEHX010000014.1:0-42345 GCF_027666085.1 Sanguibacteroides sp. AM78-02pH3A | reverse complement strand
CGTGTTTGTATAATTAACTTCCCTAACAGGAATAAAATGATAAACGCTATGCTGACTGATCCGACATCCCCGGCAAAACACTTCGCTTTCTTGCGGAAGTTAAAAATGTTGAATACCGTGATGGCGATCACCATAACCCATAATAGTTGCGCTTCTATAAAATTCACCTGGTATTCGTTTATATAGAGTAAAGTTCCCGTTACGACCAAGCTGTATCCCCCGGTAATGCCGTTAATACCGTCCATGAAATTGTAAGCGTTGATCAGTCCTGTGCAGAAGATCAAGGCGATCGGGATATACCACCAGGGTAAGGCCGTGCCCCCCCACTGGTAGAATAGCAGTAACATGGCCGTAAAGTGTATCGCTAAACGCACTCTCTTGGACACGGAATGGATGTCATCGATAAAGCTCACGATTGTAATCAAGGTCAAGCCGGCCATGAACCACGGGTATTCAAAATGGTTCGCAAGAAAATAGAGCAAGGCTCCGAGATAGAAAATAATTCCGCCTCCCCGTAGGGTAACTCGTGTATGCGAGCTCCTTTCGTTCGGTTTATCGATAATATTGAATCGGTCCGCTATATGGAAGTAGATCAATTCGAGGACCAGCAATAAAGCAAAAACTAAAAAATAATACACGACCGGATCAATGAATTTTAAAATGTTCCAACACGTTTAACGGTTCCCAGCCCAACACTCTCTTCGCTTTCTCGTTACTGAAAGTCAACGATCTCGTTATCTTGTCTAATTTCGAGGAATTGATCGGGGCCTTGTTTCCCAAACAATCGCCTGCTAACGCTAATGCTTTAGCCAACCAGTAAGGTATGTTCACCGGTAATTTCTTGCCCAATTGAACCGAGATCGTTTTTTCGAGTTGCCGAAAACTCGGATGTTCGTTATCACACACGTTGTATATACCCCCCTTGTCGACAGCCATGAATAATAACCTGGCTATATCCTCCGCCATCAACACGCTCTTACGGGCTTTCCCTCCGGCAATACTTAAATAACGTCCGGTTCTGATCCCCTCGATCATGGATCCCAAATTTCCCGGGGGATTTTTTCCCGCTAATAGAGAGGGGCGCAGGATTGTTAATATGACGTTATGTATCGAGCACCACTCTTGTAAATAGATTTCCGCCTGTTTTTTACTGTCGGCGTAAGGAGTATTCCCGTTTAACGGGTGATCTTCACCGATCAACCTTCCCGATTCGCACCCGTAAACGGCAACTGTACTGATGAAAACGAATGAACCTGGTACTCCCGCTTTTTCCAACGCCTCACATAAATTCCTCGTGCCTTGCAGGTTTACTTCGTAAAACTCCTGTTTTTCCTTCTCCGTTCCGGGAATGACGTGAGCCTTACCGGCAGCATGCAGTACCACGTCGTACCTCTTGGACAAGACCGGTACCTCTTTGGCCAGGTTTACCGTGTAATTATCAAACGAGGTTAACCCGATCGTTTCTAACTCGTACTTTTTTGATAATAAAGGACCTGCCTCTTTCCCTAAAAAACCGGAAGCTCCCGTGAAAAGTAAATTCATATTACTTGTATGTTTTTGATGTCGAAAGTTTTTGCTTTGTCCCAATCTATCAGGGAATCGGCTTGGCGAATATCGACGAAGTCGAAATCCCGGATGAGTTTCTGATATTTCTCGAAAGCGCCTCGTAAGCCCATCGAGTTTTTGATTTGGCGCATCAAAGGCAAGTGTTTCATCCTCGGTTGTGCCGGGTCGAAATCGCTCGGGTGGAAATAGTTTATCACGTAATCGCTATGTCGCATGAAATACCTTGTTAACCGGTAAGGTAAAATCCGGAAATACCCGCCGCCGGAAAAAATGATATCTTTACCGAGGAAACGATACACGTTCATCGGAAATTCTTTTAATCGGTAACCGTTGACGTTTATAATCCCGGGAACACCTTCTCCGTATTCTTTTAATCCCCCGAATTCCCGGTTGGCGGGAAATATAGAGCAATCGTATTTAAAACCCAGCTCCGCAAGCACGTCAAAAACGTACAGGTTTTGTTTCATGACGGAAAAGGAGGGGGCCCTGAAAGCATCCACCGCTTCTCCGGTGATGTCTTCCAGCAGAGCTTTCGATTTGAAAGTGTTGTTTTTGAATGCTTTATAATCTAATCTTAATGCCAGTTCATGCTGGTAAGAGTGACATCCCACGTGGTGTCCTTTCTCGTGAATCGTCCGGATCACTTCGGGATGTTTTTGCGCGAGCCATCCCAGGCAGAAAAAAGTTCCCTTGACTTTCTTTTTTTCCAGTTCCGATAATATTCTTTCCAGGGGCTCGTGTATTCGAACTTCGTGCTTGTCCCACTCCATGTTTTGGGAGTAATTGTCATGACAATACCAGTCCTCTATATCAAAGGTCAGAATGTTCATTATAATAATGTGGTAAAAGGGTTATGCCGGATGATAAATTGGGATCAAGCCACATCGAAATCGATCAGTTGGAAAAAGATATTGTCTTTCGTAACAGGAGGTAAGTTACCTGTTAAATCCATGAAGATTAAATTGAAAGGAGAGTGTTTGATAAAACTCGGTATACCGAAATAGTGGCCATTTTTCAAGTCTGCCCCCAGCCCCACGTAAAGATTTAGCGGTCGCAAGAAATTGTTGGATTTTTTCAAATTTAGCTTAGACAGCAATTTTTCCGGGAAAACACCCATGAATGTTTTTACTCCCAACACGTTTCGGAATTTGTAGAAGTTCGTTTTCCCGACGATAGAGGTTTTATGGACAGCGTATTCCTGTTTTCTTAATCTCCAGTTCAACAACTCCTCGTCCCAGTAAACGCTATACGTCTTGTTCGAAGCGGGTCTTATGCTCGTTCCCCAGCCGTATTTTACCGTTAGTTTAGAGATAAGGGTAAAGTTGAAGTACTTCATGTAACCGTGTATGCTGTTGGCATTGGCCACTCCCAAAATGAACCCGAAACCGCTCTTTTTAGCGTGGTCGAATGTCTTTTGAGCCAGCATTTTAAAGAGTCCTTTACCTCGATGATCCGGGTGTGTTACCGTCGCTATATCCAACAAGCCGAGAACAAGCTTGCCGGCGATGTTCATTTTCATGGGGATACAAGCGTAATGAGCGACAAGATCGTTGCCCTGAAAAGCGTTGAATGAAATTACTCTTCCTAAAGGATTGTCCAAGTACAGGTATTTAAACCCGGCAACAGAGAACTCGTGGTTAGAGCCGGCATATACGATATTTTGTAAATCAACTATCTTTTGCAATGATGCTATACCGTCATCAAAAAATAATTGTCTGATTTCATAGTCCATAAAGTATCTTTATGATAATTCGTTTATAAGTTTAAAATAAGCTTTGAATAAATATTTGTAATCAAAAAATTGAGCAGCCTTTAGCGCATTATTGCATAGCATATTATACTCCTCTTTATCCAACGATGCAAATTCATTGATAATTTCCGCGTATTCTTGGGCGTTACTTATATTTTTCGATATACCCGCTTTATATTTGTTTACAATATCGTATCCCATCACGTTATTGGATAAGATTGGTTTACCGCTCGCCAAATACTGAAATAATTTACCTTGACTTCCTCCGTATTTTTGAGTTTCTACTTTTTTATAATTCATTAAGTTTAGAGAACTACACGACAAGATATAGGGAACGTATTTTATGTCGACCCACTTTTCTTTGAAAATGACGTTTTTTATGTTATTCTTTTTACAATATTCTATTAGTCTTTCTCTTTCGTCTCCATCTCCGTATATCAAAAACTTGATTTTAGAATTGTCACGAAGAAAAGCGGCGGCATCTATTAATTGCTGTATGTTATTTGCTAAACGTATTGAACCTAAATAGATGACTTTAAAGTGAGAGTTGTCTGATAAATCATCGTCTTGTAGGATGTAGTTCTTTTTGTTATATTCGAATTCATCTAAATCGATGCCATTATTGATGTAATTGTATTTATCGATATTTATTTTTCCGCCGTGTTCCGTATCCCACCCCTTGTTTACTATATAATCTTTTCCTCCCTCTATTGTGAATATCAATCGATCAGCTTTTTCGTAAAGAAATTTTTCAATTCGATATGCTATTTTAATAAATGGATTTTTGGGTTTCATGAGTCCGGTAGCAACAAAATCTTCCGGCCATAAATCCCATACTTCTGTAACATATTTAGCTTTTAACTTTCGAGCGGCAACATATACGGGAAAATCGAAAGGGACCCTTAAATTATGTATTACAATATCAGGTTTGGGAAATTTTTTCCTGTAATACAATAATCTCCATGCAAATAAAAAAATGGAAAATATTCGTTTTAATCCATTGGAAGTGTAAGATGGAGTTTTTATGAAAACGTATTGTTTGTCCCCGTATTTTGATAGGAGGTATTTTTGAGAGTTGTTGATAGAGTTCGATTTATTATAATGTAAAAAGCTACCTGCAAAAATGATAACATGATACCCCTTCTTTATTAACATTTCTGCAAATTTTTGATGTCTTAAATGTGTATCTAATTCTGGGGGTTGTGCGTTTACACAAACTAACCAAACCGTTTTTTTCTGTTCCATTATTTGAAGGAGTTTACAGTTTCAATAACCGTGTGTATCTCATATTCAGTCATAGCAGGACTTATCGGGAGACTAAGTTCTTCTCTGTGAATTTGCTCTGTAATGGGGAATGATAGATCATTCCATTCTTTATAGCACTTCTGTTTATGTGGAGGGATTGGGTAATGAATGATAGTCTGAATTCCTTCTTGAGTAAGATACTGTTGAAGCTCGTCCCTGTATTTACAACGGATCGGAAATAAATGAAATACATGAGCTTTCCAATCTTTCACGATCGGAAGAGTAATTTTTTGATTGTTAATATTCTTTATATAATGTCGGGCTACTTGTTTGCGGATCGCAATGTCTTGATCCAGGTATTTTAATTTTACATTTAGTACGGCTGCTTGAATTTCATCCAAGCGACTATTCCGTCCTGTATATTTGAAAATGTATTTTTGACTTGACCCGTAGTTAGCCAAAGCTCTGACTACTTCTGCCAACTCTTTGTCATTCGTGGTAACTGCACCTGCATCTCCTAATGCTCCTAAATTTTTGCCCGGGTAAAAACTATGACCACTGACGTCTCCTAACGAACCGGTTTTTTTACCGTTAAACTGGCACCCATGAGCCTGGGCGTTATCTTCAATCAATTTCAGATTGTATTTTTTACAAAGCTCTCCGATTTGTTCGGAATAGGCGCATTGCCCATACAGGTGAACAATTAGAATCGCTTTCGTTCTTTGCGTGATCACAGCTTCTATTTTTGTATCGTCTATTTGGTAGGTTTCTATATCGGGTTCTACCAAGACAGGCTTTAAACCGTTTTCCGTAATCGCTAATATGGAAGCTATATAAGTATTTACAGGAACAATGATTTCGTCGCCGGGATGCATGATTCCCATCTCTATATATGCTCGAAATATCCAAATTAATGCATCTAATCCATTTGCGCAACCGACACAATATTTCGTTCCTATATATCGGGCGTAATTAATTTCAAATGCTTCGTTTTCCTTTCCCTGCAAATACCAACCGGAATCTATAACTCGCTTAACTGCTGCATGGATTTCTCCCTGATACTTGGTCGTTATTTTTTGTAAATCTAAAAATTTAATCATATCTTGTATTGTTTTCCGTTTTTATCCTTCATCTCCATGTCTAAAAGAATTCCGTCACACGTTATGTACCCTTTTTGTTTTGCAGGATTTCCATACCAAACCGTATTAGCAGGAATATCTTTAGTAACAACACTCCCTGCTCCGATAAATGCGTATTCACCGATCACTACTCCTGCTATAATCGTGGTATTGGCTCCGATGCTGCATCCTTTTTTTAAGTAAGTTTTTATAAATGCGGGAGGATAAATTTTGGAACGAGGGACTAAATCATTTGTAAATGTAACATTAGGGCCAATGAAAACATGATCTTCCACGATAACTCCGTCCCAAAGCTGTACACCCGATTTTACCGTAACGTAATTCCCTATTTGTACTTCATTCTCGATCAGCACGTGTGCACAAATATTACAATTTTCTCCAATAATCGAATTGGGAAGTACAACGCAGTATTGCCATATTTTTGTCCCCTTTCCTATTTTCTTAGACTGGACATCAGATAAATGGTGAATAAAACTCATTTTTTGAGATTTAAAAATTCTTGATAATCCCTTACATAATCCGTTTCGTCATACTCCATCGAAGCCAAAACCAAACAGACCGAACCGGAGGAAAAATCATCCAATGTTCTCCATATTCCCGGAACGATTAACAAGCCTTGATAAGGGCGGTTTAATGTGAAAGTACGTTTCACGTCTCCGTCATCGAGAGTAACATTGAAACTACCGCTTGCCGCAATTATCAATTGATACAAATTTTTATGAGCGTGCCCTCCTCTTGATTCTCCTCCCGGAATATCGTATAAATAGTAAGCCCGTCTAATTGCGAAAGGTATGGTCTTGTTATTCTCTACAACGGAAATATTTCCTCTTTCTTGATGGTGTTTATCCAGCTCGATGATCGTACAATCGTAAACTCTACTCTCTTTCCTCATTTGATAATGATTTAAATAGTTCGTAATCGTAGATATAATCGTTTGCATCGAATGGAGTTGACGCTAATATCAAGGCTAAGGAATTCGTTGAAAAGTTCTGCATTTGTCGCCAAATACATTTAGGAACGTATAATCCGAAATAGGAACGATTTAAGGAGAAAATCTTTTTTTCTTTTCCGTCATCCAAAACGACATCAAAACTTCCAGACAAAGCCACGATGAATTCCTCGTTTTTACGATAAGCATGTCCTCCTCGAATCTGTCCGCCAGGCACATCGTATATCCAGTAGGAGCGTTTTATATCAAAAGGAATGTGCTTCATTTGCTCTATAAAAGATAAATTCCCTCGATTATCTAAAAATTGAGGGAGATGTATAATCTCTACGTTATTTAACGTCATAATTTAAAATTATTACTTAATCGTTGTATCTCAACAAAAATTCTTTTTCGTATTTTCCCCAATTAAACTCTTCCGAGATTGCTTTTTGTCCGTTTTTACCCATTTGGTAAGCTTCATCTTTATGGTCAATGATGTATTGCATGGCTTGGGCAATGGCTTTGCTGTCTCCTGGAGGTACGCATATTCCACAGTGATACTTGTCTATGATCAATTCTTTCCATAGTCGAAAGTCTGTACAGATTACAGGTAATCCCATGTCCATGTATTCGAAGATTTTATTCGATCCCAACTGTCCCTCGGTATAACAACAGATTCCCACGTAATCAAAAACGACAAGTCCGGCGAGTGCTTTAGAATAATATTGGTCTAAATCCGTTTTGGAAACCCAATCTATAAATGTAACACGTTTTGATGCCGGCATGGTCTGAAGTTGTTTTTTTAATTCGGGATTAATCTTGCCTACAATCGTATATTTGGCTGCTGGCACGCGAGTGAGGGCTTGTAAAATCTGTTTTTGATTACTCATTTCATATACGGTTCCGGCATATATGAATGTTTGATCTTTTTGTTGGGATATTTCATGTAAATGATTTATTATTGGATAGTTAGGAACGAAATATACCTGATCCGAATATTGTTTCAGATTGCTTACCATATTAGGGGAGACCGTGAAGATCGCATCAAAGTCATTCAAATGTTTTTTGTAGAAAAAGGTCAGCCTTTTTGATAAAATTTTAGAAAGAAATTTCGGTAAAAAATTTATCTCCGTTATATAGGCTTCCCAGTTTTCATGAGCGTCGAAAATTACTTTTTTTCCTCTTTTTTTTAAATATAATCCCAAGACGATAAGTTCCAAATCATGAAATTGATATATATCAGCATTTTGTTTTAATGCATCTTTCGCTAACCTCCTTGGGAATAGTAGTAATTTTGCGCGTTGAAATTTAGATAAAGTTTTTTTACCCCAGGAGACAATTCTCACACCGTTTAAAACCTCATCCGGTTTATTGTCAGCGCATAGTAGTATTACTTCATGGCCGACTTTTTTCAAACTGTAACACTCTCTTTTTAATATACGTGCATCATAACGTCCGTGTGCTACCGTCAAATGACAAATTTTCATTATTGTTCAATGATGATTATTTTAATTTATCTATAATTCTTTCGCATGCTTTTCCATCTCCGTAAGGATTTACTGCTTTACTCATTTGATTGTAATAGTTCATATCGTCTAATAGTTCGGATACTTCATAAATGATTTTTTCATAATCAGTCCCGACTAATTTTACTGTTCCGGCATTTACGGCTTCTGGTCTTTCTGTTGTGTCTCGCATTACCAGAACTGGTTTTCCCAACCCTGGAGCTTCCTCTTGTATGCCGCCGCTATCCGTGAGTACGATAGTACTTTTTTCCATGAGGTAAACAAACGACAGGTATTCTAACGGTTCGATAAAAAACATATTGATTAGTTGCTCTGAACCGAAAATGTCGTGAATAGGTTTACGAACATTTGGGTTAAGGTGCATAGGATAAACAAAATCTACCTGAGGGTATTTTTTTGTCAAAGTTTTTATTGCGTTACACATATGAATGAAACCTTCCCCAAAATTCTCCCGACGATGGCCGGTAATTAAAACCAGGCGGCGATTGTTTTTTAACCGTTCCACATCATAGCCGCTGTTTTGTATAGAGAGTTTTAATCGGTAGCTTAGAGCCGCATCTTGTTTTATTTTTTCAACTACCATATATAAGGCATCAATCACGGTATTACCCGTTACGGTGATTGTTCCCTCTTGTATCCCTTCCGATAATAGATTTTGCCGACTCAAAGACGTCGGGGCAAAATGATAAGTTGCAATTCTTCCTGTAATTTGTCGATTTATCTCTTCCGGCCAGGGACTGTAAATATTATGCGTGCGCAATCCCGCTTCTACGTGTCCGACCGGGATTTGTTGATAAAAAGAAGCTAAAGCCGTGGCTGTCGAGGTGGTAGTGTCCCCGTGAACAAGCACGACGTCCGGTAGAACTTCCTTCAATACATCTCGCATACCTGTTAAGACCCTGGCTGTTATGTCATACAGGTCTTGGCCTTGTTTCATGATATTCAAATCATAATTTGGCTTTATATCAAAAATTTGTAGTACCTGATCCAACATCTCTCGGTGTTGACCTGTAACACAGATAACAGTCTGAAATTGTTCCGGGTATTTCTGAAACTCTTTTACCAGAGGAGCCATTTTAATTGCTTCCGGACGCGTTCCAAAAACGAGCATTATTTTTTTCATCCTTATTTTTTATAGATTCCGCAGAAATCGAGCATTATTTTTTGAGTTGTCCAAGGTAGTTCCCTGAACTCATTGTGTGCGACGAGCATAACAACGATGTCAGCTTTGTTGTAAGCCTCCTTATAGTTAGTCAGTTTGAATACTTTATGGTCCTGAACATTAGGTTCAACAACTAAAATATCGGCGTTATTGCAGCTTTGCATTACTTTGCTGGTTATGTATTTGGCCGGAGATTCTCTGAGATCGTCGATATTGGGTTTGAACGCAAGTCCCATCATAGCTACGACCGGCTTACGATGGTTCTTCAATTCGAATTTCAGCATCTCATTCTGTACTTTTTCTGCGCACCAAAATGATTTATAGTTATTGATTTCCCGGGCGTCGGCAATAATTTTGGATTCCATGGGAAAATCAGCCGTAATAAAATAAGGATCTACCGCTATACAATGTCCACCGACTCCGCAACCCGGTTGAAGGATGTTGACTCTCGGATGTTTATTGGCCAGTTCTATTAATTCCCACACGTTGATCCCGGCTTTGTCACAAATCAATGATAACTCGTTGGCAAAGGCGATTTGGACGTCTCGGGAGGAATTTTCGGTAAGTTTGCACATCTCAGCCGTTCGTGCATTGGTCCTATGTAAGGTCCCTTGAACAAACTGACCGTAAAAAGCAGAAGCCTTCTCGGTAGATTCAGGATTTATACCCCCGATTACCCGATCGTTGTGGACCAACTCATAAATCACGTTTCCCGGTAAAACCCGTTCAGGACAATAAGCAATGTAAATTTTATCTTTTAGTTCCGGGCGTTTAGAAAATATTAATTCTTTCATTTTATCCGTGGTGCCGATCGGGGACGTTGATTCGATGACATATAAATCTCCTTCTTTTAAGAAAGGTAAAACACTATGGGTCGCAGCTTCAACGTAAGAGGTATCCGGTTCATGATTCCCTTTGAAAGGAGTGGGGACCACGATGAAATAAGCATCGCTTGTCTCAGGTTGCAAAGAAGCACGCAAATATCCGTTTTGAACTACCTCTTGAAGATATTCTTCCAGTCCGGGCTCTATAATATGTAGTTGTCCCTTGCTGGTAAGTTCTACCACTTGAGGGTTAATGTCTACACCGGTTACTTGTATGCCATGCTTGGCGGCAATAATAGCTGTGGGTAAGCCAATATAGCCTAACCCCATAAAACATGCTTTCATAAATTATTTATATATTAATTTAAACAATCCAGAATACAGAAGAATAGTTGGGTGGAAATAGTTTATTGATAGACATCTTTATTCCGGGGAATACAGTATAACATCAACATCAACAATAAAAGGCCATGGGTTAATAGTGCCGTTGTAAATGTCGTACTTAAAAATGCCAAAGCGACCATATACACAGGAACAAACATCAATCTTTCATCTACTCCATTCGATACGGATTCTATTAATTTTAATAAAAAAATCAATATCAGGGGAAACATTAATATTCCTATGATCCCGCAATTATAATAGGCATCGGTAAATAATCCATTATTTGCCCGTGTCTCATAATCATTGAAATATCTGGAACCAATTAAAAATTCGATTCCCCCTTCATAGGGAGATTCGAATCCCAAATGTCTTAAAAAACCTTGTCTGAAGAAATCGAGCTCGTTATCTTTAACAAAGTCATAATAGCAATAATTCAATTGACTCGGAATCAATAACATTCTATAAATTATAAAACCGGAAAAAAATTTTTTAAGAAAAATAAATTCCACAATACTCCAAGTACTCATTAGAGCAAGCATTCCGTATACCAGTATCGTTCGTTTATACCTAAAAAAATAGAAACCTAATACACACAAAAACAATGAAAATAAAACACCTTTACTACCTTCTATACCAAAATTGAGAAGGATAACAACTATCAATGCGATAGATGCGATTTTCTTGTTTTTTAAAATACAATAAATCAAAATAATGGGCAATAATTTATTGGCTGCTGTTGCTAAATAACCGACGATCGCTCCGACGTTGTATTCTCTTGCCTCTAATCTCAGATCATAAACATCTTTAAGCCCGAAATGGAATCTGAATCCGGTGTATTTCCACGATATGTACAGTACGCTCATGCATAATAACAGGCTTATCAGAAGAAACAATTTTTTATTACTATTCGTTTTGATTTGAAATTTAGGAAAAAAGGCGTTATATGAAAAAAAACATAACCAATAAATATACAGCAGTAAAACAAACTTAGCATCGAAATCCAAATAGGCTATTAAAGTCGTGGAAGGAACGAGCGATATGGCGGAAAGCAGTAATAATACACAATTGGAATATGTGATATTTCTATTCATATTCGTGATAAACGGAACGAATGTCAATAAAAAACACCATGATATGATGTAATTGCTTGTATTAAAATTATTACCAAGTCCCATATAGGCGAATGTATCTGATATAACCAATTCATAAGAATAATCTAATGTTATTCTGTATAAGATAATTGAAAGAATAATCCAAAGATTGCCGTATTTGCTTTCAAACATTTTTCGAATTGTAATAAGATTCAATCTTTATGATTAATTTCTTTGAACAAAACACTTTCCCCGTGTCCCGGGTAGATTATTAGTTCACTTTCTTTACCCTTGAAATAATTTGATAATCTATTCAAAGATTCCGATAATTTTTCTTTTGAACCGCCTTTTAATTTGGTAATCGTTTTATAACCAGGTATAAGAGTATCTCCCGTGAATAAAAACTTCTCGTCGATACTGAAACAGATACTTCCCTTGCTGTGCCCTTCGGTTAGAAAGAAGCGAATGAAACAATTATTCCAATTTAGCGGATTACTTGTATCTTCAATATGGATATCTGCCTCTTGAATACTTGTCTGCATGACATTTTCTGCATATTTGGAAAGATTCCATTCCGGTAACCGGATATTTTGGGCGCAGACGGATGAGCATATTAACTTGATGTCCGGGTAATATCTTTTTAATTCGTTATATCCGATACAATGGTCATAATGTTCATGTGTCAGTATGGCATATTCTGGTTCCAAATTATTCTCCCGGCAGAAAGAAACGATTGAAACAGGATCGGGTGTTCCCGGATCCACCACAATGCAATCGTTCCGATTCGGGAGCGACACGATATAGCAATTGGAAGAGACCGGAGAATTTATTATTCTTTTTATCTGAACCAAGTCTTTAATCCATTACCTTTGCCGGATTTCCCACCACGATCGAATTTTCTTTCACCTTTCTCATCACGACGCTTCCCGCTCCTACGGTTGCTTTATTCCCGATTGGTAAACCGGGATAAATAACCGATCCCGTGAAAACGGATACTCCGTTCCCGATCCTGTTTTTACCGCTGACAAGTGTTCCAACGTAAAGATGGGAATAGTCCCCGATTACCGAGTCGTGTCCCACGTTACAATGATCTTGTACAATAGTGTGGTTCCCGATTGTCGTGTTGACCGATATCGTAGTAAAAGCTCCTACTATATTCCCTTTTCCTAATTTGGCGGAAGAACAAATATTAGCGAAAGGATGAATAATGTTGATGAAATGTCCGCCTTTAGCTTCTATGAACCGTGTTACAATCTCCCGTTCCTGTCCGTTCACGTACGAACAGATAAAAACGTCTTCCGGTTCTATGGAGTATTCCTCTACCGTTGAAGTGAGGGTGGGTGTGTCATTCGGTGTATCGAATTCAGATTTTAGATATCCCTTTATCACCCACTCCTTGTTGTATGCCATGCTTTTGCGTGCGTATTCTTCAACGACTTTGCTGAAATTGCCGGTGCCGATTATGATCAGTTTTTTCATAACATACTTACCTTAAAGTAAATCCTCCGTCCATGATGAAAAAATTACCGGTTACCCATTGGGATGCGTCAGACAAAAAATAGATGGCTGCATAGGCGATCTCTTCCGGTCGGGCAAATCTTCCTAATGGGTAATCTTCTTTTATTTTTTCAATCTCTTCTTGCAATGTATATTTTTTTAGCATCTCGGTTTCAACGAAAGCGGGCTGGATACAATTAACCCTGCCTTTTAGAGGTAGTAATTCCAACGCTAATATTTTAGAGAATGAATTTAATGCTCCTTTTGAGGCTGCATACAATCCATTGGAAACTGCCGGATAGTAGGCGGAAATGGATGATAATATGACCACCGATGCGAATTTGTTCAGTTTTTTTGATTTTAATAGAGAGCGAATTAATAAAATCGGTGCGAATAAATTAATGTTCATCATTCGGTCTATTTTATCCCGATTGACATGCTTAATTAACGATTTATCATTAATACCGGCACATAACACGACCCCGTCTATTTTATCAATCCGATGGCATAGTGCTTCAATTCCGGCATCGGAAGTTAAATCGGTCTGCACGGATTGATGATTTTCTCCTTCCAATAAATTCAATGTTTCCCGTAGACGGGACTCGTTACGTCCCGTGATGATCAGGGAGGCCCCCATTTTTGAGCATTCTATGGCGGTAGCCCTACCTATCCCCGACGAGGCTCCCGTGACAAGTATGGTCTTGTTTTGTAAATTGAAGGGATTCATGTATTCGCGTTATTCATGTAGATTTATAAATATACAAGGTCAGAGCAATGTATATCACCTTGCGTTTCGATGTATGCAGATGCCACGGAGAACCCACCTCCAATAGTCGACATCAGTAACTTTAATTTCTCTTTCGCTAACGGCTGGTTTAATTTTAACGTCATGGTTAACGGGATGGAACCCCCACTCGTATTTCCGTAATCGGGAAACGTATAAGGAGTCTTTTCTGCCGGTATCTTTATTTTTTTGCGAATCTTTTCGCATAAAAATTTGTTGGCCTGATGCATGACTAAGAAATCGATATCGTCTTTATTGATATCGTAGTGATTCATCAAGGCCCCGATAGATTTAGGCATATAAGAATTGGCAAAAGAGAAGACATCTGTCCCGTTCATTCTCAGGTGTGTCTTGTTCCGCTTTATGCCCTCCTCGTCTTCTTCCATGACGAAAGAGTCCGGAGTGATAGGATGCCGGTATCCCCCCTCGGGAATATACACGGAGCTGAACTCGGAACCGTCCGTGAGAAAGTGAAACTTCATTAAGTCGTAATTGTCCGGTTGATATTCCAAAGCGGTAACCGTTCCCGCATCGCCGAATATCAAATAGGTACTTTGGTCGTAATAGCTGACATTTTTGGATTGCGTATTTCCGACCAGAAGTAAACCTTTTTTAAAAGATCCGGTTGACATCAAATTGCCGATGATGCTCAGACCGTATAAATACCCGGAGCACCCGTGGTTTATGTCAAATGCCATGATGTCTGTCGGTAGACCCAAACGATGCTGAAGAGTACAAGACGTGGAAGGGAGTTTATAGTCTCCCGTGTGCGAGGCAAATACTAACAAATCGATTTCAGATTTATCCCATTGCAGATCCGTTATCAATTTTTCAGCCGATTCACAGCAGAGATCAGAGGTGCATTGATCTTCCTTTGCCCGGTGTTTTTTCAATACACCTACTGATTCTACGTACTTTTCCAGCATCTCTCTTGGTAAAAGATCGTAATCGAATGTCTCTTCCACGCCGGAAGGAACACAAGCTGAAATTCCTGCTATCTTTACTTTTTTGACTTCAAGAAATGCCATTACTTGGACTCAATCAAATTATACAAATCTTCTATGGTTTTGCAAGATCTTAAATCTCCTCCCGAAATGCGTTTCCCCATTTCATCGTCGACCATGGCAATTATAGACAGTGCCACCAATGATCCCCATTCACCTAAGTCTTTATAGATTGTTGAAGGTGTGAATTTTTCAACCGGGGTATCGTCAAATTGTTCTGCGAATAACTGTACGAATTCTTCTAATTTCATGATTCTTTTTCTTTAAATGGATTTATACTATTATACTCTTCTATTTCCCAAATGGAAGTTACTTTTTTATCGGGATACATGCGAGTAACGATCTTTTGCAGCGTATCGTCCGTGCCGACTTCGTAAAAATCCGTTACTCCGTCTTTTACCATATTATTGACCATGTCAGTCCATAATACGGAATGTGTTATGTGGATAACGAGATTATCTTGGATCTCTTTGGGGTTGACATGAGCTTTCCCGTCCACGCATTGGTAAATGGGACAACGTGGTTTTCTGAATTCCGTGTCTTTGATTATTTTACCTAATTCTTTTTCCGCTTCTAACATAAACGGGGAGTGGAACGATCCCCCGATGGCTAAGGGTACGGCCTTTTTGGCTCCTTCTTTTTTAAATGTTTTGCAGGCTATTTTTACTCCTGCCTTCGAGCCTGTAATGACTACCTGACCGGGGCCGTTATAGTTCGCAAAGTAGATAGGTTCACCGGACTCTTCAGAGATTTCTTTTAATCTTTTTTGAATATATTCATCCGGAAAACCGATAACGGCTCCCATGGCCGTGTCAAATTTTTCGCATACTTTTTGGCCGATTAAAGCTCTGTTCAAAACAAGATTTAAACCATCTTCATAGGATAAACAACCGTTTACAACCAAAGCGGCGAATTCTCCTAAAGAATGTCCAGCGACAACATTCGGTTGAATTTCATTTTGTGTTAAGGCCGTGGCGACCTCATACACGAAAACGGCAGGCTGTGTATTTTTAGTTTCCATTAATTCCAGTTCATCTCCACGAAACATAACATCGGTTATACGCCTGCCGAAAAAATCATTAGCCCGTTCAAAAAGTTCCTTGGCCCGGGGAAAGTTTTCGTAAAGTTCTTTTCCCATGCCTTCTTTCTGGCAGCCTTGGCCTGGAAATATGAATGCTTTCTTCATTTTATTACTTGTCAAATTTATAACCTCTTTTTCCTGAGTTTTGATACACGTCGATTCCTTTTTTTCCCAAGTTGATTAAATGAGGTATTATCTCTTTTGCGTGATATACTCCGATAATTAAATTTGAGATTTGAGAACAGGCATACCAATTTTTATTGAAATGCTTTTTTGTCATTCTTTTGGTTGCGAAAAACTTATACCTGACATATCTATTATCATAGCAGTAATAATACTTATGTTCGCCGTCATAATCTATATATTCATGTTTGACCGGCTCCCGGGTGTAAAAAGAAGAATAATAAGGATAACTTTTTCTTAATACAGATTCTACGCAGTGTAGCATTGTTCCGATATAATATCTTCTTAGACCGAGTGTAAAAACTAATGCGTCAATCTGAGACAACCTAAAATAAGGAGATTTCTCATCCCAGCAAGATTCTCCTAAATGGTGTTCCTTGAGTAAGAAGTCACTTTGGGGACCTAAAGCGCAAACTGAATGTTGCACATTGATGCTTCTTTTTACGCCGGGATACCTTCTAAAAGTTTCGGCCAAAGTCCCTGCTCCTGTAATACTCTTTTTCACATCAAAAATTTTCCCTTTACGTAATAGGGGCAAGGCCGGCATGATTAATGTCCCTTCAGGGCCGATTACTTCTAAAATCGCATCTATCAGATTTTCTTCAGAGCCGTTATAATTATACATTTCATCCCAGGTAGAATGAATGAAGATATTACTTCCATTTTTCATTCCCATTTTTTTCATCTCCTCTATAATATCTTTAGTATTTATTTTCTTTTTATATACCCAAGGTCCGAATCTTAACCTAAAATACTTCTGAAAACTTCTAAGAGTTAATGTTTGATTTTGAGGTATACCCAAAATTCTTTTTGCGATTCTAATTAATTTTTTTCTTAAACCTTGATAATGAATCATAGTCTATTTTTCTCCTTTTGAATAATAGAACGATAAAAACAATAAGTATATATAGGCAGAAGCTCTGAAGGCACTAAATAATATTAACGCATAGTAAATGTTACAATCCCATAGATAAGCGATTATTAACGGTGCGATAGAGGCGAATGTATAGTATAATTGCCATATTAAATTTTGTTTTAGTTTGTTGGTTATGATTAATACCCCAGATAAGGATATTGCAATAAAATCAATGGCGATCATGGGAAGTAATATTTGGGCGTATTTGCCTGCTACTGACCATGGCTTACCTAATACGAATGCAAAAAGATCGGGTAAAAAATAGATAACGGTTAGGGAAGCCATTAAAGTTAATACAAAAAGAATCTTAAATAATTTCACAAATAGTCCCCTGAAATTTCCTTGTTCCAAATATGTTTCATTCGCTTTTTGTCTAAAAGTGTCTCGTATTGATATACTTATTACACTGATCGGTACGCTGAGTATTGTTATTGCCATAGAAAAATAACCGACGTCAGTGTTATTGTAATAAGCTCCGAGTATTAATATTGGAACAGATCCTCCTATAGTATTCAGTAATTGGGCTGGCATTGTATATTTAGGGAATTCGATGAACTTAAGAGCCATTGTTTTTATCCCTTTGTAGGTAACCTTTTTAAAGATATCCCAATCTTTATTTAACACACGGAAAACACAACATAAGGCAGTGATTATTCGCCCAATGATATCTCCGATGATCAAACCTGAATTTTGAAATTTTGTAAATCCGAATAGTAGTTTGCCTAACGTTACGGATACGGAATTGGTAATTTTATTTATAGATAAATTGAAATAATATTTTTTTCTGACACACCATTCATTATAACAGTTAAAAATATTGATAAAGAAAGCAGCAAACGGACAAATTAATATCCAATATTCCGAATTATTACCACATAATCTCCCAACTTCGTCCCGGAAGAAAAACAATGGCAATAAAATAAATAATAAGAATAGAGCACTGATTACCAGTGACAAACAAGTGATGTTGGCGGCATCTTTATCATCTTTTGCTACCAGAATAGCAAATTCGTATTTTCCTGTAGAGATAACAGTTAGAATCGATATGAGCGAAGTTAATGATGCCAAGATGCCGAACTGCTCAGGACTATAAATTCGCGCAAGAACAGGATAAATTAATAGTGGCAAAAATTGAGCAATGGTTGTACCTATGGTTAAGGTCAGTGCATTTCTCGCAAAAGAACTGTTTTTATAAAAACCTAAAAAATCAAATGCCATTATTTAATAAATTGCGAAGTACTATCCTGATGAGCGATTGTATCTCAATGATTACTTATTTTGGGATATAACTAATTTGTAATTGTATTTTAATTCTCAGCAAGCGGATATTTAGTACTTTAAATTATAAAATATTGTTAGTTGTTTTTTATTATATTTGACTATGTCAAATTATTGTTTGTTAGTGGTTTATATAACCTTATTAAATGTTTTTTTATGTTGTGAAAAATCTTTTAATAAACGACCGATTAATGATATATATCCTCAAATATAGAGTAAAATAAATATATGTTAATATATACTGTATTTTCTGATTAGAGACTCATGAGTTATTTCATAGCTCCGCCCGGTCAATCCCATGTGGGATCTAATCAGACTTTTCAGTTTTGTATCATAAATGATACATTTTCGACCGCATTATAACGAGTGCAAAAGTAAAAAAATAATACTACATACAAAATAAACGACTCTTTTATCTCGCATTTAGCAAGCTTTTTTATCGATCATGCTCTTCACTATCATTTTATTGTTGAATTCATTTTTTCTGTTGCCGACATTTATTTTTTATATAAACCATTCTTCATAGAACGTAAAGTTCTGTCAGGATTTATTATGTATATAAATTAACTTAATTATATATATAATTACATATCAAACATCAACTGAAAATATCATTAATCGGTCGTTATTTGATCTTGGAGTAGAGCTCGTTCAAGAATCTTTATTCTACTTTAATTAATCCATTTTAATGGTGAGATAATCATTAGTTTATATGATGAACATTCAGATGGTGGACCTGAGAGGTCAGTATGATAAAATAAAAGAAGAGGTAAATGCCGGAATACAGGAGGTGTTGGATTCGACGGCGTTTATTAACGGATCTAAAGTTAGGGAATTTTCCGGTCACCTGGCCGATTATTGCGGGGTGAAACACGTGATTCCTTGCGGAAACGGCACGGACGCTTTGCAGATCGCTCTCATGGCTTTAGGTTTGCAACCCGGCGACGAGGTAATCGTGCCTGCCTTCACTTACGTGGCCACGGCCGAGGTCATCGGCTTGCTGGGGCTCACGCCTGTCTTGGTGGACGTGGATTACGCCTCTTTTAACGTCACTGTCGATAACATAAGGAATGCCTTGTCTTCGAAGACGAGAGCCATCGTGCCGGTGCATCTGTTCGGGCAAAGTTGTGACATGGAACCGATCCTCTCTTTTGCTGCCGAACACGGGCTGTTCGTGGTGGAGGACAACGCGCAGGCCATCGGGGCAGAGTATACCTTTGCGGACGGAACGAGAAAAAAAACCGGAACCATGGGCCATATCGGCTGTACCTCCTTTTTCCCGTCGAAAAATCTCGGTTGTTACGGTGACGGGGGGGCGTTGATGACCGATGACGAGGAGTTGGCCGGGAGAATCCGAATGATTGCCAATCATGGTCAACGGGTGAAATATCACCATGACGTTTTGGGATGTAATTCCCGGCTCGACACCATTCAGGCTGCCGTGTTGGACGTGAAATTGAGACACCTCGACGAGTACGGGAAGGCCCGGCACGAGGCGGCCCGGTATTACTCGGCCCGGTTACGGAATATTCCGGGAATCGTGGTCCCGGAGGAGATGCTTTACACCACTCACGTGTATCACCAGTACACGTTGAAAGTGTTGAATGGAAAACGGGATGCCCTGAAAAAATACTTGGAAGAAGCCGGAATTCCGGCCATGATCTATTATCCTTTGCCTTTGCAAAAACAAGAGGCGTTCAAATCGATCGCCCGGGCGGCGGGAACGCTCGACACGGCAGAAAGACTCTCGTGTTCCGTGTTATCGCTCCCGATCCACACGGAGCTGACACCCGGCCAACAGGATATCGTTATCGAGAGGATAAAGGAGTTTTACAAATAATATATATTGTTCATGAAACAAGAGTATTTCGCCCACGAGACGGCGGTGATAGACGAGAATTGCCGGATCGGGGAAGGAACGAGAATCTGGCATTTCAGCCACATCATGAGCGGTTGCACGATCGGCAAAAATTGCAATATCGGGCAGAACGTGGTGATCTCCCCGGAAGTCGTGTTAGGAAATAACGTGAAGGTGCAGAACAACGTGTCGGTATACACCGGGGTGACCTGTGATGACGACGTGTTTTTGGGGCCTTCCTGCGTGTTCACGAACGTGACCAATCCTCGGAGTGCCGTTAACCGAAAATCACAGTACGCGCAGACGCATGTCGGGAAAGGGGCTACCATCGGAGCCAACGCCACCGTTGTTTGCGGTCACGATATCGGGGCTTATGCCTTTATCGGGGCGGGCGCCGTGGTGACGAAGAACGTTCCTGCCTACGCCCTGTTAGTGGGCAATCCCGCCCGGCAATTAGGCTGGATGAGCGAGTACGGTCACCGTCTTCATTTCGACGAAAATGGTGTTGCCGAATGCCCGGAGAGTCACGAGAAGTACCGTCTGAAAGACGGGCTGGTGTCAAAAATTTAAAAATATCATTTTTCAATAATGATCAAAGAGCGGGTTCGTTGGCAACTTGACAGCATAAACTTCAATAATTTTTTATGCTATAAGTTTATGTAAATTTAGTATTTATTCCACTTTAAAATATTAGCATGATGAAAGCTTGTTTTATGGGGTTAGGCTATATCGGTCTGCCAACGGCTATTATTGCCGCTAAACACGGAGTACAGGTTACCGGTGTAGATATTAATCCCCGCGTGGTTGAGATGACAAACCGAGGAAAATTGCACATCATAGAACCCGGATTAGAGGCATATTTACGAGAAGTAATTGACAATGGAAAATTGAAAGCCTCCTTAAAACCCGAAGTTAGTGATGCCTATTTCATGGTGGTCCCCACCCCTTTCACGGGCAACCATGAACCCGACGTCAGCTACGTAGAGGCCGCCACCCGCACAGTACTTCCCCTGTTAAAAACGGGAGATCTATTTGTAATTGAATCAACCTCGCCGGTAGGGACTACCGAGATGATGACTCGGATCATTTACGGCGAACGACCGGAATTGGAAAACCGTATTTACATCGCTTATTGTCCAGAGCGAGTTTTACCGGGGAACGTGATTCACGAGTTAATTCATAATGACCGGGTAATCGGGGGCATTAACCTTGAATCCACGGATAAAGCCATCGCTTTCTACAGTCAATTCGTGCGGGGTAAATTACATAAAACAAACGCTCGCACGGCCGAGATGTGCAAATTGACGGAGAACTCTTCTCGCGACGTGCAGATTGCCTTTGCCAACGAGTTATCCCTGATATGCGACAAAGCCGGCGTGAATGTATGGGAGTTGATAGCGCTGGCAAATAAACATCCGCGCGTCAATATCCTCCAGCCGGGAAGCGGCGTAGGGGGGCATTGCATAGCAGTGGATCCTTACTTTATTACGGCGGATTTTCCCCTGGAGTCGCAGATTATTGCCAAAGCCAGGGAAATCAACAATTATAAAGCGTTCTGGTGCGCCGAGAAAATCGAGAATGCGATCTTACAATTTGAATTAAAGCATAACCGACCGCCTGTCATTGCCATGATGGGATTGGCTTTCAAACCCGATATAGATGACCTGCGGGAAGCCCCGGCAAAATATATCGCCACCAAAGTCATGCAAAGTTGTAACAACGCAGATATTCTCGTGGTGGAACCCAATGTTGCGGAACACAAGGTTTTCAAATTGACAAATTATACAGAAGCGTATGAGAAAGCCGATATCGTGGCTTTCCTGGTAGCCCATAAAGAGTTCAAAACATTACCGTACCGCAATGATAAAGTAATCCTGGATTTCTGCGGCATTTACAAAAAGAGTTAACTATGAAGAAGGTAATGCTGGTTTTCGGGACCCGTCCGGAAGCCATTAAAATGGCCCCCCTGGTTAAGGAGTTCCAGAAGTATCCCGATACATTTCAGACCACCGTATGCGTCACCGGACAACACCGGGAGATGCTCGACCAGGTGCTTCACATATTCGGCATCAGGCCCGATTACGACCTCAACATCATGAAACACGGACAGGATCTGTATGATGTGACGGCCCGGGTATTAACGGGAATGCGGGATGTTTTGAAAGAGGTATGTCCCGACATTGTATTGGTTCACGGAGATACGACCACTTCTATGGCTGCTGCACTGGCCGCTTTTTATCAGCAGATCCCAGTAGGACATGTGGAAGCAGGACTCCGTACTCATAATATTTACAGTCCCTGGCCGGAAGAGATGAACCGGCAGATCACCGGACGGATCGCCACGCACCACTTCGCCCCTACCCCTTTAAGCCGCCGGAACCTGCTCAACGAAGGTGTCGGGGAACAGAATATCCTGGTTACGGGGAATACGGTCATAGACGCATTGTACATGGTTGTAGACCGGATCAAAAACGATACGGTACTTAATACCCAATTACAGGAGCAGCTAAAACGTGCCGGATTTGATACCGGCAGGTTAACAGGCGGTAGAAAGCTGGTATTGATAACGGGCCACCGCCGGGAAAATTTCGGGGACGGCTTTCTCCAGATATGCCGGGCTATAAAAACCTTAACGGAAAAATATCCGCAGGTAGATTTCGTTTACCCGATGCACCTGAATCCCAATGTAAGACAGCCTATCCATGAGATATTCGGAGAACAATCCAATACCAATATATTTTTTATCGAGCCGTTGGAATACCTGAGTTTCGTCCTGCTGATGGAGAAATCCTTCATAGTACTGACCGACAGCGGGGGAATCCAGGAAGAGGCGCCGGGACTGGGAAAACCGGTACTCGTGATGCGGGACACAACGGAAAGACCGGAGGCGCTGGAAGCGGGTACGGTAAAACTGGTAGGTACCTGTTATGACAAGATAGTAACCCAGGTATCGGCTTTACTGGATGATCCTGCGTGTTATAACGCAATGAGCAAAGCCGTAAATCCTTACGGGGACGGCAAAGCCTGTGGAAGAATAGGAGAGTACATCAGGCAATATTAATATTACAACGTAAAGATTCATTATACATATGTATAACAAACTGAAAAACAAACAAGCAAAACTGGCTTTAATAGGGCTGGGATACGTAGGTTTGCCCATAGCATTGGAGTTTGCGAAAAAAATTCCCGTTATAGGATTCGACATAAATGAGGAACGGCTGGCTATGATGCGCCAGGGGACGGATCCGAGCAAAGAGCTGGGCAAGGATGCTTTTGAAAATAAAGACATCAAATTCACCTCTTCTGTAACGGAGCTACGGGAGGCTTCGTTTTTTATCGTGGCTGTTCCCACGCCTATTGACAATCATAACCAGCCCGACCTGGCTCCGTTATTAAGCGCTACAAGAAGTGTGGCCCAGGCATTAAAGAAAGGAGATTACGTCGTATATGAATCCACGGTTTATCCGGGTTGCACGGAAGAGGATTGCCTGCCGTTGTTGGAAGAAATCAGCGGCCTGAAAGCCGGAGTGGATTTCAAATACGGATACTCTCCGGAGCGGATTAACCCGGGAGAAAAAATCCACACGCTCCCGAACACGATAAAAATCGTCTCCGGTTGTGACGGAGAGGCGCTGGATACCATTGCAAAAGTATATGAGCTGGTGGTCAAACCCGGGGTTCATCGGGCACCCAATATAAAAGTGGCCGAAGCCGCCAAGATCATAGAAAATACGCAACGGGATGTAAACATCGCCCTGATGAATGAACTTTCCATTATTTTTAGCCGGATAGGGATCAATACATACGATGTACTGGAGGCAGCCGGAACAAAATGGAACTTCTTAAAATTTTATCCGGGTCTGGTGGGAGGCCACTGCATAGGGGTGGATCCCTATTATCTGGTATACAAAGCCAGCGAACTGAAATATCATCCTCAACTTATAAGCGCCGGAAGATTCATTAATGACACGATGGGGGGGTACATAGCCAAAAAACTCATCAAGAAAATGATAGCGATGGGAAAAGGCGTACTGGGGTCCAAAGTGCTGGTGATGGGCATGACATTTAAAGAGAACGTTGCAGATATAAGAAATTCAAAAGTGGTGGATATTATCAATGAATTAAAGGATTTTGGAACAGATGTGGATGTTGTTGATCCATATGCGGACCCGGAAGATGTCATGAAAATGTATGGGTTCAAGCTGATGGAAAAACCCAAAGGGAATTATGACGCTGTTGTCATAGCGGTAGCTCATGATCCGTACAAAGAGCTGGTTGAAAATGATTTCACGGCAATTACCTGTGAAAATGCGGTATTAGTAGACATCAAAGGATTATACAGAGATAAAATCCATCAACTGAAATACTGGAGTCTGTAGCGTAGAAATATCCGAATAAGTTATAATAAGTAAAATGTCGCTGATATCTTATCTGATTATCTTAATATCTACTCTGTTCGTATTCAAAAATCAGAGGTATCTGATATTAATCTTTTCTTTCACGGCCTCAACTTCAGATGCGCTCATATCCAGCGAAATTTTGTCGATGCAATTGCCCTTATTCACAAGGATCATGGAAATGTTAATATTCGCGGCAGCTTTCGTAGCATTATGGCAGAACAAAAATAAACTAAGCAGGAAGCAGCAGAATTATATAGGGCTATCGCTCCTTTTTATCGGGTGTACCTTCCTTATAGCGTTAATCAAATACGGCATGGAACTGAGCTTGCCGGAGGTTTTCGCCAGAATTATCAATTTTTCCGTTCAGTACGGACCGGTCATCTTCATTTTATTCCTGTCGACTTTCAACACCTTCAATTTCAAGCGCTATTTATATATATTCCTGGGAAGTCACATGTTCCTGACCGTACTGGTAATATATGGTCCGTATATTCATTTCCCCTATTTTGAGTTTTTAAAGTATACCTACTGGCACCTGGATGATTATTCATCCGTTCCCACTACCAGTGCGCCGTTACTTATCCGGGGGGATCTCCTGGGAACGTTAGCTAATAAATACTTATATTTCGTAGACAGTTGTTTCCACAATGCCAATATCCTGGGATTCTATGCGGGCTCCTTCGCCCTGATCTTTTTACAGGATCTGTTGAATAACAAAAGGAAACTGCTCTCGGCAATCATGTTCATCACAGGGATAATCGTATGGATAGATACGGGAACGAAAGCACCGGTAGCAGCCATGCTGCTCGTAATTTTTGTCTATTACTATAAATCAATGAAGAAAAACGCCATACTGGCGATTGCCTTGCTGATGATTATATTGCCGGTCTCTGTCTACGCGCTTATTTACGCTTACAATAATATTTTTGTAGATTCGATTAATACTTCACTGGAGAGCAGGCATACGCTAATCGTGGAAGAGTTGGATTTCTTTCTGGGGCATTTCTTTTTGGGGCAGACCCTCAAGGAGAATATTCCTTCTCCGCACCAGTTATTTCTATTATATGGAATTTCATACGGAGTATTCGCTATGCTGATATCCCTGCTGCTGATGTACCTGAAGCCAATTATGGATACCATAAATAACTTTTCCATTTCGGCGCTGGGCCTCTGCTCGCTTTTGTTCTTTATGAGTATTACAGATAATTTCACAGCCATCTCTCTCTACATGCTGCTGTTCGCCTACCTCGTTTACGAGTTTATACATAAACCGAAATCAACCCCTGAACAAAATGGAACAATCATTGCCTAAAGTACTGATTCTGGGACATTCCTTTAATAATTACGACGGTATCGGCATAACACTGTCCAATTTATTCCATGCATGGCCCAAAGATAAAATTGCAATTGTCTCTCCGGTAATAGCCACTGCATTTTTAACTCAGAATCAAATATGCGAAAGATATTTCAATACATCCGAAAATAAAAGCTATACGATAGCTGAAAATATTGTACCACAGGAGGTAAAACTCCCGTCCTATCTAAAAGACAACAGATCCCGGATAAGAAGAAAAATCAGCTCGTTTTTACACAAAAAGATAGGAATCAACGATCTGATCGACAGAAATACGATTTCAACGGAATTAATAGATTTTATAGATAATTTCCACCCGGATATTATATATACGTGTCTCGGAAATTACGGCATGATAAAATATGTGAATAAAATCTCCCGGCTTACCGGTAACCGTTATCCGCTGGCCATCCATATTATGGACGATTGGCCGGCAACGCTATTCAACGGACGATATTTCCGGGGAGCATGGCAAAAGAGATACCATAAAGCATTTACGGATATTTTAACGAGAACTATTTTGAATTTCTCCATCTCGGAAGGTATGTCGGCAGAGTATGCATCCAGATACAACCGGGAGTTTTATCCTTTCCACAATCCTGTAAACATAGATTTCTGGGACAGCGTTCCCGATAAAGAATACAGGCAGGATAATTCCGTAAAAAAAATTGCATTTTTCGGAAAGATAAATGAGGACACAAAAGATGCCCTTGTGGATATGTACCACGTTGTCACCAAATTAAACAAGCAAGGCCGGAATATCCGGTTTGATATATTTTCTCCGAATTCCGTAAAAGAGATAGCCGGTCTGTTTGCAGATTCGCCTTGCTGTAATTTATGTCCCGGCATTCCGCATGAACAGGTATGCCGTTATATCAAAGAGTATGATATTGTATATTTCCCGCTCTGTTTTTCAGAAAGGACCCGGTATTATGCCAAATTATCCATGTCCACCAAAACAGCAGAATACATGGTCTCCAAAGTCCCCATTTTACTTTATTGTCCGCCGGAACTGGAAATATATAAATATGCCGCCGGAAGCGGATGGGCCTACTGCGTTAGCGAAAGTAGTACGGAGCTGCTTTTAAAAGGCGTGACCCGGCTTATAACCGACTCCGGATTAAGAGACGAATTAACAGGAAATGCCTATAAACTGGCTGTATCCCGGCATAGCCTGCCCAATGTATGTAAAGCGTTCAAAACAAAATTTATCCATGCTGTTAATGCCTATAATGCCGGATAAAATACGGACTTTTTTTACCAGGGGAAGCGAGAGAACCCTTACCGCCAAAAAAAATATAGCCTATTCGTTCTTCATAAAAGGAATATCTATATTGGTATCATTTATACTCGTTCCGCTGACCATTGATTTTGTAAATCCCGTACAATACGGAATATGGCTGACGATCTCCTCCCTTGTAGGATGGTTTGCCTATTTTGATATGGGGCTGACGCACGGTTTCCGGAATAAATTTGCCGAAGCAACCGCCAGAAAGGATAAAAAACTGGCCAGGGAATACATCAGTACAACCTATGTTATCCTTACCATCATTTTCACCTCCATCCTGGTATGTGCCCTCATTGTAAACTTTTATGTAGACTGGAGCAGCTTACTTAAACTGGCCCCTTCGATGGACCGGGAATTATCGAATGTTTTCGGGGTATTGATTGTCTTTTTCTGCCTCAATGCAATCCTGAATGTTTTTACCACATTCTTGCTGGCCCTTCAAAAGACCGCCTTGTCCGCCCTGATCCCCGCCGCCAGTCAGCTGGTTATACTCATCATTATCTTTATTTTGACAAAAACCACCACCGGATCGCTTTTGATGCTGACTTTTGTCTTCAGCGGCATGCAATGCCTTGTATTACTCATCATTTCCGTTTTGTTATTTGCCACCAAATTCAGGGAATATGCCCCCGGAATACGGTATATCAATTTCAGTTTATTCAAAAATATATTCGGAC
This sequence comes from Sanguibacteroides sp. AM78-02pH3A, assembly GCF_027666085.1. Classification (NCBI taxonomy): domain Bacteria; kingdom Pseudomonadati; phylum Bacteroidota; class Bacteroidia; order Bacteroidales; family Porphyromonadaceae; genus Sanguibacteroides; species Sanguibacteroides sp. AM78-02pH3A. The sequence continues at coordinate 14,410 of NZ_JAQEHX010000014.1, read as the reverse complement.
TCGGTTCCAAATTTTTCATTATCCAGCTTGCGTTGTTGGTCATCTTCCAGACTTCCAACATCATTTTGTCCCGGGTACTCGGGCCTGAATCCGTAACTATTTATAACGTTTGCTATAAGTACTTTTTTTCCATCAATATGGTAATGACCATTATACTTACCCCCTATTGGTCGGCTTTTACCGAGGCCTATACCGTAAAGGATACGAAATGGATGCAGAATACATACAGATCATTGTCCAAAGTATGGGGCATCGCGGCAATAGGAGCCACCCTCATGCTGCTCATTTCCCCGGTATTCTATCATTTCTGGCTGAATGATGTCATCAGTATTCCATACACGCTTTCGGCCGGAATGTTCCTGTATATACTCATTATGTCACGGGCCAGTCTCTATATGTATTTGTTAAACGGCATCGGAACCGTTAATATCCAAATGATTATTTATCTTATTTTCGGGACGGTAGCCATCCCGCTGATGCTCCTGTTCTGTAAACTGTACGGCATGACAGGAATTATCATGGTAACCACATTGGTTTATGCGGGGCAATGTATCTCCGGGCATATCCAATTAAAAAAGATCCTGAATTCCACGGCAACCGGCATATGGTTAAAATAGATATCTATTTGTTCGACAATGCAATAAACAGATGAACTTCATTCCAAGATATATATTTTTCACAAAGTTACTTATCGTACTGAACGATCGTTACAATCGTCTCTTATCTTTTGTTCCGGCACATTTTTTACTTCCGTCCGGATATAAAAAGACCGCAGCGAAAATCACCAAAGCCCGGTTGCAAAAACGGCTGGCGGAAACGCTGGGGAATTTTCAGAACTTTCCGGAGAAATACATTTCGGAGCGGGAAAAAGAGATCATCCTCCGGGATGCCGGTAACGCTTTGTCTCACCGGTTCGAACTTTTAGGCTCCGGGCCGGTCACTTCCGATCCGATCGACTGGCATTGTGATTTCAAGAGTGGACACAGATGGCCCGGGGGCAAATATTACAAAAAATACATACGTATCAATAAAACAGATGATTCCGACGTTAAAGTGCCTATCGAACTTAGCCGTTGTCATCACCTGCTATGGCTGGGCGAAGCCTATTTAATAACCGGAGATGAAAGATACCCGGAAGAGATCGTAGCCCAGATCCGCAATTGGATAAAAGAAAACCCGTACGCATACAGTATTAACTGGAGTTGCGCTATGGATGTGGCTATCCGGGCCGTAAACTGGATCTATACCCTGAATATGATAATCTCTTCGGATGCGGTAGACGACAGATTTTGCCAACAAATTACCGGGAGCTTACTGGAACATATCCATTTTATTTATCAGAACCTGGAAAAAGGAGCCCCGTACAGCGGGAATCATTATGCCTCCAATCTAACCGGGCTAGTTATGCTGGGGTTATTATTTCAGGACGATCAGCATATAAAAAGCTGCTTTGAGTTCGGAAAAGCCGAATTGTTCCGCGAGATCCGCAATGAAGTATTGCCCACCGGCGTTCATTATGAAAAAAGCATCTCTTACCACCGGTTAATGACGGAGTTATTTGCCTATCCGGTTATCTTATTGCAAAAAAACGGATACGATATTCCTCCGGATATACATTACCGCATCCGGTCCATGTTCGATTTTATCCGGGCCTATACCAAACCCGACGGGAGCGCTCCGCTGGTGGGAGACAATGACGACGGACGCCTGCTGCCCTTCGTAAAGCATGCATTTAACAGACATGATTACCTGCTCTCCGTATCTGCACGTATGTTCGGCAATACGGATTACGAATCCGGGACGGGAGCCGATGCTTTCTTTCTATTGCCGGAGCATTATCCGCTCTCCGTATCCGTACCGCCCGAATCCACTTCTTCCGGGTCGAAAATATTTCCGGACGCCGGATTTGCCGTTTTGAAAAATGAACATTTCTACATCTTTTTCAATAACTCCGGGATAGGAATGTATTACCCGGAATTAAATAAAAAAATGATCGCAACACACAATCATGCCGATCTGCTCTCCTTCGACCTTTCGTATGGAAAATGCAATGTATTCACCGATGCCGGAGCCTATGTATATACTTCGTCATTGAAAGCGCATAATGAATTCAGGTCTACCGGAAAACACAATACCATCAATATAGACGGTTGCGATCAATATCATGTTGAACAGGAGAATTTCTGGGCCTATTCCGGATTTAACATGCCCTCCTGCCTGGAATATTCGCAAGACAAGGATTGCCAGCGTATAGCGGGAGCATACACTTGGACATTGCCCGGAGATACCGTAACACATAAACGTACACTGGAATTACACCCCGGAAGGGTCTTGTTAGCAGACGAAATCTCCGCTACCGGGGAACATCTGTATCAATCCCGCTTTATGCTGGATGCCGGAATAAAAGTGGAATCCGTGGAAGATAATGTGATAAAATTACATCACGGACCGCATAACCGGAAATTAAAACTGGAAATTCTGACCGATTATAAGGTAACTATCCGGACGGAACCCGCATCGGTCTCTTACGACTACGGCTGTCTGACCGCCACCACTCAACTCATTATTGAATTCCGGCAAAAAGGGAATTTCAGGTTTTTACTGAATATAAGTTCCGGCAATATCTAAAAATCAGCTTATAATCAGAATATATATATGTCAAAAATTGCGGTTCTATTAATTGGAGATATAGCCCACGACGGACGGGTAAAAAAAGAGATCCGGTCTTTAAAATCACAAGGGCACGAAGTGATCCTGATCTATTCAGCTTCCAGGCAGAAACAGCCGGATGAGAGCCTGGGTATCCGGACTATTTTAATCCCCAAAAACAGCGGAGGAAGCACATTCTCCATACTTTTCAGAAATCTTTTATTTTACAGGAAAGTACGCCGTACATTAAAAAAAATAAAACCGGATTACGTTCACTGCAATGATCTGAACACTTTTGTAATGTCGTTTTTCAGGATAAAGGGGGTTAAATATGTGTATGACGCCCATGAAATGAATATGGGTATTCCGGCATTATTTAAAGAATACATTCTTACCAGGCTGGAAAGCTCTCTGATCCGCCGCGCGCATGCTGTGATTGTGCCCCAGACGGACCGCCTGAATCTGATCCGGATGAAATACAGGGTAGCTCCGGAGAAACTTTTTCTGCTGGAAAATTTTCCGGCCCGGATCACACCGGGCCAAACCGGCTTTTTTACTTCGGAATATGACTTCCGGCCCGAAGGACGCACCGTTCTGTCTTATTCCGGCGTGATGGATGACGACCGGTGCATTAAAGAGTTGATCTGCGCTATGAAATACGTAGACAAGGCAGTTCTATTCCTGATAGGCAACGCCGGTAAAACCTATAAAGAGAGCCTGGAAAAACTTATCCGGCAAGAGAATCTCACCGACCGGATCTATCTGAAACCTCTCGCTCCCCAGGAAAAAGTGCTCTCCATAGCCCAGTCCACCGATATAGGCATCTGTCTGTACAGGCCGACAAGTATTAACAATTATTTTTCCGCAAGTAATAAAATCTATGAATATCTCTCTTCCGGCACCCCTGTTATTGCCTATTGCACGCCGGGATTATTGCGATTAGAGGACCCGCATCTTTTTCTGGTGAATCAGATCCGGCCGGAAGAGATCGCTATGTCCATACGACAGATCCAAAGCCATGCCGGAGAGCAAATGAACCGGACAGAATATGCATGGGAAAACCAGGAACATATTTTACAGGAGATATATAAATAAGATTTAACTGCCGGCTATAAAAAGAGAATGAAGATCGTTCATATCGCACATACATATATTGACAATTATTCCTACCAGGAAAACGAGCTTCCCGAAGCGCAGGCTAAATTAGGAGCGGATGTTACGGTTATTTCCACCCGGGACTATGCGGGATGCTTCAATTATAAAGTTCCCGATCTGTCGGCACTTGAATCATATACTTATACCGTCGGCAGGTGCAGGATCATAAGACTCCCGCTCCGGTACAAAGCAAATTACAGGTTTATTATGTACAGGGGGCTGTACCGTACATTGGTTGCCGAACGGCCCGATCTTATCTATTTTCATGAATTGCCCTATTTCTGTCTCTGGGATATTGTAAAATATATCCGGAAAAACAGGAATTGCAAATTATTTATCGACTATCATTGTGATATACATAACTCCGGGAATAATCTTATATCCCGCCTCATTCTTCACAAAGGTTTATACCGATTTCTTACAAAAGTCACAGATAAATATGTTGGGATAAGATATGCGGTGACCCCCGGAACAGGTAAGTTTATGAAAGAGATGTACGGCATTCCAGACTCCAGAATTAAGCTTTTGCCGCTCGGAGGCGATTGGGACAAGATGAACGTAGCCCGTGCCGGCAGCATCCGGACAGAGATCCGAACCGGATTGAAGATGGGTGAAAAAGATCTGATGATCGTATCGGCCGGAAAAATGAACAGAGAAAAAAATATCCACCTTTTAATTGAAGCCTATAAGAAAACGCATAAACCGGCCCATTCCAAGTTATTGCTTATCGGGAGCATTGAAGATCCGCAATACAGGGATGAATTATCCCGATTGGCCGGTAATGATCCCGACATTATTTTTACAGGCTGGAAAAGTCCCTCCGAAATATATAATTTCTTTATGGCATCTGATTTTGCCTGTTTTCCAGGCAGTCAGTCCGTTCTATGGCAACAGGCGATTTGCTGCGGACTGCCGTTGATCTGCAAATACTGGGACGGTGCGGAATATTTGAATACGGCCGATACCATATTATTTACAAAAGAAGATTCCGCAGATGATCTGCAAAAGTGCATCCGGCAGATGATTTCAAACCCGGAAATGCTGGAAAACATGAGGAACAATGCCAGGACGAAAGGCAAGGAGTATTTCAGCTATGAAAGGATCGCACAATCCGTTATAGAAGATTACAATTCATTGTAGCATGCCAACTCTTTTTCAGATAAGTATTGAAGTAAACTCCGGCTCCGTAGGCCGGATCGCGGAGCAAATAGGGCAAACGGCCATATCGCACGGCTGGAAAAGTTACATTACCTACGCCCGGAATCACCTGCCAAGCAGATCCCAAACCATCAAAATAGGAGCAAAACCCGGCATATATTGGCACGGCATCATGACACGGTTGTTTGACCGCCACTGTCTCCACTCAACCAGGGCTACCCGGAAACTGATCCGGCAAATCGAAGAGATAAAGCCCGATATTATCCAATTGCACCACATTCACGGTTATTTTCTGAATATGAAGGTGCTATTCCGGTATTTATCCTCTATAAATACGCCGGTGGTATGGGTGTTTCATGATTGCTGGGCCTTTACCGGTCACTGCGCCCATTTCGATTATGCAGGATGTTACAAATGGCAAACCCAATGCAGCGACTGCATTCAGAAAAAAGTATATCCGGCAAGCTATATGACAGACAGATCCTATAAAAATTATACCCTTAAGAAAGAGTTATTCAATGCGGTTCCCAACATGACGATCGTTCCTGTTTCAGAATGGCTGGGCAGAATTGTAAAACAGTCTTTTTTACAGAAATATCCGGTAAAAATAATCCAAAACGGCATAGATCTGCATACTTTCTCCCCCCAACCTTTATGCGACACGGAGAATATGATGAAAAAGCTGGGAATCCCCGGGAACGCTCCCATTTTACTCGGGGTAGCCAGTACCTGGGATCAACGCAAAGGATTGGCGGACTTTATCCGGTTGTCGCAGATTATCCCGTCCGACTGGCGCATTGTATTGGTAGGACTGACAAAGAAGCAGTTAAAACTGCTGCCGGCCAATATTACCGGTATGGAGCGAACAGAAAACGTACGGCAGCTGGCTACTCTGTATACGATGTCTACTGTTTTTATCAATCCGACCTGGGAAGATACCTTTCCGACCACCAACCTGGAATCCATGGCATGCGGCACCCCCGTCATAACTTACAATACGGGAGGAAGTGTGGAGTCCGTTTCCGGCGAAACAGGGTATGTGGTGGAAAAAGGGGATATACAGGCGCTTAAGGAGCGTACATCCGATATACTTAAAAATACAAAAGAGAGCTACAAAAACGCCTGCCTGGACCGCGCCGCAGGGCTATATGACAAAAACAACCGTTTTGAAGACTATATTCAATTGTATAATAATCTATTAGGCAGAACAAAAAAATGAATATCGTTATTGTGGACTACGGAATGGGAAATCTGCGGTCCATTCAAAGAAAAATCGACCGGGACGGAAAAACGGCTGTCATTTCCGGTAATTTAAACCAAATAGAAAAAGCGGATAAACTGATCCTCCCCGGCGTAGGCCATTTCGGATCGGCCGTCCGGAAACTCAGGGAATCGGGACTGTGGGATCTGCTGAATTACATGGCGCTGGAGAAACAAACGCCTGTTCTGGGGATATGTTTAGGTCTTCAACTGATGACCCGGAGCAGCGAGGAAGGCGATACGAAAGGGTTCGGATGGTTTGATGCGGATGTCGTCCGTTTTCACGTACAAGATAAATTGAGATACAAAGTCCCGCATATCGGATGGAATGACGTAACTTATAAAAAAGACTCGCCCCTGACCTGCGGAATAGATCCTGCTAAAAAATTTTATTTTGTACATTCTTACCATGTTATATCGCATAACGCGGAAGAGGTGCTAACAACAACCGATTATGAATATCCGTTCGTATCGGCCCTGGCTAAAGAAAATCTCTTTGGCGTACAATTCCACCCGGAAAAAAGTCACGAACACGGAGCGCAGCTTCTGAAAAATTTTTATAATCTGTAATATGTTCAGGCCCCGAATCATACCTACTCTTTTGCTCCAGAACAACGGGTTGGTAAAATCAGAAAAATTTAAAAACCACCGGTATATCGGTGACCCCATCAATGCCGTCAATCTTTTCAATCAATTAAAGGTGGATGAACTATGTTTTCTGGACATTGAGGCTACCAATGAAAAACGGTTAATGGATCTGGACCTGCTCAGACGTATTGCCGATGAAGCCAGTATGCCTTTTGCAGCCGGAGGCGGTATCAGGAGTATAGAAGACATCCGGGATATTATTCATATAGGGGCTGAAAAGGTAATCATTTCCAGCGCCGCCGTTAAAAATCCCGCTTTCATTAAACAGGCGGCGGCCGAGTTCGGCTCCTCTACCTTATCGGTATGCGTGGATGTAAAAAAGAACTTCTTTGGCAAATACAAGATATTCATTCATAACGGAAGAAAACAAGCCGATGCAGACCTGTTATCATTCGTCAGGCAAATGGAAGCGAACGGAGCAGGAGAGATCATTATCAATTCCATTGACGGGGACGGAACCATGCAAGGTTTCGATACGGAGTTAATAAAATCGGTATCCGAAGCCGTAACCATCCCCGTGGTAGCGATGGGAGGCGCAGGCAAAATGGAAGATTTCAGAGATGCCGTAACCTCAGGTTATGCCTCGGCCGTAGCCGCCGGTTCGTTTTTCATTTACAAAGGAGTGCGCAGGGCCGTGCTGATAAACTATCCCGGATCTGAGAATTTTGATAAATTATTTGAACAACAATCATTATGAGAAGAAAAGAGGAGAAAGAATATAGAATTTGCACCAATTGTGTAATGGATACGTCAGATTCATTAATTGAATTTGATGCCAATGGCATGTGCGATCACTGCCATAACTTTTATGAAAATATCAAGCCCATGTGGCATCCGGATCAGAGCGGAATGGAGAAGCTGAAACCGTTGATCGAAAAAATAAAAGCGGAGGGAAAAGGGAAAGAATACGATTGTCTTATAGGATTAAGCGGAGGTCTGGACAGTTCATTTGTGGCCTATTATGCCAAAGAGAAATTCGGATTGCGGCCTTTGTTGCTGCATGTGGATGCCGGCTGGAATACTCCTGTTTCCATTAACAATGTCAGATGTATCGTAGACGGACTGGGACTGGATCTGGAAACATTTGTAGTGGATTGGGAAGAGATGAAAGATCTGCAGCTTGCGTTTCTCAAATCGCAGGTGCCGGATGCAGATACGCCGCAGGATGTCGCCTTCTTCTCCGTCTTATATAATTACGCCTCCAGAAACAATATAAAATATATTTTAACCGGAGGCAACTATTCTACCGAATGTGTACGGGAACCGCTGGAGTGGGGCAGCTATTATGCAACAGATGTCACATTTGTAAAAGATGTTCATAAAAAGTACGGGAAGAAAAAGTTAAAAAGTTTTCCGTTATCGGATATCTTAAAATATAAGATATTCTACCGGTATTTTAAAGGAATCAAAGTGATCAAGCCGCTGGATCTGATGCCTTATTTTAAAGAGACGGCCATCGCCGAACTAAACGAAAAATTCGGATGGCAACCCTATCAGCATAAACATCACGAATCTTATTTCACCCGCTTTTTTGAGACATACTGGCTGCCTGAAAAATTCGGGTATGACAAACGCCGCGCCCATTTTTCCAGTTTGATCCTGACGGGCCAAATGACACGAGACGAGGCGCTGGAAAGATTATCCCGTCCCGAAGTAAGCGACGAAATAATGGAGCAGGACAAGAATTTTATTTGCAGCAAACTCGGAATTTCCAGAGAAGAACTACAAAATATCTTCGAAGGAGAAAACAAGACCTTCCGGGACTATAAAAACAAATTCAGAATCATTACGCTTGGGACGCGTATCATGCAGTTAGTAGGTATTGAAAAACGAAAATTTAAATAAAATGTTCAAAGACAAAACGTTATTAATCACGGGCGGTACAGGCTCATTCGGGAACGCCGTTCTTCGGCGTTTCCTGAACTCGGACATTAAAGAGATACGGATTTTCAGCCGCGATGAAAAAAAGCAGGATGACATGCGTCATGCTTTGCAAAATCCGAAAGTTAAATTTTACATCGGAGACGTACGCGATAAACGATCCGTGGACGGGGCAATGCCCGGCGTAGATTATATCTTCCATGCAGCAGCCCTGAAACAGGTTCCCTCCTGCGAGTTCTTTCCCACACAGGCTGTCCGTACCAATGTGCTCGGTACGGAGAATGTGCTGGACTCGGCCATTGCGCACGGCGTAAAAAACGTAGTGGTACTTTCCACCGATAAAGCGGCCTATCCCATCAATGCAATGGGTATCAGTAAGGCTATGATGGAGAAGGTAGCGATAGCCAAAGGACGGCAATTGGGGAAAAACAGCACTACCACTATCTGTTGCACCCGGTACGGAAATGTCATGGCCAGTCGCGGTTCGGTTATCCCCCTCTGGATAGAGCAGATCAAAAACAAGCACAACATTACCATTACCGATCCGAATATGACCCGTTTTATGATGACCCTCGATGATGCGGTGGATCTGGTGATTTACGCTTTCCAACACGGGGAGAACGGGGATCTGTTCGTACAGAAAGCCCCTGCCGCCACATTGTCGGTATTGGCGGAAGCCTTAAAGCAACTCTACCGGGCAGAGACACAGGTAAAAATCATCGGGACCCGCCACGGCGAGAAACTCTATGAAACCCTGGTTACGCGGGAAGAGATGGCAAAGGCGGAAGATATGGGAGACTATTACCGGATACCTTGCGATACGAGGGACCTGAATTATGATAAGTTCTTTGTAGAGGGAAACGAAAAAGTATCCGGAATAGAAGATTACCATTCGCACAATACGGCCCGTCTGGATGTAGAAGGAATGAAACAACTCCTGTTGAAGCTGGATATGATCCGGGCAGACCTGCAATCGCTGTAATAATTCAAAAAATACTATCCTATGCTAAGAATCGGTATTACAGGGCAGGCCGGCTTTGTAGGAACACATCTTTACAACACATTGGGGTTGTATCCCGATACAATCCGGCGGATTCCCTTTGAAGACAGTTATTTTCAGAACCGACAGCAGCTTCGCTCCTTCGTCAGAGAATGCGATGTGATCGTACACCTGGCCGCGATGAACCGGCACCCGGACCCCCGAGTCATTTACGAGACCAACATCCGGCTGGTAGACCAGCTCATAGAGGCCATGGAGGCGGAAAATGTAACTCCGCATGTTTTATTCTCCTCTTCCACCCAGGAAGAGAGAGAGAATGAATACGGAAAATCCAAACGGGAAGGAAGAGCCTTGCTCGAAAAATGGGCTGAACGCAACGGAGCATCGTTCACGGGAATGGTAGTACCGAACGTATACGGTCCTTTTGGCCGTCCCGGCTACAATTCGTTTATCGCTACCTTCTGTCATAAACTGACACACGGAGAGCAACCCGAAGTACTGGTAGACAGCAATGTCCGCCTGATCTATGTAGACTCACTATGCCAATACATACTCGAAAAGATATTTCAAAAAGCACGACACGATGAACCTGTCGTCGAACGAACAGACATCCCTCATGATTTTGAAAAAAAAGTAACCGACATTCTTACTCTGTTCGAAAATTACAAAACACTCTATTTCGATCAGGGCATCATCCCAGAACTAAAGGACCGGAATGAAGTCAATCTTTTCAACACTTTCCGCTGCTATATAGACCTGCCAGGCCATTTTCCAGTAAAATTAACGCAACATGCCGATCCCCGGGGTATCTTTGTCGAAACGATAAAACTCGGCATTGGCGGTCAAGTTTCATTTTCCACTACCGTACCGGGGATCACCCGGGGAAATCATTTCCATACCCGGAAAATAGAGCGTTTCATAGTAATTAAAGGAAAGGCCAGAATACAACTCCGGAAAATAGGGACACCGGAGGTGCTTGATTTCTACCTGGACGGTCGGGAACCGGCCTATGTGGATATGCCGGTCTGGTATACCCACAACATTACCAATACAGGTACAGAAGAACTGTACACCCAGTTTTGGATAAATGAATGGTATGATCCGGCAGACGGAGATACCTATTTTGAAAAAGTATAATAAAATCATCCATCCATATCATGAAAAAATTAAAGGTTTTAACAGTAGTAGGAACCCGTCCGGAGATCATCCGCCTGGCCTGTGTACTGCAAAAATTAGATAAAAGTCCAGCCATAGAGCATACATTGGTCCATACCGGACAGAACTATGATTACGAATTAAACGAGCTGTTTTTTGAAGACCTGGGACTGCGGAAACCGGATTATTTTCTCAATGCGGCCGGTAAAAATGCAACGGAAACCGCCGGACAGATACTTATCAACATAGATCCGGTGCTGGCCGAAGTAGCTCCGGATGCCTTTCTGGTACTGGGAGATACCAACTCCTGTTTGTGTGCCATAGCCGCCAAGAAAAGACATATCCCGATATTTCATATGGAAGCCGGTAACCGGTGTTTCGACCAACGGGTGCCGGAGGAGAGCAACCGGAAGATCGTAGATCACATTTCCGATATAAACCTTACTTATAGTTCCATCGCCCGGGAATACCTTCTCCGGGAAGGATTGCCGGCAGACAGGGTTATCAAAACCGGAAGCCCCATGTACGAGGTGTTGAACCAGTACCTGCCCAAAATAAAAGCTTCCGGAATTCTGGAAACCCTGCAATTGGAGAAAGGTAAATATTTTGTGGTATCGGCCCACCGCGAGGAAAATATAGCCGATGAAAAGCATTTCTTCAACCTGGTAGAGATCCTGAACAACGTGGCGCAGACCTACGGTTATCCGCTCATCGTCTCTTGCCATCCCCGCACCCGAAAAATGATAGAGAAAAAAGAGGTAACATTCAATCCGTTGGTGAGGCTAATGAAACCTATGAGCCTGAGCGATTACAACCAGCTACAAATCAATTCCTGTGCCGTATTATCGGACAGCGGCACCATCAGCGAGGAGTCATCTATTCTGAATTTCAGGGCGCTGAACATACGGGAAGCACACGAAAGGCCAGAGGCGATGGAAGAAGCAAGCGTGATGATGGTAGGATTGAATCCCGAACGGATAATGCAGGGATTGGCAGAGCTACAAAACCAACACCTGAAGCAACGGAACTTTCGCCCGGTATATGATTACAGCATACCGAACGTATCAGATAAAGTCGTACGGATTATCATTTCTTATACTGATTATGTAAAAAGAGTGGTGTGGAATGAAAAATAAACCAGAATGAAAATCCTTTTAGTCACCCAATATTTTTATCCCGAAAATTTTAAAAGTAATGATATTGCTTTTGAACTGCAACGAAAAGGATATACAGTTACCGTATTAACCGGAATACCTAATTATCCTTCTGGAAAATTTTTCCAAGGATACGGTCTTTTCAAAAAAAGGAAACAAACAATTCAAGGAGTCAGGATCATCCGATCGTGGCTTATCTCACGAGGACATTGCAGTGGATTTCGTTTGGCATTAAATTATTTCAGTTGGGCATTTTTTGCTTCTTGGAAAGCTCTTTGGTTAGGAATCTGGTATAAATATGATGCAATTATCGTACATGAACCCTCTCCGATTACCCAAGGGATACCTGCTATAATCGTAAAAAAAATACAGAAAATACCTTTGTATTTTTGGGTATTGGATCTTTGGCCGGAAAGTTTGATCTCAGCAGGAGGAGTTCATAATAAATTAGTCCTCTCATTTTTTAATGGAATAGTCAAATATGTATACAAAAATGCAGATAAACTCCTGATCAGTTCTAGAAAATTCAAAGATTCCATTATTAAGAAAGGCAATTTTATTGAAAAATTGATCTATTTTCCAAATTGGGCAGAAGATGTATTCAAAAATTCGACCGCTTACCCAATACCTGCATTACCAGATGGATTTAAAGTTATGTTCGCCGGAAATATCGGAGAAGCTCAAGATTTCGAGCATATAATGCAAGCAATCTTATTATTAAAAGAAAAACAGGACATTCAGTTTATTTTTATTGGTGATGGCAGAAAACGTCCCTGGATAGAAGAATTTATTAAAAAGCATAATCTGACAAAAACAGTCCATATCTTAGGCCGGTTTCCATTAGAGGCTATGCCCGCATTTTTTGAACAAGCAGATGCTATGTTGTTGGCACTCAAGGATGAATCGATTTTTAATCTCACAGTCCCGGCAAAACTTCAGGCATATATGGCCGCAGGAAAACCTGTTATCGCCATGCTTAACGGAGAAGGTGCTGAAATCATAAAAGAAGCAGCTTGTGGTTTAGTCGTGAATGCCGGAGATTATACAGACCTTGCCAAAAACATTTTGCTTTTGAAAACTATTCCAACAACTCAAAAAAAGCAAATGGGAGAAAAAGGCAAACAATATTGCTCTCAATACTTTAATAAACAAATATGTATCGATCATCTAATTGAGATATTAAAAATTTGATACGATGAATATACTCATAACCGGCATACATGGTTTCGTCGGATCAAATCTGACTAAATCCTTATCTAAAAAACATTGCATATACGGTTTAGATATAATATCCCCTTCCAAAGAAGGCGTACATACCACTTTCAGTTGGGAAGACATGGACACATACCGGCAACCTTTCACTCCGTACCAACAGGAAACAGCCAAACTACTACATCACATTGACACAATCATCCATCTGGCCGGGAAAGCCCACGATACGAAAAACCGGACGCAGGCACAGGAATATTTCGATATCAACACGGGATTGACCAAGAAAGTTTTCGACTTTTTCCTACAATCCAATGCAAAAAAATTTATTTTTTTCAGTTCCGTAAAAGCGGCGGCGGATTTCGTGGTAGGTGACGTGTTGACTGAAGAAGTGATTCCTACTCCGGTAGGACCCTACGGTGAGAGTAAGATTGCAGCGGAAGAGTATATCCTTTCGAAAAAGGCGCGGTGGGCAAATCGTAAGGAAGTGTATATCTTACGACCTTGTATGATTCACGGACCGGGAAATAAAGGGAACCTGAACCTTTTGTATAAAGTAGTGCAAAAAGGACTGCCCTGGCCGCTGGGGGATTTCGAGAACCGGCGGACATTTACCTCTATCGACAATCTTTGTTATGTGATCGACGGGCTGATCAGTAAGGATATACCTTCCGGTATCTACCATATGGCCGACGATGAGGCACTTTCGACGAATGAACTCATTGCCCTGATGTGCGAAGCAATGGGCAAAAAACCGCGTATCTGGAAAGTCAATAAAGGGTTTATGACGGGATGCGCCCGATTGGGCAGTGTCATTCATCTGCCTTTAAACCTGGAAAGGCTTCAAAAACTGACCGAAACTTACGTGGTGTCGAACGCCAAAATAAAAGCAGCATTGGAGATCGGCCGGATGCCCGTGCGTGCCAGGGATGGACTCGAAAAAACAATCCGGAGCTTTCAGCAATAAACAAGAATTGAGGGATATTTAAAATTCCACAAAATATCCGCTCCAGTACGCTATTTATCTCATTTTAGTATGTATTATCTGCTCGTTTTTATTCTGTTACTATTAACAGAATTGATCTACTTCCGTATAGCGAACCGATTCAATATTATCGATAAACCGAACGAAAGGAGCTCG
>NZ_JAQEHX010000013.1:0-48993 GCF_027666085.1 Sanguibacteroides sp. AM78-02pH3A | reverse complement strand
TCTGATTCTCCGCAAACACACCTAATATTTTTAGTATATTAGCGCTCAAAAAGCAGGGATTATGAACATATTCAGTTTTACGGCTCATTTCGGTTCGGAGGAAGATTGTCGTTTGCATTTCAAGGAGCAGCGTGATAAGGAAGGGGTTGTCTGCAAGCGATGCGGGGGCACTTCCCATTATTGGTTACAGGGTAAATGGAGTTATGAATGCAAAGGTTGCCGTTTCCGCACCTCGTTGCGCAGCGGTACGATCATGGAGAGCTCCAAGCTGCCGTTTCTGGTGTGGTACAAAACGATGTTCCTGATGAGTTGCACAAAAAAGGGATTCTCCACCAACGAACTCCAGAAGCAATTAGGATTGAAGCGTTACGAACCGGTATGGGCGATGGTACACAAACTCCGCAGGGCGATGGGCAACCGGGATGCAAGGTATACACTGGAAGGGATGATAGAACTGGATGAGGGTTACTTTTCGGTGGCCAGTAAGGAAATCGAGCGAGGCAAGGGTACACGTGGCCGGGGAGCCGAGGGAAAGCAGAACGTTGCGGTGATGGCCGAAAGCACCCCGTTGGAAGATATCGAAACGGGCAAAAAGGAGAAGCATGTGCGTTATTTCAAGGCCAGGGTACTGGATAGCCATCAAAGTGAAGGAATCAACGGCGTGGTCAGGGACTGCATGGAGGATGATGCCATCGTATTTTCGGACAAAAGCACTTCTTACGTTGACATCTCCGATCTGGTGGAATTGCACGTCACCGAGAAATCAGACGCCAAAACCACCAAGGAAACACTCAAATGGGTGCATATCGCAATCAGTAATGCAAAACGGACATTGCTGGGCAACTACCATAAAATCAAAAGGAAATACTTACAGTTGTATCTCAACGAGTTTATTTACAAATTAAACAGACGGTATTTTGGAGACAAACTCTTTGACAGACTAGTAATTGCGAATATAACAGGTGCATAAACGGATAATCAGATAATCTTTCTTCAACAATGCCTTTAACAATAGATAATTACTATCCGTATCTTCGGCTATTAAAATATGCTTCTTATCCTCATTCGCTATCACAGGCCAATCTTCCGGCTCGTTAGAGACCTCAAAGACAAAATGTCCCTTATCCTCATCCAGATAAAGAGGTATGCGAAAATAAAAAGTGGTACCTTTTCCCAATTCAGACTCGACGCGAATATCACCACCTAACAAATCCATAATAGCCTTACAAATAGGCAAACCCAGTCCTGCCCCCGGCTTGAACTCATCCACTTTATAAAACCTATCGAAAATACGCGGCAAACTCTTTTCCGGAATCCCTTCTCCCGTATCAGCAACTGAAAACTCCAACCATTCCCGATCTTCCGAGAGCCGTGTTCCTAAAGTAATCTTTCCTTGTGAGGTAAATTTCTTGGCATTATTAATAATATTCGTAAAGACCTGCGTAAGTTTCACGCTATCCGTTTTTACCCGTAAACCTGTTGGAATCTCCTCTTTTACCAAAACAATTCGTTCAGGCATCAAAAGCCGATGAGTTTCAAAAACCGAATTAAGCAACTCATTTACGTCACACTCTTCCACCTGACATCCGACCGAATTGGATTCGATACGAGAAAGATCCAAAATATCATCCAACAAAGACAAAAGCAGTTTACTATTTTTATTGATCGCGGCACAAAATGTTTGCTTTTCTTCATGGGAATAATCCTTTTCACATATTAGATTTGCAAAACCGACAATTCCATTGAGAGGAGTCCGTATTTCATGAGAGATATTTGCCAAAAAAGCGGACTTCAAACGATCGGATTCTTCCGCTTTTTCCATAGCGTGTTTCAACTCTTCTTCTATTCGCTTATGCTGTTCTATATTGATATCCAACCCATATAAATACTTTATTTTCTTCCCTTTACCCACCTCAATGGTTTGAACGACACCCCGGCATTCCCACCAACTGTACTGACCGTTTCCCTTGTAATCCACACGATAAGCCGCCGTAAATTCGCCACTATCCTGTTTTTGTACCCTTTCGAAAAACTCACTAAATCCGGCTCGATCTTCCGGATGAACATAGAGTGCAAATTTCTCCAAGGTATCAAAAGGCTCTTTTTGAGCTCCCGTCTCCCCGAACCCTTCTCCAAATTCAAAAGTCTGTTTATCGATATTAAATACCCACGTATAAAAACGTAATATCCCTATCGAAATCTTCAAGAATCTCTGTTGTTGCAATTCATCCGTCATATCCCTGAAAATCAACACGGCTCCGGCAACACCACGCAAACTATCAAATAAAGGAGATATACTTCCCGTCACATGCTTTACTTCTCCCCGTGTCGAAACCAACAACGCATCCGCATTCAACACCTGTCTCTTCCCCGTTTCCATCACTTTTCGTATAACACGCTGCATATATTTTTCATCCCCATCCACACAAATGTTGCACACCTCATTCAAACGTTTTCCTATTCCATCCTGCCCGTATCCCACATTTTCCAAGGCGATACGATTCATTTCCAACACCTCCATCTCCCGATTCACAACAACAATACCCTCCTCCATCGAAGAGAGCGTATGGGATAAAACCTCTGTTTTTCGCTCCAAATTTTTTGCCATTCCTTTAGCCGCCGCTTCCAGTTTCTGACTCCTGTGGAACATTGTTCGGTAACGTAAATAGAAAAAAAGAAATAACCCTAATAAAATGACAAGAAGAACGATGAAAACAACAAAAAAGAATATGTAATTCCGATAAGTCACAAATAGGGAATCAGGTTCATTCACGATAACGCTTCCTTCCGGCAAAATCGCCCGTTCTACCCGCCTACGCTTTAATTGCAAGTCATCAAACATAAAGACACCCTCTGCCGTATCAACCGGCACATTCCGGACATCCTCCCCCTTCAATATCTTCACGGCTAATTTTCCCGCCCGAGTTCCTTGATCCTCCGCCCGCAACAAATACCCGCCCAAAATACCGTTTCCCCCGGCAAAATCCATCGAAGACAGGATCGGCGCCGGAGCCTCCTTTGAAAAAATAGGATAATAAACTTCCGCAGACCTATACATCCCCTGCCGATCCCGCTGCCAAGTCGAAAGAATAATAAAAGAGAGAGGATCAAAATTTTCCATTTCCCTTATTAAATCATCCACCGTCGCTTCATGTTCTCCCACGTATTCTATCGGGAATACACGCTCATATTTAACCAATTGGCTTTGGGCCATTTTTTTATGCATCCTTCCGGATTCCGTACTGTCCGAAATAACATATACTTTACGAGCTTCCGGAAATAATCTCCGTCCCAGTAAAAAAACTTTCTCGTAATCCAATTTACTAACCACTCCCGTCGCATTTTCCCAGCCCTCTTGTTTTCTGTCATCAGAGACTGCCACCGCACAGAAAACAACCGGAATTTTTTTTATCATCGGAATATCCAATGAAAAAAAGATTTGATTGGCCTCCTTATCCGAGACAATAATCAAATCCTGTCTCCCCCGGATTTCACTCAACGTCTGAAATAAGATTTCGGCCTGTTTATCCTTATCTTTTGTTCTTTTAGAATCCAAATGAATAATTCTCAAATCAACCCTCAACCCGGCATCCTTCAATTGCCGTTTTACCGTCTCAATGATATTTCTCGTCCATATTTGCTCTTCGTGATAAGAGCTGATAAACAAAACTTGCTTCACCGAATCTGCCGTAGGAAATACTCCTGTTTCTGCTTTTACCGAGATAATTCCAATCATCATCCACACGAACAGCATTCCCCATTCTTTCACTAAATAAGCTATTTTCTTCACTTTACAATGAAATTTAACTGAAATTTGAGATAAAGATATAGCTTTTATTTAAAATAATCTCCTTCTTCAAGTATTAATAAAAAATAATTTAAATCTCAAATTTATTATTATCCTTATAAACACTCATCTTTTCCCGTATCAAAGATAAAAATTCATATCATTTCATCTTTTAGTTTTTTTTAAAGAAACAATTCAAAACATCATACTTCTCATGTAAAAGATAATCACTCGTTTATAGCAAGCACACGATAAAAAAACATCTAAGTCCCAGGATTGAAATAAAACACGATTATTTATTTTTAAGTAGATAATAATCAAAAATTAATTACTTTTGGGGTCATTAAAACAAACAAAAAATTTAGCTATATGTACGGAAAATTTCAAGACTTTTTAAAGACTGAAATCCAGTCCATAAAAGATGCCGGTTTATACAAAAGCGAAAGAATTATCGTTACACCGCAAGGTGCAGAAATCAAACTTGCCACAGGTGAGACAGTATTAAATTTTTGCGCAAACAACTATTTGGGGCTCTCGTCTCATCCTGCCGTAATCGAAGGAGCGAAAAAGGCTTTAGACAGTCACGGATACGGAATGTCATCTGTTCGTTTTATCTGTGGGACTCAAGATATTCACAAGGAACTGGAAGCCAAAATCTCCAAATTCTTCGGCACCGAAGACACTATTCTTTACGCGGCTTGTTTCGACGCTAACGGCGGTGTATTCGAACCCTTGTTCGGGCAAGAGGATGCCATTATCTCCGACGAGTTGAACCATGCCTCTATTATTGATGGCGTTCGCCTGTGTAAAGCCGTTCGCTACAGATATAAACACGCCAACATGGCTGATCTGGAAGAACAATTGAAGATCTCGCAAGCACAACGCTACCGCATCATCGTTACCGACGGTGTTTTCTCCATGGATGGAGACATCGCTAAAATGAACGAAATCTGCGATTTAGCTGAAAAATATAACGCTTTGGTTATGGTTGACGACAGCCACGCGGCCGGATTTATCGGCAAAACGGGCCGCGGTTCTGCCGAACACCATCATTGCATGGACCGGGTAGATATTTTCACCGGAACCCTCGGTAAAGCTTTGGGCGGTGCCATGGGAGGATATACCACCGGTAAAAAAGAGATTATCGACATGTTGCGTCAACGTTCCAGACCTTATCTATTCTCCAACTCTTTATCTCCGGCAATCTGCGGTGCCTCTATCGCCGTATTCGATATGCTGAGCAAGAGCACCGAGTTAAGAGACAAAGTGATGGATAACGCGAATTATTTCCGGGCCAAATTAACGGAAGCCGGATTCGACCTGAAACCGTCCGAGTCCGCTATATGCGCTTTGATGCTTTACGATGCCGTTCTTTCTCAGGAATTTGCCGCCGAACTGCAAAAAGAGAACATCTACGTTACCGGTTTCTATTATCCGGTCGTACCGAAAGGACAAGCCCGTATCCGTATCCAACTGTCCGCCGCTCATACGCACGAACAATTGGATCGAGCTTTGGCCGCCTTTATTAAAATCGGTAAAAAACTGAACGTGATTAAATAAGACGTTTGCTATAAAGAAAAATCTCTCTTATCTAAACAGGTAAGAGAGATTTTTTTTATAAAAACAGGCAAAAGAGATTTATATAAATTCCACCTTTCGCTTATCTTCTAATACGGCAATTCCCATTGATTTCATTTTACCCGTAATAAGAATGGCACTTGGAGGTCGCGTTAACCGTATAGTTTCTACAATCAGTTTTGGTACTTCTGCTATATCGTCGAGCACTATCGTAACAACTCCCACATAATTTTCACCATATATCTTAATGCAGACAAAACACACAATCTTACAGGGAGCAAAACTTACTGGAAAATATCCCCTGGCAATTCCATTTTCATCCGTCATCACCAATGCAGTTCTTGTCTCCAGATCCGGCTTTGTCTGTGTTGCAAACGTCACAAGTTCGTATTTAAGAGGCTCTCCATAAGGATCAATTACTTTGATTTTTACAGTAAATCCTTCAACAACTGCAGCTTTACTTTCCATATTCATTCCTAACACACTCATAAGAATGAATATAACAATTGCTATTAATTTCATAATCTGTATTTTAAGTTATACATTTATTTATTACGCCTATTTTTACTTATCGATCGGTAACCACCTCACGGCATCGGCAACGATATACTGGTAGGATTCACCTAATACTTTTTCATTTTGACTTAACGGTGTCCCACCCTTATCGTTTAACACTAATCTACATTCTCCTTTCGGTAAATCATAATACCCCAACGACACCCATCCCGGCTCCTCCTCTCCCGGATAAATGACGATTTTTTGCTCTCTGTTTTTAGTGATTAGCCGATAATGCAATTTCGTCCCTTTCTCAAAAAGTACGAGGCTCGCATCTGTCTTGATCTTCGGCAAATAAGCCTGTATTTCATAACGCCCCGCCTCCGGGATTTCCACCTTCCATTCTACCTCACTATCTCCACCTTCCGCCACCTTGCAACAACAACTACGCACCAACACCCCGTAACAATCAGTACTTGTTAACCACGTCCACTGATCCGCCCCCTGAAATAACATCCCCTCGTATTCCTTATCGCTCTTCTTCCCTCTTCCTAAACGTCTCCGGATCTCTTTTTGCCGAATACGAAACCCGACCTCCTCGTTATCCACGATAATTCCTTCCGGCGGTTGAATAAAAACATTTGAATCGGTATCCCACATTCCTACTCTAACATCCTCAGAATCCAACAAAATATGAGCAAAAGACAGAATATTTGCCCAAGGAATATTTTCACTTAAATTCGTGTTCACTACATAGTTCGTAAAATTGATAGGGGTTCGGATCTCCTTACAACTTCGGGCAGGAATCAGGTAGTCATAGAGAATGCTACTTCTAAAAGTCCTGAAATCGACATCACCGACAACAGTCACGATACCGTCCCGGGAAGAAGGATTATACACCTTACAACTCCCGATCCTTTTCCCCCGCACCATCTCCACTTTCATCCCTTTTACAAACAATCGAGGCAAACCCCGAGTTTCATAATAAGGCCGTATGATAGAATCCAAATTCAGCCGGAAACATTGCTGGAACTCCGTGTCAAACACTCGAAAATCAACAGACTCATTTCTATGCTTTTCCATAAAATCACGGACAAAGTGCTGAAACTCGTTCAGGGGAATCCGGCAATAGATATCCCGGCGGATTTGCTCGAATTGTTTCCTTAATAAGAAAAGCATTTCTTTCATCGGAAGGGTACGATCCGTGAAAACATCGTTCAGATTTCTATGCCTAAAATATTTCGTTGCCTGATAGTTTTCATCTCCGCCCACCATCAGTGTAAACGGTGCAGTAGCATTATCAGCCTGTAAAATACCATCCAACAAATTACCTATCCCGATGTATTTTTCAGACACGATGGTTCCCGGATAAATTTTAAACATGGGAGATAGATTGAAAAAACAATTCATACTTAAATATTCTTTATCCAAAGATACTCCCCAGTTATCTCCATAAAATTTTTGAATTTGTTTCATGGGGAAATAGGGCCCCTTAAAATTTCGTTCCGGGAGGAACAAGATCTCCGGCTGTACCCATTCGTCTGCCTGAAGGCCGACCCGTTTATAAGAACGCAGGGTAAGCGGGACCTCTGCTATCACAAGCTTCCGGTAAGGGAACCCTCCCTGATACGAACGCCCCAAGTTCGGGAAAAACAATTCCAGCATCCCAACCATTCCAGCATCCCAACCATTTCATCCTTCCGGGGATGAAACTCTTTTTGCCAATAATCATGATTTTTAAAATAATAAAGTTCTATGTCTACCTCGTTTAAGCGAATCTCTTTTTTCTGATAGCGTCCCATGCATAAAGACAATTTAGGCAAAGGCCGCTCGTTTTCGAAAACAACTTCTTTTCCCTCCCGCTTCATTACACCTTGCGATAAAACGAACTCTTCCTTTTCCGGCCTGACCCGTAAACAAAAACGGGTATAATCATAATTAAGAGCTAAAGGAGAAGAGACGTTTATCGGGGGAAAAGCCGACGGATACCACAAACATTCCGGCAATAAGAAAGTAAATTCGTCCCCCACGACGGCATAGTCATTTCCTTCCCGCAAAACGGACCGGGTAAGGGTCTCATTCGTCTCGATCCGGGAATCCCGATGCCGCTCGACCGGAATCTCCGGGTAACAAACCGCGTTGTCGATTGACCCTTCATAGGCTATATGCAGGGAAAGCGAATCACCGGCGGCAAGCGTCCGCTCCAAAATAATAACTTGATGATCACGAATAAATTTTACCGGAATTCCGTCGCTTGTCAATACTTCAACCTGCAGGCCAGGATTTAAATAAAGTATCGGTTTACTTATCTCCTTTTTTGACTTGTTCGATAACAACAAATCACCTTTCACCTCTATCCGGTCTCCTGTTCGTTGCAAATACAAATCCTGAGAAATCACATGAGCCAAAGGCTTATTCGCGTATCGATCATAAACCTCCAAGTATAGATTTCGACGTATCTCGTCCCGAATAAGAAATCTCAGGTAACCGCCCCCAAGCAACACCCCCGAAATCAGACAAAATACCCCTCCCCACCGAATCATTTTCTGCATCCTCCCGATTTCCGTTAATCGTTTCATGTTCCGAATCGAAAGAAGCAGCAATCCGACTCCCCATAGGAAATAGATCGACCGATGAAAAACATAAAGCTCGAAATGAGCCATTCCCGTCACATCCGAGAATAGCGTAGTCACCGCACGTCCCCATGGGTCAAACAGACTGTATCCCCCATCATCTCCGACAAAATAAAACAGCACAAAAACAAGCGTCATCCATAAATACAATACGAAATGAAGTCTTACCCGGAGAGAGAGCCAAATGACAAATCCCAACATAAAAATCAGCGTCGGCAAAGTCAAAGTCAGGAAATAGAACAAATAAAATAACGGCTGAAAGTTGTCACCCCTCGCCGCAAGCAAATGGATTCCCAAAGTAATCAAAATACTGATAAGATTCAACAGGAGGCATACGATTGCAATCCCTAACACCTTCCCGGAAAGATAAGTCACATTCGTGAACGGTCGAACGGAAAAAACCTCATTCGCCCGGCACTTTTTATCTCTCCAACAACAATCTATCCCTAACCAGACCACCCAAAAAATCTGCGAAACATTAAATAACCAGGCGTTAACCAAAGGGATGCTACAAGGTATAGCCGCATTCACCCAAGATGCACATTCATTTCCTTGCAAATCCCATTGAAAAACAGCAATACCCGTAATCACGCCAAGAGCCAAAAGCCAACACAATTTTTGACGTAAAATCAATTTACATTCATATAAAGCAATAAGCCAAACTGTAATCATCTTTTCAAAATTTAGGTTCAAGTTCCCCTGAAACGAATAAAAGATCAAACAGGGTGACAGTTAGCTCACAACGTGATTCATTTTTATACTATATTAACACATGATTTTATTATACTAAGCAAGATATTTAAGGCTTCTATCCACATATTACGAATGGAAAGATTTGAGAACAGCAAACAGATAACGATCGTTACTAATGTTCATTTACAAGAATTGCAACGAATATCTTTTATCGTCTCTCTCTGTTTTCCTGTTGATAAAACGTACAGTACCTATTTAAAACACACTCTTCACAAAGGGGATTCTTTTTCCGACAAATCAGAGCGGCATAATCGAGTACAGCCCAATTCAGCTCTTTGCAACGTCGGACCTCTATAATATCATTGGCCAGATCCTGAATCTCTTTATCCAAACGCACATCGATAAACTCTCCCGGTTTAAAATAACGCTTCAACAAACGCGACATATTCACATCCAACAGAGGTTTGCGATACGACAAAACAAATAGCTCGTAGGCATTTGTCACATACAGTCCGATAAAACCGGAATCGGCCAACTGGTTGGTATCTTCCGGCAACTTCCCTTGTTTTCGTTTCAGATCCTGTCCCAACTTATACAACCGCTTTGCCCGGTGACGGTACAATCCCAAAGGCCGCATGATCTCCTCCAACTCTTCCAGAGTCGCATTCGACAAAGCCTCCCAATCCGGATATTTTGAGAAAAAGGTATTGAAATAATTCGCAACGGTTTCTGCTTTCGTTCGCTGTAATAATATCTCGGAGAGTATCTGCTGGTATTTGGTTGCACCCGGCTCCCGCCAGGGAAACGAACGTCGATTCCGATCGAACCACTCCAGCAGCCTTCGCTGCAAATATTGCACCATTACTTCTCTCATCCTTCACTCAATCGATAAATGACCCTATATTTTACAAAACGATTTACAAGACAAAACTAACAAAAAATCTTTTGGATACATGATAATCCGTCAGAGGAGTCGATCAAATATAACTTCCCTAATCTGCCAACTATTTAATCTGCGGATATGTTATATGATAGAAATTACTCTGGTTATTTGCAAATAGTCATCGATAACCTTTATAACTCCTCATAAACAAACCTTTCGATCTTGTAAGCAGATGCAGCAAAATAAGAAAGTAATACTCGAATCATCAAAAAGAGTCCAATTATTCGACAATCATTAAAATATTAGCCGCCTTTATTGCAATATAAAAATATACTGTTATATTTGCATATCACATTGCAATAGTACGGATGTTAACACACACAGATAAAAACAATACCGTATCAACGAATTAAATCATTACCGGAATATCCAACCAAATAATCGATACTGATTGAATGACAATTTTCCAAAAAAGAAAAACGATATTATAATACACAGGAACATTATAAACTTAGGATAAGAATTAATTCATGACGTGATTACAAAATCTTCGTGATTTAACTTATTGCCAATACGAAAAAGCTGATTCAACCAACAAATACAATAATTATTAACCTTCCCCAAATAATTAAATATGAAAAATAAAATGTTTTGTCTGGCTATTATTATCTGTAGCTTATTCGGAGTAAGATGTACTGAAGATCAAAAAATGGACAATCTATATCCAGATTATATTGAAATTAATTTTAATAATTCAAATTATCAAGCTAATCTACAGCTTTTTATTAAAGCAAGCAAGCGCTTTAATGAACATGTTTATAAAGACAAAAATAATGTATACAAAACCTCAATCAACAAAGGTTCCGATATAAGAATCAGTGAAGACCTTTTTAGCCTACTTACTAAATCATTAAAATATCAGGAACAAATAAAAATGTTCAATAATAAAATAAATTCCAGAATAGATAGTATTAACGAAAAATTACCGATAACAAAATCTTATCCCGATCGCAACTACGATGCATGGGTAGCTGGACAATTAAGTTATCTATGGAATAAAATCATCGGTACATGGCAAGGAATTAACGAAGGTATGGTTAACTTTTTTTGCATAACAGTTGGTATAACCGTGGCATCATTGTTTGAGTACTTTTTTTTGCCCATTTTTGGGTTTGGCTCCATAATCTCTCCAGATATTCCATATAGAGGTTACACTATGTATGCCGGCCAATCTTTTCCCACATATTTACCAGACGGACTATACCCTTACAACTCTTTTTTCGGAAACAAACAATATGTTGCAGTAAGAAATGGCGTTGCTACTGTAAAAAATTGTAGATATGGCGAATTCAGCTGGTACAGAAGCGAACACCTCAGTCTTACATATTTCGATCCAAAAGACGGAGAATTACTTTGGTTTTAGTCTGATATTTCTACGCAACTCTCCGATTTTATAACCACGAAAAGAAAATCACATTTCATTTTTTCCACGGGTATAATTTATTATCTATCTATAATTAACAAATAAAAAAAATAAAACCATGAAAACTATCAACGACATTATTCAATTTCTAAAGAAACCCGATTTTGAGCCCATTCAGGACAAATCCCGGAATAAAATAAAGCTATTCTTCGTTATATTTTTATGGTTATTACTGACCGTTTACGTAGTGAATTTGCTGACAGCAATAGCAGAATCCCTTATCTATAGTCATCCCATAATACCCAACACGGCTCTCTATCAGATTTATCCGGATAACGGATTATATCTATTCCAAATGATCCTATTGGGTCCTATCATAGAAGAATTTAGTTGCCGCTATGCGCTCGGTCGATTTAATCTCACTAAAATCAAAATCTCGTTAAGCCTGATCATCTCGTTTTATATCTCTTATTTTCTATACGTGTATAAATTCAGAGAGCTCTGTGATTCAAATTATATCTGGCATGTCCTTTCTTTATACGGTTCAATTCTTTCAGTTGCGACTATCCTTTTTTTTACAATGAGTCTATTAAACAAACAACTCGCCTTATTTGAAAGTAAATGGAATAAGTATTATACCGTCATTTTTTATTTATCGGCAATTCTTTTTGCTATTTACCACTTCAATATGCCAACCAGGTTTTTGTTTGCCTTTTTTGCTGTAGCTTTACTATTCGGATATACAAGAACCCGCTTGGGATTCGGTTATGCCATCGCTCTACACATGTTATGGAATACGTTAACCGCACTCGGCTTCTTGGCATATAGCACTTGGGGACGGGGTTAAAGTGCTAAATTCAGCATTTCAATAATGAAAAAAGCCCTCAAAGAGGCTATACACGAGAAGTCGATAAAACATTCAAATACCATTGCCCACTTCTCAACATAGTATTTTCAAATTACTAACAATCAACCCTGTTATTTTCTACTTCCACAATACAAATCTCCAAAATATTTTAACAAAAATCGATTCTCATGTTTATAAATTTACTAACTTTAACGCCGATGAGAAGAGAGAATAGCAGAAAAATATCTTTAATTAAATATAATCATTCTGTATAATGGGATTCGCAAAAGATTTTGTTGAAAATATTTCATTTATACCTTAGAACGATATAAATTTGACAAATCAATGCGAATGTGTTAAATATTTAACAAAACAATATAAAATGCTTCCTATGGATAAATTCATTTCAATCGAAGAAGCCGTATCTAAAGTAAAAGACGGTATGACCATCATGGTAGGTGGTTTTTTGGCCAACGGAACCCCCAACAAAATTGTTGATGCATTGGCAAAATCAGGAGTTAAAAATTTGACGTTGATTTGCAACGACACGGCATACCCGGATAGAGGAGTAGGTCAGTTAATTGCCAATAAACAAGTAAGCAAACTGTATGTTTCTCACATTGGGACAAACCCGTGTACCAGTGAACAAATGAATAGCGGAGAGTTGAAGATAGAGTTCTGTCCCCAAGGAAGTCTCGCCGAGAGAGTGCGTGCCGGAGGCAACGGTTTAGGAGGTATTTTAACCCAGACAGGCTTGGGTACGATCGTAGCAGAGGGAAAAGAGATCATTCGGGTAGACGGGAAAGAGTATCTGTTGGAAAAACCTTTACGCGCTGACGTTGCTTTGATCGGTGCAAGTTTAGGAGATAAATCCGGAAACCTTGTTTACAGAGGCACTTCACAAAACTTCAACCCGTTAATGGCTGCTGCTGCCGATTTGGTAATCGCCGAAGTTGCGGAGTTAGTTGAAGTAGGTGCAATTGCGGCAGAAAACGTAAAGACCCCTGCTATTATGGTAGATTTTATAATAAAACAAGACAAAGCGTAAACGCTTTTACTCTAACAAATAATAAACAAAGAAGTTATGGAAAAGACAATGATACGTTTAAGAATGAGTGCAAAAGACGCTCATTACGGTGGAAATTTAGTGGATGGAGCTCATATGGTACACTTGTTCGGCGATGTGGCTACGGAATTGTTAATCATGCACGACGGAGACGAAGGGTTGTTCGTGGCTTACGACAACGTGGAGTTCTTAGCGCCCGTTTATGCCGGAGATTATATCGAAGCTACCGGAGAGATCGTGAAAGTAGGAAACTCTTCCCGAAAAATGGTTTTCGAGGCTAAGAAAGTAGTTGCTGCCAGACCTGATATCTCTGCTTCGGCAGCGGATGTTTTGGCTGAACCGATCGTAGTTTGTCGCGCAAGCGGAACCTGCGTGGTAAAAAAAGAAGATCAACGCAAAAATCAATAATCTCATGGAAAAATTAATTATCACTGCAGCCATTTGCGGGGCAGAAGTAACCAAAGAACAAAATCCCGCCGTTCCTTATACAGTAGAAGAAATAGTTAGAGAAGCCAAATCTGCTGTAGACGCTGGTGCGGCCATTGTTCACCTTCACGTTCGCGAAGACGACGGTACTCCTACCCAGAGCAAGGCACGTTTCAAAGAGTGCATTGATGCCATTTACAAGGTATGCCCCGACGTCATTATCATCCCCTCCACGGGAGGAGCCGTAGGTATGACCGCGGAAGAACGTCTTCAACCGACGGAACTATTCCCCGAAATGGCTACACTCGATTGCGGTACTTGCAACTTCGGGGACGACGTGTTTGAAAACACCATGCCCATGATGAGAGATTTCGGCAAAAGGATGTTAGAGAACAACATCAAACCGGAATACGAATGTTTCGAAATGGGACACTTGGACACCGTATTAAACATGGCTAAAAAAGGCCAGGTTCCCGGTGCTCCCATGCAATTCAATTTCGTCCTCGGCGTTCCCGGATGTACCCCTGCCACGGTACAGAATCTCTGCTGGCTTGTAAACGCCATTCCCGCGGGTTCAACCTGGACGGCTACCGGAATCGGTCGTCACGCGTTTGCTCTGGCAGCTCCCGCGATTGTCATGGGCGGTAACGTGAGAGTCGGTTTTGAAGACAATCTTTATTTAGAAAAAGGCGTGCTCGCCAAATCCAATGGCGAATTAGTAGCTAAAGTCGTTCGTTTGGCAAAAGAATTAGGCCGAGAGATCGCGACTTCGGAAGAAGCAAGAAGAATTTTAAATTTAAAACCATTAAAATAAAAGTTTTATGCAGAAAAAAGGAAATAAATACGGTACACACCGCGTGATCGAACCGAAAGGGGTTTTACCGCAACCGGCCAACAAAATTGACAACAACATGGATGAAATCTACGACAACGAGATTTTAATCGATGTTCAAACCTTAAATATCGACTCTGCCAGCTTCACGCAGATCGAAGAACAAGCCGGCGGTGACAAAAAGAAAATTGCCGAAATCATGATGGGCATTGTTGAAAAACAAGGAAAACACCGGAATCCGGTAACCGGTTCAGGCGGTATGTTACTGGGCACCGTGGAGAAGATCGGTGATGCTTTGAAAGGTAAAATCGATTTGAAAGAGGGAGATAAAATAGCAACCTTGGTTTCTCTTTCCCTAACCCCGCTTCGCATTGACAAAATCAAAGATATCCGTCCGGATATTGACCAAGTAGATATCGACGGTAAAGCCATTTTATTCGAGAGCGGTATTTATGCTAAAATTCCTTCAGACCTTCCCGAGAACTTGGCACTTTCTGCCCTGGATGTAGCAGGAGCCCCCGCTCAGACCGCCAAATTAGTAAAACCGGGAGATACCGTATTAATCATCGGAGCCGGTGGTAAATCAGGTATGTTATGCTGCTACGAGGCTAAAAAACGCGCCGGAGTAACCGGTAAGGTAATCGGTCTTTGCCACAGTCAAAAAAGTACGGAGCGTTTACAGAAACTCGGATTCTGTGACTACGTGTTCTCAGCCGACGCCACCCAACCGGTTCCGGTAATGGAAAAAATCAGCGAGTTGACCAACGGAGAGATGTGTGATATCACCATCAACAACGTAAACATTACCGACACCGAAATGACCAGTATTCTTTGCACGAAAAATACCGGTATCGTATACTTCTTCTCTATGGCTACCAGCTTTACGAAAGCTGCTTTGGGAGCAGAAGGGGTAGGTAGCGATGTAACCATGATCGTCGGAAACGGATATACCAAAGGACATGCAGAGATCACTCTTCAAGAGTTAAGAGAGTGTGAAGCTCTAAGAAAAATCTTTACCGAACTTTACGCTTAATAAATAATGTTACTGTGATCTGCAACGAAGATTCCTTGCAGGTCACAGTATCTTTTCAAAAAACCAGATTATTCGATGAAAAAAGGATGCAGATACGGAACACATAGAGTGATCTCTCCAGAAGGGACTCTCCCTCAACCGGCCATAAAGTTAGACAACACGATGGAGATATACGACAATGAAGTACTCATTGACGTTCAAACCTTAAACATCGACTCTGCCAGTTACACGCAGATCAAACAAGCCTGCAACGGAGATGCCTCCCGTATGGAAGAGATGATTTTAGCGATCGTAAAGGAGAGGGGAAAAATGCAGAACCCGGTGACGGGTTCCGGAGGGATGCTTATCGGTACAGTGAAAGAGATAGGATCGAACTTCCCGGATAAGAGCCTGAAGGTCGGCGATAAAATAGCTACTCTTGTTTCCTTATCTTTGACACCTTTAAAAATTCACCGGATAAAAAAATTAGATCCGGCCTCCGATCAAGTAGACGTTGATGCGGAAGCCATTCTATTTGAAAGCGGGTTGTATGCCATACTTCCCCATGATATTCCGGAAAAACTGGCATTGGCTCTTCTGGATGTCGCCGGAGCTCCGGCACAAGTAGCCCGTCTTGTAAAAGAAGGAGACACGGTCTGCATTATCGGAGGCGGCGGGAAGTCAGGTATCCTATGCTGCTACCAGGCCATGAAAAACGTGGGACCTTACGGAAAGGTCATTGTTGTAGAATTTTCCGAAGAAAATGCACAACGGATAAAAGAGATGAATTTAGCCACTCACGTGATTGTAGCAGATGCGACTAAAGTGATGGACGTATATAAAAAGGTGACAGAGATCGCCGGCGAGAGAGGATGCGAAGTAACCATCAATAACGTCAACGTTCCCTCGACCGAAATGACATCAATTTTAATCACCAAAGGACAAGGATGTGTTTACTTCTTCTCTATGGCAACGAGCTTCACGAAAGCAGCTTTGGGTGCCGAGGGTGTAGGCAAAGATATAAGTTTAATCGTGGGAAACGGTTACGCGAAAGGACACGCGGAATTAACCCTGAATATCGTCCGGGAATCAGCGTGCATCCGGGAATTATTTGAAAAATTGTACGTGAAATAATTATAGGAGTGAATTTTTTCAATCCACTATATAGATTCAAACTAAAATTAAAATAAAAAAGTAATGTCAGAAAGCAGACGAAAAGATTTTTTTCCGGAAGTTACCGATGAGCAATGGAATGACTGGAAATGGCAAGTAAAAAACAGAATCGAGACTGTTGATCAATTAAAGAAATATCTCGAATTAACCCCGGAGGAGGAAGAGGGTATTCGCGAGTCACTAAAGACGTTAAGAATGGCAATCACTCCTTATTATTTGAGTCTAATCGATAAAAACGATCCTTACTGTCCGATCCGCAAACAATCCGTACCTTCTGTTTTGGAACTACATAAAGCCGCTGCCGACCTGGAAGATCCTTTACACGAAGATAGCGATTCTCCTGTTCCCGGACTGACCCATCGTTATCCGGACCGGGTGTTATTCCTGATCACCGACCAATGTTCCATGTATTGCCGTCATTGTACCCGCAGACGTTTTGCCGGTCAACACGACTGTGCTTCCCCGACAGAAAGAATAGACAAGTGTATCGACTATATCGCTAAAACACCGCAGGTAAGAGATGTTTTATTATCAGGAGGAGATGCGCTTTTGGTAAGCGACGATCGTCTGGAGTACATTATTAGTAAATTAAGAGCTATTCCGCACGTGGAAATTATTCGTATCGGTAGCCGGACCCCGGTTGTTTGCCCTCAGCGTATTACTCCGGAATTGGTCAATATGCTGAAAAAATACCATCCGGTCTGGTTGAATACCCATTTTAACCACCCGAATGAAATCACGGCTGAATCTGCAGCAGCATGCGCCCGTTTAGCTGATGCCGGAATTCCATTAGGAAACCAAACCGTATTATTAAGAGGTATCAACGACTGTACCTACGTGATGAAAAAATTAATGCACGGACTGGTGAAAATGCGTGTTCGTCCCTATTACATTTATCAATGTGACCTCTCCATGGGTATCGAACATTTCCGGACCCCTGTATCCAAAGGTATCGAGATCATAGAAAATCTACGCGGCCATACTTCCGGATATGCCGTTCCAACCTTTGTCGTGGACGCTCCCGGAGGTGGCGGAAAAACTCCGGTCATGCCTAATTATGTTCTTTCCCAATCTCCGAAACGGGTAGTATTAAGAAATTACGAAGGCGTTATCACGACCTATACGGAACCGACGGATTACCAAGAAGAGTGTCATTGCCCCGAATGCGAAAAGGCTCGCAGAGAAGGTATCGCGGCTCTTTTACACGGAGATCAGCTCTCTATCGAACCGAAAGTTTTAGCTCGTCACGAAAGAAATAAACATTAATACGATTTCAATCGACGATGGTGAAGAGAATCCTTTACCATCGTCAACTAAAAACAACGATCGCTTTGCCTTTTATTGAAGAGATATTAAAATACAACAGTATTTCTATCGTCGGATTGGCAAAAAATGCCGGGAAGACAGAATGCTTAAACTATATTCTTAATCGAGTTAAGAATACGGGAAAGCAATTTGCCCTAACGTCCATTGGCATTGACGGTGAAGATCGGGATCAGGTTTGCCAAACTCCCAAACCGGAAATCGAAGTATACGAAGGCATGATCTTTATCACGTCCGAAAAACATTACCGGGAAAAAAGATTGGTTTCCGAAATCATGGATGTCAGCAATCGTCAAACCTCTTTAGGCCGACTGATCACGGCCAAAGCCGTTTCGCAAGGAAAAGTGCTGTTATCCGGTCCTCCGGATACCGCTTCCTTACGATACCTCATCGAAGGGATGAAACGTTTTAACGTAGATACGACGATCGTAGACGGAGCCTTATCGCGTCTCAGTCTCAGTTCTCCGGCTGTAACGGAAGCTATGATACTGGCAACGGGAGCTGCTCTCTCTTGTAATATCCCTCAATTGGTCAGAAAAACAAAATACATATACGACCTGATCCGTCTTGATACCGCGGATGCAATGACGGCACACCAATTAGCCGGTATCGAAAACGGAGTCTGGTCTATAGATGAAACGGGTGTCGTTCATGATTTGAATATACCCTCTGTTTTTATGCTGGAACAGCATAAAGAAGATATTTTCCGTCATGGGAACACCCTTTTCGTTGCCGGGGCAATCAGTGACAAGTTATTACAATTTTTAAGGGCACAAAAGCAAATAAAGGAAATAACGTTACTAATCAAGGACTTCACCCGGGTATTTGCCTCTATGGAGTCCTATTACGCTTTCGTGAAAAAGGGGGGACAGTTAAAAGTCTTGCAAAAAAGCAAGTTGCTTGCCGTATGTATCAACCCTTTATCTCCCGAAGGCTATTGTTTGGATCCGGATGAATTAAGGTCTGCCATGCAGGAAAGCCTACAAATACCGGTATATAATGTAAAAAGAATTTGAAACAGATATGTTTTTAGTAAGGAATGCCATAGAAGAAGTGAACGGATTCAGGTTTATGATCGATCAACTGGAAATACAATCCGGTTTGGCGAAACGGGTTCTCTATGCAACTCCCTACCAGCAAATCCCGGATGAAATTATCAACGAATTGAATCGAGTGGAACAAATGTGTCTTTACCTTCGAGATACTCAATACGCCGATATTCTTTCGAGGATCAGCATAAAACTGACGCGAATAAAAGACATTCGAGGTACGATTTCCCGGATAGAAGAAAATCATAACTTAGATGACATCGAATTATTCGAATTAAAGAACTTCTCCTTGTTGGCCATGGATATACGTCTTTTGTTAGAGACGGGAAAGATTGATATCATCCGTATTCCCGATCTCGAACCGGTCATCGATATCCTCGATCCGGACAAGATGCGTATTCCTTATTTTTACATATACGATGCATACTCTACCGAGCTGGCCGATTTACGACATGAAATAAAGAAACTGAAACAATCCGGAAAAGCGGATGAAAAACAAGTGGAGAAACTATACTTCCGTAGCATTCTACTGGAAGACGAGATCCGGGAGAA
Organism: Sanguibacteroides sp. AM78-02pH3A; assembly: GCF_027666085.1. NCBI lineage: Bacteria > Pseudomonadati > Bacteroidota > Bacteroidia > Bacteroidales > Porphyromonadaceae > Sanguibacteroides > Sanguibacteroides sp. AM78-02pH3A. Next base: position 29,221 of record NZ_JAQEHX010000013.1, on the reverse strand, counting down.
ACTTTCCGGACAGTTGCGTGGATTGGCTCTTTCCGTTTCAGAAGCTTTAACCGGAATCGCGACAATAGATATCCTTATCGCTAAAGCCAAGCAGGCTATCGAGATGCATCTTTGCAAACCGGGAATCGCGGCACACACGACCTCTTATCAGGGTATCTTCAATCCGCAGATAAAGAAGATCCTGGAAAGCGAACAGAAAGCCTATCAACCGATTGATATCGAAATAGGCAAAGGAGCTTGTCTGATTACCGGAGCCAATATGGCCGGGAAAAGCGTTATCCTCAAAACCGTCGCTTTAGCTCAAACTCTTTTCCAATTCGGATTTTTCGTACCGGCGATTCAGGCCGAGATCGCTTTAGTAGATGAGGTTTTACTCTGTATCGGAGATGAGCAATGCGAGCTCAACGGATTATCCTCCTTTGCATCAGAAATGCTCCGGATCAACCGGATCGTCCAAGACATCAAAGCAGGCAAAAATGCCCTTATCCTTATCGATGAATTAGCACGGACGACCAATCCGGCAGAAGGAAAAGCTATCGTGAATGCGGTACTCGATTTTCTCACGGAAAACGAGGTCCGATCCCTGATCACCTCCCATTACAGCGGGATTCAGGCTTCTTGCCGAAAACTAAGGGTAAAAGGATTTATGAAAGAAAAAGTAAAAGGCACGTTGACCATACATAATATAAACGAATACATCGACTATTCCCTGATCGAGGATAACGATACCTCCGTGCCGCAGGAGGCGATGCGTATTGCTCGTATATTGGGAGTAGACGAGAATTTGTTGGATCGGGCAGAAATCTATCTGCACCAAGAATAAGAGAGAGAAAGAATAATATTAAATTGAAAATAAAGTTCGAATGCAGGGAAATAAAGAGAAGAAACGAGGATCAAGGCAAGAGAGTCCTCTTTCCCCCTCTTCCCTAAACGAATGTAAAATCGTAACAAAAAAACTATGCAGAACAGTAAATTAGGGCTGGATTTTGACAAAGTGGCACACGCGAAAAAAGTGTCCAAGAAAATAGCCGATGATGTACAAAAATTCGTGGAACACTACACCACTGTTGCCGTAGAGCGGACTCTTTGCCGTCTCTTAGGCATCGACGGCGTGGATGCGAACACCGTTCCACTACCCAATGTTTTGGTAGACGAAATCAAAGAACAAGGGGTATTGAATCAGGGTATTCTTTTCTTTCTCGGTAATACGATCGCCGAAACAAGAATGACTCCCCAGGAAATTGCAGAGAAGGTAGCCGACGGCCAATTGGATATGACGAAACTACCCGTCCATTCCAATGAAGAGATTCGCTCGGCCTTGAAACCTTACGTAGAAGCCAGCATCAAACGAATCAGTGATCGTCGAGCAAAGAAAGAACACTATTTAAAAACGATAGGCGAAGGTCCCAAACCCTACCTTTATGTCATCGTCGCAACCGGAAACATTTATGAAGACGTGGTACAAGCTCAAGCAGCAGCCCGTCAGGGAGCAGATATTATCGCCGTAATCCGTACCACAGGACAGAGTCTTTTAGACTACGTGCCTTACGGAGCTACAACGGAAGGTTTCGGGGGAACCTTTGCAACCCAGGAGAATTTCCGAATCATGCGAAAAGCCCTGGATGAAGTAGGCGAAGAAGTAGGCCGATACATTCGGTTATGTAACTACTGCTCGGGGCTATGTATGCCTGAAATCGCCGCCATGGGAGCTTTAGAGGGGTTGGATGTTATGCTGAACGATGCTCTTTACGGTATTCTTTTCCGCGACATCAACATGCAACGGACTTTGGTCGATCAATTCATGTCCCGTGTCATCAACGGATTCGCCGGTGTCATTATCAACACGGGAGAAGACAACTATTTAACGACGGCCGACGCAATCGAACAAGCACATACGGTATTAGCCTCCGATTTAATCAACGAACAATTAGCTCTCATTGCCGGACTTCCGGAAGAACAAATGGGATTAGGACATGCATTCGAAATGGATCCCATGCAAGAAAACGGTTTCTTATTCGAATTGGCACAAGCTCAAATGACCCGCGAAATCTTCCCGAAAGCCCCGTTAAAATACATGCCCCCGACCAAATTTATGACGGGAAATATTTTCCGCGGTCATATTCAAGATGCTCTTTTCAACATGATCGGTATTTGGACTTCACAAGGTATTCAATTATTGGGAATGCCGACAGAGGCTATCCACACGCCTTTCATGTCAGACCGCTATCTCTCCATCGAGAATGCAAAATATATTTTCGGTAATATGAGAAATATCGGGGACGAAGTAGAGTTTAAAACGGACGGAATCATTCAACGCCGGGCCAAAGAGGTTTTAGACAAAGCCATCGCTCTTTTGGAGAACATCGAACACGAAGGGCTGTTTACCGCACTGGAAAAGGGGATTTTTGCAGATATCAAACGTCCGAAAAACGGAGGCAAAGGTCTGGACGGAGTAGCGGAAAAAAGTGCGAACTATTACAATCCGTTCATTGAGCTTATGCTCAAAAAGAATTGAAAATTGAAATTTGAGGACTAAATTTTAATCCCAAAGTTTCAATGAACGCGTAATCTAAAATAATAACAACAAATGATCTATTGAACCATTTCAATTTTTCATTTTCAATTTTCAATTAGTATGAGTGGTGGATTATATTCAACGGAAAAAAATGATTTTGATCAGACCTTAGATCTGAAAAAGATAAAACCATACGGCGATACCATGAACGACGGTAAAACTCAATTAAGTTTTACCCTGCCCGTTCCCGCCGGAGAAGAGGCCATCGAGGCTGCAAAACAACTGCTGAAGAAAATGGGTTTCGAAAACCCTCAAATCGTATTCAGTAAAGAATTGACCGAAGGTTATACCTTTTTTAACTGTTACGGGAGCTGTACACCCACGGTCGATTTTACCGCAATCCATGTTCCCAAAGTCGAATCGACCAAATGGGAGATGCACGAGACAGACGAATTCATCCGTGAACATATCGGACGTCCCATTGTCGTTGTCGGAGCCAGTACCGGCACCGATGCCCACACGGTAGGTATTGACGCCATCATGAACATGAAAGGATTCGCCGGACACTATGGACTGGAACGTTATGACATGATCGAGGCCCATAATTTAGGAAGTCAGGTTCCCAATGAAGAGTTTATCGCCAAGGCTATCGAGCTGCATGCTGATGCCTTGTTAGTATCACAAACAGTAACACAGAAAGACATTCATATCAAAAACCTGACGGAATTGGTAGAGATGCTGGAAGCCGAAGGTCTCCGGGATAAGGTTATTTTAGCTTGCGGAGGTCCTCGCATATCTCATGAGTTAGCGAAAGAATTGGGATACGATGCCGGTTTCGGCATGAACACCTATGCCGATGATGTGGCTTCATTTGTTGCACAAGAACTTGTTAGAAGAAAAACGAAATAGCATTTAGAATTTTAGATTTTAAATCCTAAATTACACGCCAAAGGTAATCGTCAATTTACAATCTAAAATTTACAATTTAAAATTAAAACGGTTATGGATAAAGATCAAGTAAGAGAAGTTATTGCCAAGCGGGTTGCCCTCGAATTAAAAGACGGCGACGTAGTTAACTTGGGCATCGGGTTGCCGACAATGGTCCCCAACTACCTGAAGAGTGACGTACACGTGATCCTACAATCCGAAAACGGATTATTAGGCATGGGCCCGAAACCGGAAGAAGGTAAAGAAAATCCGGAATTGACGGATGCCGGCGGTGGATACATCACGGCTATCGACGGAGCATGTAGCTTTGATAGTGCCACTTCTTTCGGAATCATCCGGGGCGGACATGTGGATGTAACTATTCTTGGTGCTTTACAGGTAGACGAGAAAGGAAATTTGGCCAACTGGATCATCCCCGGCAAGAAAGCCCCGGGAATGGGAGGAGCCATGGATCTTTTAGTTGGTGCTAAAAAAGTAATCCTTGCCATGGAACATACCGCAAAAGGGAACCACAAGATATTGAAAGAATGTACACTACCGTTAACAGCCGCGGGTGAAGTTGACATGATCATCACCGAGATGGGTGTTATGAACATCACTCCTGCCGGAATCGAATTGGTAGAATTAAACAGTGAATTTACCTTGGATGACATCAAAGCAGCAACGGGCTGTGAATTACTCGTTTCTAAAAATTTAAAACCAATGGCTCAATAAATGAAGGCATATATCGTAGCAGCAAAAAGAACAGCGATTGGCAAATTTTTAGGAAGTACTCTTTCATTGTCAGCAGCAGACCTCGGTGCCGCAGTAATTAAAAACATCATTGCAGAAACCGGTATTAATCCTGCCCATATTGATGAAGTAATCGTAGGTAACGTACTATCTGCCGGACAAGGGCAGGGAGTGGCCCGTCAGGCGTCCATAAAAGGGGGGATTCCCCAGGAAGTACCCGCTTATGGCATCAACATGATATGCGGTAGCGGAATGAAAGCCGTGCTCAACGGTGTAAGCGCTATCAAAGCGGGACTTGCTAACCTTATTATCGCGGGAGGTACCGAATCCATGTCAAAAGCCGGTTACATTCTTCCCGGTCATGTCCGCGACGGACACCGCATGGGAGACGTAACAGTCATCGACCACATGGTATTCGATGGTCTTACTGATGCATTTGAAGGGTATCACATGGGCATTACGGCTGAAAATATAGCAGAAAAATATTCCATCAGCCGGGAAGAACAGGATGAATTTGCTTTAGAATCGCAAAAGCGTGCAATAGCTGCTATCGATAACGGTAAATTTAAAGCTGAAATTGTGCCTATCGAGTATAAAGTAAAAAAAGAAACTTTACAATTCGATACGGACGAATTCCCCAATAGAAAAACGTCGCTGGAAAAACTATCGACCTTACGTCCCGCTTTCAAAAAAGAGGGCTCTGTAACTGCCGGTAATGCTTCCGGAATCAACGACGGAGCGTCATTCGTGATGCTCGCATCGGAAGAGGCCGTTAAACAATACAACCTAACCCCTCTATGCGAGATTATCGGTGTCGGACAAGGTGGTGTGGACCCCGCCATTATGGGTATGGGCCCCGTACCAGCCATTACCAATGCTTTGAAAAATGCCGATATAAAACTATCTGATATTGACGTGATAGAACTCAACGAGGCATTTGCGGCACAATCACTGGGAGTAATTCATGAACTAATGGCACAACATGGCGTAACGAGAGAGTGGATAAACGAACGTACCAACGTCAACGGAGGTGCCATTGCATTAGGCCACCCCATAGGGGCGTCAGGCAATCGCATCATCGTATCACTTGTATATGAAATGCTAAACAGTGAAGCTGAAGTAGGTCTTGCTTCTCTTTGTATAGGGGGAGGTATGGGAACGGCATTAATTCTAAAAAAATGCTGATTTAAGATTACAGTTAGCTTCAATCAATTAAAAAAACATTAATAATAATGGATTTCAGTCTATCAAAAAAAGAGCAACTCTTCTTGCAAATGATAAGAGAGTTTGCAGAAAAAGAAGTAAAACCATTAGCGGCAGAAGTAGACGAATCGGAAAGATTCCCGATGGAAACCGTAGAAAAAATGGCAAAGTTAGGTATTATGGGTATTCCCTTCCCCGTTGAGTATGGCGGGGCTGGCGGAAATAATGTTCTTTACACGATGGCCGTAGAAGAACTATCCCGTGTATGTGCCACAACAGGAGTTATTGTATCGGCTCACACCTCTCTATGCGGCGCTCCTATTATGGAATTCGGGACACCCGAACAAAAGGCCAAATACCTTCCCAAATTAGCCTCCGGCGAATGGATCGGCGCTTTCGGGTTAACCGAACCCAATGCGGGTACGGACGCCTCCGCACAACAAACCACGGCTGTGAAAGAGGGAGATCATTACGTATTGAACGGATCTAAGATATTCATTACGAATGCCGGATATGCTCATGTATATATTGTCATGGCAATGACCGATAAGTCTAAAGGCACGAGAGGAATCTCCGCCTTTATCGTGGAAAAAGATTTTCCCGGTTTTTCCATCGGCAAAAAAGAGAAAAAGATGGGTATCCGCGGATCGGCTACCTGCGAATTGATTTTTGAAAACTGCATTGTTCCGGCTGAAAATTTATTGGGACAAGAAGGCAAGGGATTCGGAATCGCCATGAAAACATTGGACGGAGGACGTATCGGAATCGCATCGCAAGCCCTCGGTATTGCCCAAGGAGCTATGGACGAAACGGTGAAGTACGTGAAAGAGCGTAAACAATTCGGTAAAGCGCTCGGTCAATTCCAGAACACCCAATTCCAATTGGCCGACTTAGAAGCTAAAATCAATGCCTCCCGTTTGTTAGTCAGAAAAGCCGCTTTCAAAAAAGATCAAAAAGAGAATTACTCCGCCGATGCGGCCATGGCTAAACTGTTTGCGGCAGAAACAGCAATGGAAGTAACGACCAAAGCGGTACAATTCCACGGAGGATACGGTTATACCCGGGAATATCCGGTTGAGAGAATGATGAGAGATGCTAAAATCACTGAAATTTACGAGGGAACTTCAGAAGTTCAGAGAATGGTCATCGCAGCCAATTTATTAAAGTAAAAAAAGTCGACATGAAGATAGTTGTTTGTATTAAACAAGTTCCGGATACCACGGAAATTAAACTTGACCCGGTTACCGGAACCTTAATCAGAGACGGGGTTCCCAGTATCATGAACCCCGATGACAAAGGAGGTCTTGAATTTGCCCTTCAATTAAAAGATCAATACGGTGCTCACGTAACCGTTATTACGATGGGTCCGCCACAAGCCGAAGCCATCTTGCGAGAAGCTTTCGCCATGGGAGTCGATCGCGCTATTTTATTAAGCGACCGCAAATTCGCGGGAGCGGATACCTTAGCCACCTCTAACACGATAGCCGGAGCATTGAGAGCTTTGGATTACGATTTGGTAATTACCGGACGTCAAGCTATTGACGGAGATACGGCACAAGTAGGCCCTCAAATTGCAGAACACTTGGACTTACCACAAGTAACCTATGTAGAGGACCTGAAGTTCGACGGCAATAAAACCTTTACCATAAAAAAATCCACCGAGGAAGGCCACCAAATCGTAGAAGTAGATGCCCCTTGTGTATTAACGGCATTGGCATCGGGAGTAAAACCCCGTTATATGTCCGTAAGAGGTATTGTTGAAGCCTACGACCGTGAAATTGAATTATGGAATTACACGAATATCACCGTGGATGAAAACAAGATCGGTCTAAACGGTTCTCCTACCCGGGTATACAAATCCTTCACGAAGGGAGTGAAAGCTGCCGGACAAATCTACGAGGTAGAACCGACGGAAGCCGCCGATATCATTATCAATAAATTAAAAGAGAAATTTATTATCTAATAAGAATTTAGAGCTTTTCTCCAAATTCAAAATTAAATAGTCAGATGGATAAATCACAATATAAAAACGTTTATGTCTTTATCGAACAAAGAGAAGGCGTAATCCAAAATGTGGCTCTGGAGTTATTAGGTAAAGCCAGAGAATTGGCAGATGCTTTAAATGAAAAAGTATACGCCATACTATTAGGCCACAACTTATCGACTCAAGCCCAGGAGTGCATTGCTTACGGAGCCGACACGGTTTTACGTGTAGATGCTCCCGAGTTGGAAACCTACGTAACGGAACCTTACGCTCAGGCTATCTACCAGATCGTGAAGGAAAATAAACCCAGCATCGTTTTAATCGGTGCCACGACAATCGGACGGGACCTGGGACCACGTCTGTCTGCCCGTATAGAAACCGGTTTAACGGCAGACTGTACCGGATTAGAAATTTCAGAGGAGAGAGACCTGCTAATGACGCGTCCGGCATTCGGGGGAAACCTGATGGCGACAATCATCTGCAAAGACCATCGTCCTCAAATGTCAACCGTTCGTCCGGGTGTAATGCGCATCGGACAGCGAGACACGAATCGTCAAGGTACGATCGAAGATGTTACGATCCGCTTTGACAAATCCAAGTTCCGTGTACGCGTGTTAGAAACCGTAAAAGAACAAAAGAATCTGATCGACATCACCGAAGCTCATATTCTGGTGTCCGGGGGACGCGGAGTTGGAAACACGGAGGGTTTTGATCTGTTACGGGCCATGGCCAACACCATCGGAGCCGAGGTATCGGCTTCCCGTGCAATGGTGGACGCGGGAGTTCTCGGTCACGAACGTCAGGTAGGACAAACCGGTAAAACAGTTCGTCCGGATGTCTATTTCGCCATGGGTATTTCCGGGGCTATCCAGCATCTGGCCGGAATGGAAGAGGCAGAATACATCATCGCTATCAACAAAGACAAGTATGCTCCTATTTTCAATGTAGCAGACTTGGGTATCGTGGGAGATGTACGGAAAATCGTTCCTTTGCTTACCGAAAAATTGAAAAAATCAGAATAAACAAAAACCGGGAGAAATCTCCCGGTTTTTTTATTTTTGTCATTTACGGTAATCATAAAAACCGATTCCGGTCTTCCTACCCAGCAGGTTCGCCCGAACCATCTTACGTAATAAAGGATGCGGACGGTATTTGGAATCTCCGAATTCATGGTACAAAACTTCCATAATAGCCAGACAAACATCCAAACCGATCAAATCCCCCAATGCCAAAGGTCCCATAGGATGATTCGCCCCTAATTTCATAGCCTCATCGATCTCCTCTTTGGAGGCCACTCCATCGGCATAAATACCGATCCCCTCGTTAATCATCGGTATTAAAATACGGTTCACCACAAACCCGGGAGCTTCATTTACACTCACGGGAGTCTTACCGATTTCTGCGGCAAGGGCCATGATTTTATCATGTACTTCTTGAGAAGTTAATTGTCCTTTTATCACTTCCACTAATTTCATCATGGGGACAGGATTGAAAAAATGCATTCCTATAACCTTTTCCGGACGATTAGTCGTAGCAGCAATCTCGGTTATAGAAAGAGAAGAAGTGTTGGTAGCCAATACTGCCTCAGGTTTGCAAACAGCATCCAACGTTTTAAATATCTCACTCTTGGTGTTCATATCTTCGGCCACCACCTCTATGACCAAATCAGCATCTTTACAATCTTCATAAGCCATGGTGTCCTTAATCTTTGCGATAATCGCCTCTTTTTGAGCGGCTTCCATTTTGCCTTTCTCTACCATTTTAGAAAGACTCTTATCTATGGCTTTATGTGCTTTTGCCAAAGAAGCTTCTGATCTCCCTTTCAACAACACATCGTGACCAGCCTGGGCAAACGTCTGGGCAATACCGTTACCCATCGTCCCTGTACCTACGACACAAATTTTCATATTAAACCTTCAATTACTTTGTTAATATATATTATTTTTTTTGAAAAGTCACCTCTTGCTTTGCCAAGAAAGCCCTCATCCCCTCTTTTTGATCTTCCGTGGAAAAACAAAGTCCAAACAAATAGTTTTCAATAGCAATACCCGTCTCTATATCCGTCTCCATTCCCCGATTGATAGCTTCTTTCGAATATTGCACGGCTAAAGGAGCTTTCGAGGCTATCTTCCTGGCCATATTCAAACACTCTTCCAACAACATTTCGGGTTCAACAACTTTATTCACCAAGCCGATCCGACAAGCTTCTTCGGCATGGATCACATCCGCCGTATAGATCAACTCCTTCGCTTTCCCCAATCCCACGATTCTGGGCAATCGTTGGGTTCCGGAAAATCCGGGGGTAATCCCCAGCCCCACTTCCGGTTGTCCGAATTTAGCCTTCGAAGAAGCAATCCGGATATCGCAAGCCATAGCCAATTCACATCCCCCACCTAAAGCAAACCCGTTCACGGCAGCGATGACCACCTTATTCAATAACTCAATTTTTCTAAAAACCTTAGCTCCCAACTCACCGAATGCTTTACCCTCCGCGGCATTCAAATTACTCATCTCCGAAATATCAGCACCAGCGACAAAAGAACGTCCTACCCCGGTCAAAATAACAATATCCGTAGCCTCGTCCTTACCTATTACCGTGAAAACATCGTCTAACTCTCTCAACACAACGGAACTCAAAGCATTTAACGCTTCCGGATTATTGACTTTTACAATACAAATATTTTCCTGTTTCTCAACAATTAACTTCGTATATTCCATAAATATCTTTTCTTTACCATTCATATTTTTTGAAAAAATCCTATGATTCAGTATCTTTGCCGAGTCTTAGCGTATCTATCCATCAGATATGAACGAGATCCAGACAAAAATAATACTTTTATTTGGCATTTAACCCATTTTTTTCTGACAAAAAGAAAAGAGATTATAAAAAACATCAAGTGAATAAATGATTTACAATATGGATATTTCGACACTTGGCATACAGGAAATCGTCAGCGCCTTTATGGTTCTATTTGCGGTAATCGACATTACGGGTTCCGTTCCTATTATTATCGACATCCAGAATAAACATCATAAATTAAACGCAGCCAAAGCAGCTTTGTTTTCGTTTCTTATCCTTTTCGGTTTTCTTTTTGTCGGAGATGCCTTATTAGGATTATTCAGCGTGGATATCTCTTCCTTTGCCGTTGCCGGAGCCCTGATTATTTTCGTTTTAGCCGTAGAGATGATTTTCGGAATCGAAATTTTTAAAAACGACGGGCCGACCGATGCCGCGGCGATCGTTCCCCTGGTTTTCCCTCTTATTGCCGGAGCTGGAACCTTAACGACCCTGTTAGCCTTAAAAGCGGAATATCATACCGTCAATATTATTATCGCCTTAATACTGAACATCATTGTTGTCTACTTGGTGATAAAGAATGTTTCTTTAGTAGAAAAAATATTCGGCAAGGGAGGAGTATACATCCTGAGAAAATTCTTCGGAATCATTTTGCTGGCCATCTCTGTAAAATTATTTACCAGTAATTTAACCTCATTGATCGAGACCTTGAATCCGTAAATCTTCTTTTGTCGATTATTTACAATAGCGATTCAAATATTGCCCCACACTCGTTACACCGAGAGTTTTGGCCTTTTTCCAATCACGGCAAGCTTCTGTCCTCTTTCCGGTTTTAAAATAAGCAATTCCTCTATTAGCATAGAGTGCTCCGCTTTTATCGTTCAATGACAAGGAGTAGGTATAATCCTGTATGGCTTTCTGAAACTCACTTCGTTTCAAATAACAATTTCCGCGATTCAAATAATAAGCATAAGTCAAGCCAAACTCTTCGCCATTTTTCTTAGCGTATTTGATAGCTGAAGTATACTCTCTTATCGCTTCAGCGAAACGATTCTCGTTTTGATAGACATTTCCTAAATAATAGCAAATCTCATCATCTTCAATAAAAATAGATTGTGCTCTTTTCAGGTACTCCTTTAGTATTGATATTTGATTCGTCTGAGGACAAGCCTGATTCAACGAAATATAAATATCTCTCAATTTCGGATTCAATTTGGCTGCTGCCAGTAATTTGGGTACAGCCTCTTTATACTTACCATCTTTAATATCCTCATTCGCCTCATTCAGCAATTCGATCGGCTTGTTTATTTCACGTACATCAATCTGACCGAAAGATCCTTTAGTTACAATCCAAAAAGACAATATAATTAAGCCGGTTATTTTCATATTTCAGTAATTGGTACAGTTTATCATCAACATTTCAATGTCAAAAATAAAAAAAACAATTGTTAATAAAAACACCCACGCAAAAAAAGATATAGAAAATATATAAAATTAACTCGCTTTATTCCTAAAAAAAAGGGATGACATATGCCATCCCTTTCTTACAAACCTACCTATCATTAGAAAGAAACCATTAAGCGCAATTGCAGCTGATGGAAATTTTTATCATTGGGGAAATAAACATTATCCAGATTAGCGTATTGGTACTCACCCATCACTTTGACATATTGATTAAACGAGTAGTTCAATCCCAAAGTAACGGCATGCATTCTTCCTCCGCCGATACTGGTTGAAACCACCGGGTAATCTTTTATCTCTCCATTCGGATAGAACTTATGATTGCCTATTAAGAACACATCACCCTTATTGATATCATTCAAATTCGTGTAACTATAACGAGCGACCACTTCAAGTCCGACTTTATCGTTCATTCCTCCCAACAAAGCGTATTCGTCATCATAGGTATAAGCCTTACCGCACAACAAATAGCCTAACTCGACATACGCGGCATCGAACTTGGAAGCACGAATCGGGTTTCCATTCTGCCAGGACACCAGAGTTTGCCAACTTTGCTGACCTCCCAATTGATTTTCGAACAAAGTCAAATCATCCCGGTCTTTCCAGATTTTTTTGAAAATATATTCTCCGCGGAAGAAGAAACGATCCGTTCTGAACAATAATTCAGGATTTACATTCAACGTATTTTTTGCCCAAGCCACGTCTGCATTCAAGAAACGGGTAGTTGCATCCACATAAGTTTGCATATTGGCCTCGATTTCCAGGTTGGTCTTAAACACGTTATCATTAATAACTTCACCGCTGTTGATCCGTCCGTAACGCATGCCGATACCGAACTGCAACGTCATATAGTCATTATTGATCGGTTTGTATAACCAACGACCGCTTAAACTAAATCCTTGGAATCCTGCAATCTGATCGTTGTATTTGTTTTCGGCAAAAAAGCCCTGATCCGCAAAAAAATTCCGGTCAAAATACTTGTAGGTAACACCCAAGGCACGTCCGGGAGACAACGCATTCACCCCCGCCGGACGAGAAATAAAGTGATAATTATACAGACTGGTATTCAAACTCATCGTGGACGGTTCATTAAAATAACCGGCTTTCACGCTATGAATGCCATTTACAGACTCTTTGAAATTATACCTTACAAAAATATTTTTCTGCTTGAAGGTTCCCTTGGAGAAATCGAAATCAGCATAAAAATAGAAATTTTTCCAAGTCAGCGAGGTTCGGATGCGGGCATCTGTAATTGCGGCCCCCGATTTCATGGGAGTAAATTCCGTATGATAATAAGCGAAATCGGCAAAAAGACGACCACCGGCTGTAAGTTTAAGTCCGTTTTCCTTATTAATATATTTCAACAAAGGCTCTACATCCTGATCCTGAGCTTTTATCACGTTAGAAGACAGCATGGCAGCTACTAACACAAGAGGGAATAATATATATTTCTTCATTTGTATATGCAATTAAATGTAATTATTTTTCGTAACCCAACTCTTCCAGTAATTGACGTGCATCCGGTACAGTTTGAGGAGCATCTTTACTTCTCCAATTAAAATTAATCATGTATTGAAGAGACATATCCGAGTGGTTAGTGAACAACGCATCCAGATAGGGAGCCTTAAAGACGGCTCCGCCCTCTACTCCATAATTATACTGACCAAAATATTTAGCCATCTGATCATAAGTATCGAAAGTATACGGATGATTCTTCATTTTTGCCCGGTGAATCAAATGATTTTGCCAGGGTTTGTTTAATTCCGGATAGTTATTGGGAGCTCCACCGATACACGGTCCGATGAAATGAGCTTTATACTGTACTCCCAAATTAATGAAAGAGGCATATCCGGTAGGATCGTCGTATGTCAGATCAGTAGCCCCACTTCCCAGCCACAACAAGAAACACATCGGAACTTTTCCTTCAAAAACCTTGCTCACCTGCACCAAACTTTGTAAAGAGAAAGTTTGAAGAACTACCTTACCGTTCGTATTGCCGACATTCACTTTATGATTTTTATAGAAAGGTTCATTTTCGTTTGCCGGCTCGGTAATTATATTCATATGCAATTCCGATAACTCATCATATACCATTTGCTCAAATCCCGCCGGATTCAACCACGGTTCCTTGAATTCGATGTAGATACCCGGAATATTTCCGCTAAGTGCACCTCCGTCAGCCTTTGTATCTACGACATACTCGAAATCATATTTGACAACCTTATCAACCGTAACAAAATTTATGGGATTGGTAATGGTTTTGTTCGTAGCCGTCATTCCGGTTACGACACGCTCTCCTTCCGGTTTCTTCCAAAGCCCAAAAGGATCCGTTTCTCCCGCTTTGTATCTCTTCAAACGATACCCTTTTGAATACATTACCAAATCTTCCAAAGTCGAAATATACTGATGTTGTTCCACGAAGCCGGCGCGCGCCTGCTCTAAACTGCTCTCGTTGAACCATCTTCCAGCATCCAAATGCATCAATTCATAGTAAGTATAAGAAGAAGGATAATTGGGAACAAAATTTTTCGTATCCACAATCATCAAACTATCGATTTGTGCGGCGGTATATCCCAATTTCTCGTAGTACTCTTTTCTCAATTCCGTGGGAAGAGCCTCACCGAAAACATCCGCAATATTAGTAGTACGTTTCAAATCCGTATCATGCAAAGCCAATACCACTCCATCCTTCGACACCTGCAAATCGCATTCCAAATAATCGGCGCCGATCTCTCTCGCCCAACGATAAGCGGCTTCTGTCTCTTCCGGCGTCCAGAACGTAGAACCTCTATGAGCCATCACGGCATATTCCGGAACATAATCCCGAACTTTTTGCATCTCTTCAGACAAAGTCGCCACGTGTACGCGGTCGACATCAACTGTCACATCATTAAATTTTTGATCTTCACACGACATCACGGAGGCTACTAACCCGCATGCCCATGCGACATGAAATAGTCTTTTAATCATAATTTCGATTTTTAGGAATGTTAATGATTATTTTTAACAAGATATTGTTCCTCTTTATATGTAAATCCGATAAACAGGAATGCTAATGCACAAGCCAAGAGCAAGACGATGAAGTTCCAATTCCAGCCGAAATGTTGAACAACATATCCTAAACCTATATTTGCCAACAAGGCTGTTCCGAAGAAGTAACCGAAAAATCCGGTTAATCCGGCCGATGTTCCCGCGGCTTTCTTAGGAGCCAAATCCAACGCGTGCACTCCAATAAGCATTACAGGGCCGTATATCAAGAATCCTATGGCAATCAAACAAATACTGATAGCCATCGGAGTTCTGGCAAATTGCCAGTAAACGAAAATAAACACGGCGACCAATACCATATAAATCATAGTGGTCAAAGCACGACGCCCTTTAAACACCCGGTCACTCAACCAACCGCAAACAATCGTACCGGGAATGGCCGCAAACTCATAAGCAAAATAAGCCCATCCGATACTCTTTATGTCGAAATCCCGCGCCTCTTTCAAATAGGTCGGAGCCCAATCCAATACGCCATAACGTACTAAATAAATAAAAGCATTGGCAATGGCAATAAACCACAATGTTTTGTTATTCAATACATACTTGAAGAAAATCTCCTTCGTTGTCAGCTCCTCTTCCGATTTGGCACTATAATTTTTCGGATAGTCGTTCCGAAACTCCTCGATAGGAGGCAAACCGCAAGACTGAGGAGTATCCCGAATCAACAAGAAACTGATTACGACAATGAAAAGAGCGACAACCGCGGGGAACCAAAAGGTACCGGCTTGCCACGAGCCGAACCAAACCATACCGACAGCAGCCATAGGACCGATCGCGGCCCCACCTACATTATGAGCGCAATTCCATATAGACATTTTAGTTCCTCGCTCGTTTTGAGAAAACCAGTGGGTCATCACCCGTCCACTGGGAGGCCATCCCATACCCTGAAACCAACCGATCAGGAATTGCAATATAAACATCGACACGATGGAAGAAATTCCCAAGCCCGTTCCCAGGATGATTGTCACCAAAGCCGAAAGCAACAATCCTAACGGCAAAAATTTCCGGGCACTACTGCGATCGGAAACACCTCCCATCAAAAACTTGGAAAGACCGTACGCGATAGCGTTGGCCGAGATGGCAACACCCAAAAGTCCTTTGTCGAATCCCATCTCCACAAGATACGGCATTGCAAGCGCAAAATTCTTTCTAACGAGATAATAACCAGCGTATCCGATAAAGATACCAATGAAAACCTGCCAACGTAACCGATTGTACGTCGGGGCTATTTCTTCCTTTGGAAGCAAGGGCTTATGAGGCTCCGGTTTCAGAAAACTCCACATGTGTTTAGATTTTAATTATTTACAATTAATTTATTTCTACCTGTCATTCTACTCCATCCCAAAGAGTAAAAATTCATCTGTTTTTTCCGAATTTCGAATAAATCATCTGATACCGTAAGATTTTTTACATACCGATCCCTGTTCCTTCCCGAATCGGACAGAAGAAATTGTTTTTCAAACACAGCCTCTAATTCAGCGTAAAACGGAAATCCATCCATCCTGTTTCCTCGGTTCATAACTTACGTGTTAATATTAACAATAACAGATAAATCTAATTTCAAAATGAACTCATGCGAAATAGTTTGCTTGCAAATTCGAAACAATTTAATTTCAAATCGCATCAAAAATAGAGAATAACATTTTTAAATCAAAATAAAATTCAACAAAATTTAGATTAAAATTTCGTTTTAACATTTTATGTTTACGAAATAAAACATTCTCTCTTTCAAAAAAATGACAAACGTACTATTCCAAAACATTTG
The DNA here is from genome assembly GCF_027666085.1 of Sanguibacteroides sp. AM78-02pH3A. Classification (NCBI taxonomy): domain Bacteria; kingdom Pseudomonadati; phylum Bacteroidota; class Bacteroidia; order Bacteroidales; family Porphyromonadaceae; genus Sanguibacteroides; species Sanguibacteroides sp. AM78-02pH3A. The sequence goes on along the minus strand of NZ_JAQEHX010000013.1, from coordinate 12,768 downwards.
CCAATATTGATATCGGATGTTCACAACGTTTCGTTGTAGACATTTCAATCTGCCATTTACATGTTTCACAATCGGTAACAACATAATCGATATCGCAAGACTCGATTTGCTTAAATAACGAGTTACCAATATCTTGTGAAGTTTTATAATTTTCTTTTTTGAAACCATAAGTTCCCGCTATACCACAACATTGCGAATCCAATACGATTAACTCCATATCGGGAATCAATTTCAATAATTCGATCGAATAATAAGACCAACCCAATTTTTCCATATGGCAAGGCGTGTGGTAAGCTACTCTCCATTTTTTTCCTTTTTTAAAATTCAGCTTGACTTTCCGTTGACTCAACAATCGATATATATAACGCGTGGCCAATTCCACCTTATCCCGAACATCCGCATTCTCTATATTCAATAAATGCGGATATTCATCGCGAATAGTGAATGTACAGGTTGAAGAAGTAGCGATTACCGGCATATTTCTCTCTATCACAGACTCCCGAATGGATTTGATGTTTGCATTCGCCTGTTTTTGAGCTTGTTTGATAAAACCATTGGAGATCAGGGCGACCCCGCAACACTTTTCTTTTCTCAATAACTGCACCCCCACCCCGAAAGCATTCATTACCTTGATCAGATCTTTTCCCAGCTGCGGATTATTATAATTCACGTAACAACCATGAAAATAGCTGACTTGTTCCGGGTAAGCCGCCTGTTTCTCCGCCTGTTTCTTATACCAGCTTTCAAAAGTACCAAAAGCGTATTTAGGGAATGAACGCCTATGATCGATTTTCATTACACCGTCCAAAACCGCCTTGACGGGTTTCATTCCTAATGTCATATTTACAATCGGGGCCAAAGGGGTCGACAAACTGCCTACCAAATCCGTATTGGCTAATATAAAATCACGGAATTTCGGTTTTTTATCGCTATATTTAATACGAGCGGACTGAATGATATCCCCTATCTTCACGTTAGAGGGGCAAGCGACCTCACATCTCTTGCAATTAATACAATATTTCAGCGCTTCATCATAAAAATCAAACTTTTTCAAACGTAACCGTTCCCCATCGGGACCGGCCTGCTTGGGACCCGGGTAAGCCGGATTTACAGCAGCAACAGGACAATATACCGTACAAATCGTACATTTGATACATTGTTCGAAATTATTATCGCTAATATTATGTTGTTGAAGATTCATCTCGTCCGTTTTATTTACTTAAAATTCGCTCTGCTACATACAACGCACTTAAAATAGAAACCCCGGCACCACACCCCTCCTTCATCGCGTTGTAACCTTCCAATACCGCTCCCGCTACATATAGATTATCCAAAGGCTCACCTCGATACATCCCCCGGAAATCGGTATTCGTTTTTACGCCAAAAGATTGATAAGGTTGCACCTCGAATACATTATGACGATACCACTGTTCCCGATCTTTCAGGTAAGAGACATCCAAATCGAAAACAGGTTCATATATCCGGTCCGGTTCGGCAATCAGCCCCTGGCTAAAATAGCTTCCCGTGGCCAGCACCACCTGTTGCCCCACGAAAGGGATATCCCCATGGTCAGCGGAGTAAAGGCGTGTGATCCGTCTTCCCTCTCTGTCGGCCTTCAGCACCGTATCTCCCGGCATATAGACTCCTCCCGCCTGTTGAAAACTCCTGCATAATCGCTGTTGTGCCCGAATTCCGGGCACAGAGGGCGGAAGCGTGGATACCAAACGAACAGGTTTTTTTATTTCATTTTGCACGTAATCCAATACATTATCCCGCCCCAGACCGAGAATTGCCGGCAGAACGACCGCCTCGCAATCGACACTTTTCTCTCTAAGTATACGAATCAATTCATCCAAATTTTCAGGATGATCAAACACGCGGGCAATATTTACGGAACGCATCTCCGTCGGATTTTTCCGCAAATTCTCCAGGGCAGGAAAATGAATAAGATGAACCCTACACTCCGTTCCCATCTTACAAAATTCATCCACAAGAAATTGCGTGTAAAAATCCAAAAATCCCGTAACATTAAAAACAGCTATCTTTTTCCAAGGCAACCGATCTTTTTCAGCAGACATCAATTGCTCTTTTAAGGTCAGCCAAGTAGGTTTCATCGTTCCCATGGGAGTGATCCGGTAATGATTCTTCCGTTCATCTCCGGAAACCGGTACTCCGGCCTCTTCAAGAAATGATTTTGCCTTTGCCGCCAAGGTTGCAAACTTCTCTACTCCCAACTTCGCGTAAGGGTGTTCCGGAGCTTGTAAGATCAACTCTTCGACGGCCTCCAAAGGATGATTCACCCCGGTTCCATCAGGTAACGCATTCAACAGATCGAAAGAACCAGAAGAAAAATGCAGGGCACTTTGGCCCGAAGATATGATAACGCAACGTTGTCCTCTTTTTGACAAATAAATACCGCAAATCAATCCGGACAAACCTCCGCCGATAATAACCGTATCAAATTTCATATTATTCTTCTTGTTTTTGAGACCATGTTAAACCGCATACGCCTTCATAAACCCAAGACGTGTATTCACTCTCGCGCAAAGTATCACCCCAGGCAATCGGGGCCATTCCTTTCCATCTCTCGTTCAGAAAAGAGGAGAGATCTTCTTTCGCCCTTCTCGTGCAGGATTTATGCAGATCGCTCATCAGCCCCGCGGCACGACAAGCACAAAGTTCTCCTTGACAAGTACCCATTCCGACACGCGTCCTCCGCCTCAAATCGACCAGGTTATTCACATCCAGCTCGTTTAAGGCGTATTTCACCTCTCCTACCGATACCTCCTCGCATTCACAGACCAAACTGTTGTCCAAAGAGGTATTTTCAGAAAATTTACCGGCCATATCACCGTGACGGGAAATCGTGGCATTCCGCTGTGTTAAAGGTATAGAAAGAATTTTTTTACTTATCTCTTCCACATTTTCCCGGGAACCGGGCAATTTTTCCGTGGCCGTGGTACAAACAGCCGAAACATTCAATTTTTTACAGACCAGATCACTCGTCCATTCAGCCATCAACCGATAAGTCATTAATTTTCCGCCTGTAATCGTTATAAATCCCTCCAATCCATCCCGAACGGCATGATCCAACAAAACGATACCCCGGCTTACATTCCGCCCGCTGGGATCATTATCCGATGCTACTAAAGGACGGACGCCAGCGTAAGCCCGGAGGATTCGGGTTTGAGCCAGAACAGGCGACAATTTCTCCCCCTCTCTCAGCAACAAATCGACTTCTCCCGAGGTAACATACATATGGTCGATCTCCTCAAAAGGGACCTTACTCGAAGTCGTTCCGATCAGGCAAATGGTATCTCCCGGCACAAGAATATCCGCATCCGCCGGCTTCCGGCATCTGTTCAAAACAATATTATTCACCCGATGTCCGAAAATCAACAAAGCACCCTTCGACGGCAACATATTAATATCGATTCCCGCCAACCGGGCTATATTATGTCCCCAAATTCCTCCCGCGTTAACAACTACCGAAGCATAATACGACTTCACCTCTTTGGTCTTATGATCCAACACCTTTACCCCGACAATGCGGTCCTGTTCCCGCAAAAGCTCCGTCACCTCGTGATAAGTCAACACCTTAGCACCGTGATGCTTCGCATCCATTATATTGGAAGCCGTCAATCGAAACGGATCTACGGCACCATCCGGAACACGAACAGCTCCGATAATATCCGGATTAGCCGCCGGCTCTAACCGCAAAGCTTCTTTCGGATCAATAACATCCGCCCGAATTCCAGCCTGGCGACAAGCCTCTACAAATTTGGCCTGATAAGCGATATCATCCTCCGGCAAACTAAGAAACAGACCATCCGTTTCCTCCACACAATGACTGGCTATTTTGCGTAGAATCATATTTTCCTTAATACACTCTTCCGCCGACTCTTTATCGGTCACGGCGTAACGAGCCCCACTATGCAACAATCCATGATTCCTACCCGTAGCTCCAGTCGAGATGTCGAAACGTTCGACCAACAGTACCCGCAGTCCTCGACGCGAACAATCCCTCGCCGTCCCCGCTCCGGTAGCTCCCCCGCCAATAACAATGACATCAAATGGCTTTGTAGTATCCTGTTTCATATACAGAAATTTTTAGTTTTGTTACAAAGAAACAAACAAAACGAAATAATTCAAAACAAAAACGCAATTATTTTTACTTAATTCGTAACAAAACGAAACAATTAACGAGAATAAAGGTTTCTAATCGTAATACATTGCCACTCCAAAAGCAGATTTATTTGCGGTACAAAATATTTTTCAGGAAGCTCCGGTACATCGGCTTCTTGTTTAATCCAGTATATAATTGGCAGCTGTTTTTTCAAATCGTTCTATCTGCGATTTTTTCCAGATCTCATCATACCCTAACTCTTTCGCGACAATCTCAGCAACCTTCGGGGCAACCTCTATCGCAACCCGAGCATCAAGAAACAACAACCTAACCCTTCTGGCCAAAACATCCTCCACATTCCTGGCCATCTCCTCCCTGACTGCCCATACCACCTCCGCTACCGTATAATCGTATTTAGGACTTAATTTTTCTCTCATTGCCGGATCGCTATCCATCAATTTTTTTATCCCGTCCACATCAGAACCATAAACATATAAATGATCCGAAAGATCCGGATTCAGACGGTAACCATGAATATGATACGTTTTTGTCATGCATTTCCGTTCCTCCAGTAATTGCATTTTTATAGCCTGATCTACGGTATCTTCCGCCATCCGTCTGTAAGTCGTCCATTTTCCCCCCGTAATGGTGATCAGATTATTCGGAGAAACTATAATCTTATGACTTCGCGAAATCTCCTTCGTACTCTTCCCCTCCTTTTTGGGAGCAGCTAAAGGACGTAAACCTGCGAAAGCGGACAACACATCCTTACGGGTAGGTTTGCGCGTCATATACTTCCCCGCGGTATTCAATATGAATTCAATCTCTTTTTCCAAGGGTTTAGGTTCAAATTCCGGTTTTTCCCGCAAGGTATCCGTTGTCCCGACAACAACTTTATCGTGCCACGGTACAGCAAAAAGTACCCGGCCATCATCCGTTTTCGGTATCATAATCGCGTAATCACTTTGCAGGAACGATTTATCCAAAACCAAATGAACTCCTTGGCTGGGACGTACCATATGCTCCCCCGTGGGAGTATCCATCTGCATAATATCATCCACAAATACACCTGCCGCATTTATAACGACTTTCGCTTGAACTTCATATGATTTTTCGGTTTCCATATCTACCACTTCCACCCCTTTTACTTTCCCTTCCGTACCATGAATCAACCCCGTAACTTTCATATGATTTATAGGACATCCCCCGTTATCTATACAAGACTGTACTAAATTGACAGCCAGACGGGAGTCATCAAACTGACCGTCATGATAGATGACACCCCCTTTCAACCCCTTTTCACGAAGCACGGGAATGTGCTTCAAAGATTTCGATTTAGATACATATAAAGAACGTCCTAATCCCAAACGTCCCGCCAAAAGATCGTATAAAGTCAAACCGACCGTATACAAAATATTATCCCAATACCTGTAATTGGGGATTAAAAAAGATTGATTCTTCACCAAATGCGGAGCATTCTTCTTCAATAGTCCACGTTCATAAAGAGCTTCCAGTACGAGCCCCACATCACCTTGAGCCAAATACCGTACACCGCCATGAACCAACTTCGTACTCCTACTGGAAGTACATTTTGCAAAATCATCATATTCAAATAAAGCAACACTAAATCCTCTAAGAACTGCATCAACAGCAACCCCAAGTCCTGTAGCCCCACCCCCTATGACTACTACATCCCAAGTCTTAGATGTATCTGTAATTTTTCCGATTAAATCATTACGTTTCATCTGTTTATAATTTATATCCATACCATGCGATGCTCGTCGATTAACTCCGGACATCTAGGTTAACATACGAAATAATATAATAAAAGTTCTCTTTTTTTAAAGGAGCTTCATCCGGCCTTCAAAATAAATTATTAACTTCGTCCAACTTAATTTATAAGTCTCAGGTGTATATATCATTACAATAAACGACATTTATAACTACAAAATAGGATGAAAACATTATCCGTAAAGGAAAGGCATAATTATATTCTGGAAGCTTTACGTCAACAAGGCTCTATATCCGTTGTAGACCTGGCGAACCAACTAAAGGTCTCCTCCGTTACCATCCGAAAAGACTTAACCCTGTTAGAGGAAAAAAAGATGTTGTATCGTACCCACGGTAGTGCCATCCTTATCAACCCATACATCAACGACCGGCATGTAAGCGAAAAAGAGAAATTCTACACGGAAGAAAAACGTCTGATAGGAATAAGTGCAGCCCAATTGATCACCCCCGATGATTCCATCTTGATCGCCTCGGGAACCACCATGCATGCCCTTGCCAGACAAATTCAAGCCCAAGGACATCTTACCGTAATTACGGCAGCTATAAACGTAACTAATATACTGGCCCGTAATCCGAACATCGACATTATTCAATTGGGAGGTTTCGTGCGCAACAGCGCCCTCTCTGTTGTAGGAAATTATGCTGAAAATATGCTTGAATATTTTTCATGCAGCAAATTATTCATGGGTGTCGACGGAATTGATTTGGAATACGGGTTGACAACAACCAATATGATGGAAGCCAATTTAAATCGAGTAATGATGAAGGCTTCACAAAAAACAATCGTATTGGCAGATTCTTCCAAATTCGGTCGGCGGGGATTCAGTAAAATCTGCGATCTGGATGCCATTGACCATATCATCACGGATAACAAGATCCCCTCTAAAATTTTAAACGATTTACAAGAAAGGGGAATCGAAGTAACGGTAACCGACATTCATACGCCTAACACGTAAATGTACATATTTAATTCCATTCGAGCGGAACGCCATATATTTAAATATGTTGCGAAAAGAGATTATATACCATAATTTTATTATTTTTATACCAAACAAATCATTTAAACGATCAAACATGAAACTATTTTCATTTTTCATTTCCATTATTTTCCTGTTGAGTATTCCAAAGGCATTTGCTCAACACGAGGCACTGTGGATGCGTTATCCCGCCATTTCCCCGGACGGAACGACCATCGTTTTCTGTTACAAGGGAGACCTATTCACGGTAGACAGCAAGGGAGGAAAAGCTACGCAACTCACGACAAACCCGGCTTACGACACCCAACCGATATGGTCCCCGGACGGTAAAAGCATCGCATTTGCTTCGGATCGAGCAGGCGGCCTTGATGTTTATATCATGCCCGCGACAGGAGGTTCTCCTACCAGACTTACATTTCATTCCAATTCCGAGATTCCGGTATGTTTTACTCCAGACGGAAAAAGTATTATTTACAGAGCAACGATCTTACCCGATGTCCATTACACCCAGTTTCCCAACAGCGCACAAATGTATCGCATTCCCGTAGAAGGCGGAAGACCGGAACAATTTCTGACTTTTGAGGCTTACGATATTCATTTTAATAAAAAAGGAGACCGGATCGTTTATCATGACCGAAAAGGCTACGAAGATAATTGGCGGAAACACCATACCTCTTCTGTCACCCGCGATATCTGGTTACACGATCTGAAAACGGGCAAATTCACTAATATCACGAACAAAGAGGTTGAAGACCGGAATCCTATTTTCACGAAAGATGAAAAAAGCATCTATTTCCTAAGTGAACGCTTCGGGGATTTCAATGTATGCAAATTATCGCTCGAAGATCCTTCACAAGTAAAACAATTGACCAAACACCGTAAACATCCGGTACGTTTTCTCTCCATGTCAGATAACGGGACCCTATGTTATTTTTACAACGGAGAAATTTATACCTGTAAAGAAGGCGAACAACCTCAAAAACTGACCATCCAAATCACAACCGATGAGATAGAACCGAGCTCAATCTTACAAAATTTAACTTACGGGGCAACAGAAATGGCATTATCGCCCAACGCAAAAGAGATTGCTTTCGTCCTCAGGGGAGATATTTTTGTCAGTTCTGTCGAATACGGCACAACGAGACGAATCACTAATACCCCGACACAAGAACGCTCCGTAAGTTTTTCTCCGGACGGACGATCTTTAGTATACGCTGGAGAACGAAACGGAGGCTGGAACATCTATGTTTCCTCCCTGACGGATAGTACGGATCGCTCGTTCACATATGCAAAAGAGATCAAAGAATCTCAAATCACAAACAGTAAAAATGCCTGTTTCCAACCGGCTTTTTCTCCGGATGGAAAAGAGATCGCTTATTTGGAAAACAGAACCGAAATCAAAGTGATCCAGCTTAAAAACAAAAAAACAAGAACCGTATTAGACGGGAGATACAATTACTCTTACGCGGATGGAGATCAATGGTATCAATGGTCCCCGGACGGGAAATGGATATTGGCGCAATATTTTGAAAAAGGAGGCTGGCAATATACAGACATCGCTCTTATCAAAGCCGACGGTAGCGGAGAAATACATAACCTGACCAATAGCGGATACAATGATAGTAATCCTAAATGGATGATGAACGGCAAAGTGATCATCTGGTCTACCGACCGACAAGGATACCGTAGTCACGGAAGCTGGGGTTCCCAATACGATGTTTATGCCCTGTTCCTGGACTCGGAAGCCTGGGATGAATTCAAAAGAAACAAGGAAGAATCGGCCTTAGCCAAAGAGATGACAAAGAACGCTAAAAAACAGAAAGAAGAGAAGACGACGGGGAAAAAAGATAAACTTCCCGAACTGAAGATCGACTTTAACAATCTGGAAGATCGTATAGCTCGTCTCACGATCAATTCTTCCAATTTAGGAGACGCTATTTTAACAAATGACGCGAACAAACTCTTCTACATGAGTCGTTTCGAAGGAGGCTACGACCTATGGGTCAGAGATCTCAAAGAGGGAAGCACCCGTATCCTATCCAAGTTAAACAGCCGTTATGCCAGCCTGGAAATGGATAAAGAAGGTAAAAACATCTACATGTTGTCGGGCGGACGCCTCAGCAAAATCGACGTCAATTCCGGAAAAGTAACCCCTTTGCCATTCAATGCCGAATTAGAACTCCAAAAAGCAGCCGAACGCCAATACATCTATGAACATGCCTGGAGACAAGTAAAAGATAAATTCTATGATCCGGATCTTCATCAATTGGATTGGAATTTTTATAAAAAAGCCTACGAGCGTTTCTTGCCGCATATCAATAACAATTACGATTTCGCTGACCTGCTTAGTGAATTATTAGGCGAACTAAATGCCTCCCACACAGGTGCAAGATATTTCGGAACATACAGCAAAACTCAAACAGCCTCCCTGGGAGCCTTTTATGACTCCAAATACAAAGGTAACGGTTTAAAAATTGAAGAGATTATCGAGAAAGGCCCGCTTGTTTCCGCCGACACCAAAATCAAAGCAGGAACAATCATCGAAAAGATCAACCAGCAAGAAATCAAAGCAGGAGAAGATTATTTCCAACTATTACAAAATTTAGCGGGGAAAAGAGTCCTTCTTTCCCTTTATGATCCGACGACCAAGGCACGTTGGGAAGAATACGTGAAACCCATTTCATCAAGACAAGAAAACGCCCTGTTATACAAACGTTGGGTAAAACAACGTAAAGTTTTGGTAGATAAATTATCGCAAGGCAGAATCGGTTATATACATGTCAAAGCTATGAACAGTCAAAGCTTCCGGGAAGTTTTTTCCGAACTATTGGGACGTTACCGTAACCGGGAAGCCATTATTATCGACACCCGTTCGAACGGAGGAGGCTGGCTTCATGAAGACCTTCTAACGCTATTAAGCGGTAACATATACGCCCAATTCGTCCCCAGAGGGCAATACATCGGCCGGGATCCTCTATTCCAATGGGCCAAACCTTCCGCGGTAATCATGAGCGAAGACAATTACAGTAATGCACACGGTTTCCCGTGGGCCTACAAAGAGATGAAGCTCGGTAAATTAGTCGGTATGCCGGTTCCCGGAACCATGACTGCCGTATGGTGGGAACTTCAACAGGACCCGACCCTTGTATTCGGTATCCCTCAAGTGGGTATGAAAGATAACCAAGGGCGCTATTTGGAAAATCTTCAATTGGAACCGGATATAAAAGTCAATAACGATCCGGCGAATGCCATAAAGGGAAGAGACCTTCAGGTCGAGGCTACCGTTAAAGCCTTACTGGAAGATCTCGATAATAAATAAAATAAGAGAGCAACTCACCTTATATTGAGTTGCTCTCTCTAACTACTCTTATCCGCTAACTTCCCGCCTGCTCCCATCGACAACTTATTCATCGTTTCGTATCTACTTCAGGCCGATCGTGGAAAACAAGATATGCCACCTTCTATTTGGGAAACATAGAATACGATTATACTTTTCCCTGTATACCCACTCATTCTTACGATACTCACGATACAAATCATACGAGACTTAAAAATTCCCGCACTTTCTCTTTCAACACGCCAACCCGGATCGGTTTCGTGATATAATCATTAAAACCGCTATGATAAACCCGTTGTTCATCTTCAGCAAAAGCAAAAGCCGTCACGGCAACAATAACGACACGATCAGATAATTTACGTATCTCCCCCGCAGCCTCATAACCTCCCATCTCCGGCATTTTCAAATCCATCAATACCAAAGACGGAAGATATTCCTTATACAATTGAACAGCTTCTCTTCCATTCAACGCGTGAAGAAGGTTGTAATCCTTCTGTAATACGGTTTCATATAATTTATAATTATCCGAATTATCCTCTGCAATGAGAATGGCTGGTCTCTGGTCACGCGGGACATTTGCTAAACAACCACCAGTCTTCTCCGGAGGCTTGATGGAATTTATCGGCTCTACCGGGACATACGGAATGGTAAACCAAAACAGAGATCCTTCGCCTTCCGCAGACTCCACTCCAATATCTCCACCCAAACGTTTCACTATGGTTTCACTGATTGCCAAACCCAAGCCCGTACCTTGCGCAAAATTATTCAATTTCACAAAACGCCCGAACACCAGTTCCAATTTGTCCGTCGGAATACCGCAACCGGTATCTGCTACATAAAAATACAGATAACCGTCTTCCTGTAAACGATACCCTAACCGAATCTCTCCTTGCTCCGTAAATTTAATCGCATTCGTAACAAAATTATTAATGACTTGTAGTAACCGATTCTTTTCCGTTCGAACGATACACGACGGCATCCGCTCGGTAAAAGCAACGGAAACCCTATCGGCATTTACTCTTAATCTTGTCATCTGCTCTATCTCTTCAAGCAACTGATCTATATCTACATCAGAATAAATAAACTCCAACGTGCCGGCCTCAATTTTCGACAAATCCAGTATATCTCCGATTAGTTGTAATAATAAAGCGTTATTGTGTTCAATAATACTTAAGTACTCTTGCTTTTCCTCCTCGCTATCTGTTTGAGCCAACACATTCGAAAAACCGACAATTGCATTCAAAGGAGTTCGAATCTCGTGACTCATGTTCGCCAGAAAGGCCGATTTCAAGCGATTACTCTCCTCTGCTTGCTCCTTGGCTAATAATAAATTCTGTTCCAGCCTCTTCCGTCCAGTAATAACGACACTCGAACCAATGATCGTCTTGGGTTTCCCCGACAAATCGTATTCATAAACCGCTCCCTGCTTTTCTATCCACTCGTATTCTCTATCGTTATACCAATGTACTTGGTAAACTTCACGAAAACTTTTCCGTTTCCCATTCAACAAATCGGTAAAAACGGACATCATATGTTCTCTGAACTCCGGATGAATGGAATTGATATATTTTTCTACCGAACAATAATATTTTCCGTTAATAGGTTTCGGTTGACTTTCATGATGATAAATAAAATAATCGCAAGAAAATATCTGAGTAGGGACATCGCAATCCCAAGGCAAAACATGGGAAAGACTCAACACGGAAGATAGGATAGAATTGGTTATTTCCAGTTTCTCTTTTGCTTCCATTAACGAAACTTCCATTTTCTTATGCTGATCGACAGAAGCTATTGTGCCTATTGATTGAACAGGTATTCTTGACTTTTTATTACAAAAAGAAATTATTTTCGAAACTATGCCCATAATCTTGTATATTAGTCATCCATACAGCACAAAAGCTTTCAAACAGACCCAAATCGCATCTATTTAGCCGTCGTTTGACACTATATCGAAATAATCCTCAAATGTATTTATAATAAAAGAAAAACATCCATTATTTATCATATAATTTTCAATAGTTTACTTATATGCCCATTTTTCTTAAACCGGCGCACTTTGGGGAATAACAACTTTAGAGGAATAGATGTGCTATCCATTGTAAACCAAGAGGATAAATTAAAAGACTCTGAGATTAGAATTTAGCATAAAAAAAGAGCCACGATCTCTCGTGGCTCTTATCTAAATCGTAGCGAGATCCGGGATTGAACCGGAGACCTCATGATTATGAATCATGCGCTCTAACCAGCTGAGCTACCTCGCCAGAGAAAAATCGCCCTAATAAATTAGAACGATTTTTTAAATTCGGCATCGACCTACTCTCCCACCTCGCGGCAGTACCATCGGCGCTAACGGGCTTAACTTCTCTGTTCGGCATGGGAAGAGGTGGATCACCGTCGCTGTAGATACCTTTTAATACTTTTAAATACCTTTAAAAAAATTCAACGTCTATAGCGTCAAACCTAAAGCTAGTTGAATGGAGAGGGACATCGAACATAGAAATGAAACAACCGACAGAGTTTATCGGGTTATTAGTACC
>NZ_JAQEHX010000012.1:0-55631 GCF_027666085.1 Sanguibacteroides sp. AM78-02pH3A | reverse complement strand
CCGCCGATAACAAATTTAAAACATTATATTCAAAATTCAAACTTTTTCGACTGTCATTTATCATGTTCCCGTTGGGGTCGTAAGAGTAGGTCCCGCTAACCCCGTTTTTGATCAAGCCGGTCAATCGATTTCCCGTGTAAGTGTAGGCGAGAGAGGTCGCGGATGGACCCGTGCGATTGAGGGTCAGGATGTTGCCGTTACGGTCGTAGGTCAATCCCTTCTCGTCATAAGCGTTGTTCCCGGCAAGAGCTGTCCATGCCGTTCCGCCCTGGTAATGAACGCTGCCTGACAGCCGGTTTAAACCGTCGTAAGAGAGGGCGTACATCACGGGAGCCGTGGTCCCGTTCTTCCATTCCCACTCGCTGATGTCACCGTTGTAATACTTTTTCCCGGAAGCACCGAGGGCGGTCGTCTCGTAACGCAAGGTCATGGTAAAAGGGGTACTGGTCTTGGAGGTCAGCCATCCCCGGGCGTTGTAGGTCATCGTCTCGGCGAGGAAGGTGGCTCCCGTCTTGTACTTGTTCGTCTTCAACCGTCCAACGGCGTCATACTCGTGTTGCACCACGGCGGGAGTTCCACCGTTCAGGGTGCTGCTCGAGGAGAGAAGACGGCCACGGCGATCGTACGTGTTCACCGTCTCCAGGATGTCAGTTCCCGTGGCGCTGTAGCCGTGGGCTTCCCGGGTTTTCAGGACGTTCCCGGCGAAATTGTAACTCATGTCGACCCGGCTCTTATAACCGAGGAGGTTGTCGCTCGCTGTCTGGATAACCCGGCCGAGGTCGTCGTAATAGGTGGTGGAAGTGAGCCAGGTGCTCGTGCCGAGGACACGTGTCTTCACGCTCGTGACCTTGCCCCCGGTACTCGTGCCCGGGGCGGTGGCGTACCCGGCGGTAGCGACAAAGGGAATCGCTATCACGTTACCGCTGGCAGGATACGTGTCGTACGCCGTGTATTTCAGGGCCGTTCTCGTCCCCGCCGGGGTGTAGCCCGAGCTGGCGGAGGCCGCTGTTTGAAGAGCGGCATGAGTGGTAGCCGCCGACAAGATCACCTCGCCGGATTCCACCTCCCGGTTGAGAGCATCGTAAAGGGAGTAACTCCATTTTTTCGCGTCCTCGGCCCGTTGCTTACCGTCCTGGCTCATCACGAGTCGATCCCGGTTATCGTAGACCAGGTAGACGGGATCACATCCCGGTAATTTCTTCTCCGTGACACGCCCTTTCCCGTCGTAAGCGTAGTAATAACCGTAAAGACCAATTATACCTGCTGTCAAAGGACCACGTGCATTCGCCTCCGGCGATAGCACGTGACGCAAGCGTCCCAGGTCGTCGTGCACGTTACTCGTGGCCAGGCGTTGCCCGGAGAGGTAAGTCACGCTCTCGACAACCTCCCCCCTCCCGCTCGTGAAGCTCTCCCTGATGTTGCCGTCCTCGTCGGTGGTTCTCTCCCGGGAAAGAGAATTAGCCGGGTAGTAGCCCCCGTCGACTAATGTCCCGGCAGCGTCGACCTTCCAGCGACGCACCTCGTTGGCCGTGTTGGTACCATAATAAAGAGTCACCCGTTTTCCCGCCTGGTGCCAGTTTTTGCCGGGACCCGTCTCGGTCAACACTCGCCCGAGGGGACTCGTCTCGAAAGTCGAGAAGCTAAACGCGAAATTACTCTCGTCACTCCCGTAAATGCTTCCCCACCGGGAGGCGAACAAATTTTTATCGAGGTAGGTTCCGGTGCCGGCGGTACTCTCGAACGGCAGGAACTTTTTCTCCTCCCGGCCGAGTTTACCGAAACCGAAAGGCGTGACGATATCCTTCCCCGAGGGAGAGGCTGCCACGGAGACCAATTGCCTGGAGCGTCCGCCGGGACCCGTGTAGAGCACGTCATCCACTCGCTTGGTTCGATTGGAGGTGACAGTTTCCGAGTCATAACGACCGCTGATCACCTGGTCCATTCCCGCGGTGTAGAGTTTACCGTCGTACCGACAGACCGTCACGCTACCGATCATCGCGATGGTTTCTATATCCAATGTAGCCTTTATCTGGTACACGCCGGCTTCTCTCACCTTAAACTCGATGGGACGATCCAGGTAACATTGCCATTTCCCTTTTTCGACCTCTTCGGCTTGAGCATCATCCGGCCACTCCGGGTATAGGCTCAGATCCGGATTGGCAGGTCCGTAAAGATACGCCACTTGTACTCCGTCACGATAAAGACCGTACTTCACACCCGGTTCCGTGCCCGACAGGCGAATAACGACCGAGTTTGTGTCGACCACGACACCGCCTCCCGATACCCGAAACCGATTCAGGTTGCCGTACGATCCTTTCCGACGGAGAAACAACGAAGTTTTAGCCAACTTCAACTGGTACTCCCTAAAATAGAGCTCACTCGTTCTCGGCATAGTTATGGTTATCTCTCCATCATAGCCTTCAATCTCTCCCCCTGCCACTTGTATCGTGGCTGAAGAAAAAGGTGTTCCCTGCAACTTCTGCCGCAAAGCGGTCTGAATATTTTCAGCGGTTACATAATCCGAGGTAAAAAAGGATACCTTTACTGTTCCCCCCTTCTGGGGAAAAATAACTCGTTCCGGTTCAAATTTTTGTATCTTATCCAAATGAACCAGCACACCTTGTCCCGCCACAAAATAGTGGGTAAACAAAAAGCATAATATGATATATATCGTTTTCATGATCTTGTTTTTTACGATTAATGATTACCAGGCTGTACATGATAGTGATACTCTTGAAGAATATTCCCGTTTTTATCTCTTGCCCGGAGCAAGCGCCCTTGCGGATCGTATTCCCGGCTCTCGATAATCCCGTTTCTGCCGGTACGACAAACGACATTCCCTTTACCGTCAAGACTGGTCAGTTCGAATTCAATACCGTCCGGGCAGAGCGCGGCGGACAGCACGTCATCAGAAAACCTCAATTCCAGGCTTGCTGACAATTGCGCCGCCGAGACAGGAATTTCTCCCTCCATGCAATAGTGTCCTGTTCCCTGTGTGACCGTGAACGTGTTCTCCCCGGTTCCGACCGCTACCCCCGACTTGGTAAATGTCCAGGATACGGATATGGAGAGGGCCTTTGCGGCAGAACGTTCAACCAATAACTTGTAACGATATTTATTAGCATTTACCTTCTGTACAAGTAGTTTACCCGGTATGTCCACACCCATTTTATCCCGTCCCGACAAGAATGCCATCATATCGGGTTTCCGGGTATCAAACCGGATCGGATCGACAATATCCTGTATCATATTTAAATAATCCGCCCGAGATATTCCAATATTATTTTGTCTGCGATACCAAACCATTTCGTATTCTCCCTGCACCTGCTCCTTTTTACCGGCCTCCTCAAAGATTTTTTGACGATGTTCTTTACCTTGTAAAATATCCTCCACGATCTTCATAATTTCTTTATGAAGTGTCCAGGACTCACTCAAAAAAGAATCCCGTAAAACACTTTCAGGGAGATTTTGATGAAAATCGTAGTAAGTTTCCAGCTTTTCTTTCATACTCTTAGTCGGAAGCTCGCTTACTTTAATATGCTTTAATTCGCTCTTTCGATACCGATCGAATGCCGCCACGGAAGAACGATCGGCCTGCGCGGCCACGAGTATACGATTACCGGTCTCCTCGTCATAAACATAAGTTTCTTTCCCGGCTGCTGATTTTACCTCCGCAACACTTACTCGTGTCCCCGAACCGGAATAATGCAATTGTCCGTCCACGGTATAGGCCGACTGCGCCCGCGTGAAGTAATTATTCAAACTACCGCTTGCCACGCTGACGGGATTCACCTGGTTCGACCGCAACAATTTAGAAGGCAGGTAATAATGTTTTCCACCGATCAGGGTATCCATGTAGGTCGTCACCTCTTCACCTGCGAGTAAAAAACTCGTGCTGCCAGGAGTTTTCACGTACGTACTCGTCCGAACGGGTAAATAAAGCATATTAGCGGCACGCATATCGGTCAACAACGCGCTCGTGTTATCGAGAAAGGCATCCATCACCACCTTTGAATCCTGCTTGTACTCTGTCCCGTCGGCCGTGGTCGTGACAACACTCGTGGGGGTAGTTCGCCGGGTATTCCCGTAAGTGTAGCTTCGGGTGGTCACGTTATATTTTCCGGTAAACGAGGTTTTTGTAAAATCACTCTCGGAAGGTGTTCCGGCCGCTGCCGATTCCTGATCGAAAAAATCGTACTCCACCTCCCCGGTCAAAACGGTGGCTCCCCCGTAATATATTTTATAAAATTGGTCCGGTACTACCATATTCTCCCGGGGTTGCACGTTGGGGACATAAAAAGTCGTATAGGGATTGAAATAGACTGTTGCCTCCCCGTTCCAATAAAACGGTTCGTTTCGATTCGGCATATAGGTTAACGCATTCTCCGTATCCACAAAAAAGCGGAAGGATTTCAATTGTTCAACCTGGGTAGAGAAACCATAAAGAGAAGCCCCCGGAAAGAACTCGTTTTTAATCGTACTCGAAATGGTATAAGTGGTCCCCGGAAGATTGACCAAAGCTTGAGAATAGCGATTCTTTTTCAATTTCAACAATCGTCCCTGTTTATCGTAAATAGCAGTACCGAGGGGTAGCCCGTGCAGCCAGTATGGATAAAAAGAGCGTTGGTTCAGTGATGTCGTCTGGAAAGATTCGGGTACGCAAAAATAGTGCGCGATGTACCCGTTTCCGACCTGCTCTTCCACCACGTATCGGTAAAATAAACCGTTATTCCCCGTGTTAAGAATGGCCATTTCATCATCTTGCACCAGAGAGTGAAGAATCTTGTCTGAAAAAGTACCATAATTCAGCACTTTTGTCAGCGTCTGGTATCCCACCGCTAACACTCCGGAACCCGTGTTACCGGTAGCGGAGAGATTCCGGTAATGGTAGCGGGTGGTATCCCGGTTCCCTTCCCCGTCGTCCAGCACGACCTCCTTCACCCGAATTCCCCCGTACTTGATCCCGTTATACTCGTTCAACTCGTAATCCACGTTTAACTTCCAACCTCCGGTTCCGGTAATCTGCCGCAAAGAGTAGGCTTTCGCGTAATCGGCATTACAGGAGCGGCCAGGAAATGTCGTCAGTTCGGGGGGCAAGCTTAAATGTTCCGATTGTACATAAGGGTAATTCGTTTGTATTTCCGCCACTAAAGGAATCAAGTGTTCGATATTCGTAGCCGATCCGTTATAATACCCCCATATATCCCGAGTTTTGGCATGCAATGTATCCAAGTAATAATCAAAATTATAATACCCCAGTAATCCGGCTTTTTCATTTCCGATCGTCAATCGACTCAAGGTTCGTCCTTTATAGGAAAAGTTAACCTCCCGGATCACATCTTGTTTATAATTCTGCCATTGAATTCCGGTAATAGAACGTCCTTCTCCCCAAAAGACAATATTATTTGTACCCCAGGAAACCCGGGCCAATTTTTTTTCCTTGACCGACTGACGAGTAAAATCATCTACCTTACTGACCGTCTTCGTGGTGGTTTCTTCGATATCGAGTCTCATGTAACGTAATATTTCGGTCAAACACCCGCGAAGAGCAGAAGCATCGTACAATAAACCATCGTCAATGAATCTATCCAACAAATTCCGTACATAACTGATTCGAGTCATCGCTTCGGAACAGGTTTCGGAAGTAAAAGTCCAATCCGACAGACACCCGATGATTCGATCGGCAGCCATAACCTGACTCATTACATTGTAATCGATTACGGTATGCAAAGTCGGGATACGGATTATATCCAACTTACTACACGTTATCCCGTATTCCTTCGAACGTTGTACTTCTGTCAATACTTCCACGTAAGCAGGAATATTTTCCACGTTCTGAGCCAATTCTCTGAACCGGATATCATTAGGCAATTGCGAAGCATAATATTTAGCATTATTTATATTCGTCGTAATCTGTCTACTATAACGATCGATCTTACAATCGCGTTCCTTCATCCCCTTTCCGTAATTATATACCATCTCGTTCCACGAAGTATAGTCGACAACGGAACCGTCCGTGTAATAAAAACGGATAGGATCATCACCGGGAATTTGAATTTCACTTAAATACCAGGAAGAGACAAAATCTCTATTCCAGATATTGTTTCCCGCATCGTTCGGATCCTGATAACAAGCTCCTAATGTCATTTCCGGAACGGAAAAGACATATTTCACTCCGCTCTCGTCCGTGATCTCATATCCGTCTTCTATTTTTTCGATCAAAAGATTCGACTTTTCCAAGGTTTTTACGACCACCTGACCGACCTCTTTTACCTCGATAAAAGAGACCTTCCGTCCGTTGAAAAAAGCCGTGAATATATCGGATTCTCCATCCTGCTCGTGCGTATTTACTTTTTTCTTTGTTGCCGCAGAATGATCCAGCGTCTCCAGTAAAAAACCGCCGTAGTAATCGTCGGCCAAACCTCCGCGAACCGTACGGGTAATCACACCCCCGCACATCAGATTCCATCCTATCCCCCAAGGCCCTTCGGCCTCGTCCACTTTGACTCCTCTGGCCGAATAAACCAAAGAGACAGGAAGGGTAAAATGCCCGGAAGATAGTTCAAACAGAGGAATCGTGTAATTAAAAGTTCCGGTACTGTAATCGACAGACGAGCTCTTTAAATCGGCAAGTCCTTTTGCCTGTTCACCCGGTTCAAATTTTTGTGCACGGGACATTCCGAAAATACCCCAACATAATATGAATATAAAAAACACTCTCTTTTTCATAATTTTTTAATTTTAGATTTCACTTTTGGTTCCATCGGCCTATTGCCGACAAATCGTTTTTAACTAATGTTCATTTTCCTTTCTCATAAGCACACATTTTAAAAATTCGACATTTGATTTCATTACCCGATGACTCCCCCGAGCTTAAACATCGGCAGGTACATCGAGACTAACACGAGGGCAACAAGTCCCCCGACACACAGTATCAGAACGGGTTCCAACAGATTCCCGAGTTGTTTCAATTCATGTTCCAGCTCCCGGGTAAGATCTTCCGCTTGCTTCGAAAGCATATCTCCCAGACGATTGGTCTCCTCACCAACCCGCACCAGAGTCACTAATTTTCGATCGTAAATCAATGGGAATACACTCAACGTATCGGCAAACAGTTCTCCCTTTCGTAACCCATGACTAATCCTATCGAATGAAATTTGATAAGGAAAAAAGGTAATGATATCCCGTAATAGCTCTATCCCGTTTAACAGGGGAACCCCGGAGCCGTAAAGCAAGTAAAGCAGCTTGCAAAAACGGGCTTCCTGATTTTTTCGAACTAATCCCCCCATCCCGGGAAGTCGCAGTAAAAAAGAGGAGAGGAGAGAACGAACCCGATCGTTTTTACCCTGAAAAAAGAAAAAGAGTCCCCCCGTAATCAGGATACCCAAAAAAGTCAATAAATAAACCGGAAAATTGCCGGATAACGAAATAATCCACCGGGTTATAGCCGGAAGTTCTCCTCCCATACGAGCATACACCTGTTCGAACATAGGGACAATGACCAAAATCATAAATACCAGTACCAACATTGCCGTCAAGAGGATAATCAACGGGTAACTTACGGCACCCGTTATCATTCGGCGTTGTTCCTCCCGTTTACGGTAGTAATCGGCCAAAAAACGCAACGATTCATCCACTCGTCCCGTCTCTTCTCCGATCCGTAATACCCCGCTATCCAACGGAGAAAATTTTCCACTCGCCACAAAACTTTCCCAAAGCGAATGCCCGATAATCACGGATGCATATAGCTCCTCCAACAAAACTTTTACTCGTTTGTCCGTCTCCCCATCGATGAGTAACCGAAACGAACGCCCGAAATCCAAACCGGAAGTCAAAAGCGAGTGTAATTCGGAAAAAAGTACCTCCTTTTTCCCGTTTTTCAATCTCCAGTTTTTCCGAAATACATCGATATCACTCTTCATACTCGTATATTTTTTCCTGCTCATGCAGTTTATCCGTAATTTCTCCAAGACGGCGATTACCGATACCAAAAGGAATATCTAAGATTTTTTTTCCCATCCGCAGATATATCCGCAAAGAATCCGGAAAAGAGAGATCTTCCTTAGAGGATATAAATTCCCATCGTTCCACCGAACGAAAAAGCGTATCCGTACTCTCCTCACCAACCCGCACGACAACCGAATCCCTCTTTTCCAACACGGAATAAACCTCACCGTTTCGATAAAGGGATAAACGCTCTCCCCGAAGCTCGGCACGATCGTTCGCCTCGAGTAAACAATCCATTCTCCGGTAGTTATCCGACAAACGATAGGAGGACAACAACCTATCCGTCAGTCCGGCCGTCAACCCCCGAACCAGATCAGCCCCGTCAAAGAGAGCCAGAAAGAGGAGGGCAGAAACCGTTATGACAACTAATATTTCTACCAGGGTCGTTCCTTCCCATTCAAATCGTATTACATCAAATTTCATTGTTTTTGGATTTAATCAGATAATCGTACCGACTATCCCTTTTGCCCCGCAAAGGATAAACGTGAATACTCAATCGTTGTATTTTACCCCGGTAAGGAATCAACTCGATCTCCAAGATTCCCCCGTCGTAAGTTCTCGTGTAGTTTCCCGAGGGAAAGGCCCCCCTCGAATAGTCCTGAAAACACCGTTTCACGGCTACCCAAGCGCATAAGTCCTCTTCCGGGGATTGCTCCTTCAGCATCACGCGTGTCAATATCTCCATCGTGACCATAAAAGCTCCCAACCAGATAACGGAAGCCACGATACACTCCAAAAGAGAAGAGGCTCGCAGTTCATGTCTCAATCGACCCATCTGACCTCCTTTCTCTCGTAATTCTTTCCCATCCAAAAGGGATAAGAGACCAGCGAAGTCTCCAGCAAAGCCACATCATAAAGAATCCCGGAATAGAACCCTTCCGGGGCAAAATAGTAACAGGACCGGGCATACAGGCTACCCGAAACGACCCCGTGTACCTCGGCGATACCGTCCACGTACACCAATCCCCGCACCCTGGAACTCTTCGATTGAAAATAGTTGGCCGAAGGAACTTCGCTCTCCTCATCATGCCCTGATACGATAATATAGCCATTTACCTCACAATACTTCCCAAGACGGATAAGCCGTCGATCGTTCTCTCCGCTCACCCACAGACCCGAGCCGGGAGACAAGCGGACCTCATCCTCCAGAAGAATGGAATCCCGCGCAAATACCTGCAGACTTCCCTGAAATCCGGCAGCAATTTCGACTTTACGGGCCACGACGATCAGGTTTTCCAAGCGATTATCTCGCTCTAAAAAAAGTTCTCCCGGGGTATACAGGATTACCCGCCCCCGCATATCGACTCCGGAAAGGTATTCCCCCGTTTCGAAACAAAGAAGCGAATCGGTAAAAGATCGATGCAGATACTCGTTCCCCGCGAGAAGAGGATACCCATCGAGAGAAAACAGTTTTTGAATCCCGTCGACATACTCCTTTTCAGGAAGGGGAAACTCTTCCGGACTCTGTTTTATATTCCTGGCATCAACCTTTTCACCCCCGAAAAAGACCGAACGCACCTGCGTGTAAACAATCCCGTTACGGGGAATCCGGGCATCACCCTTCACGTATGTTTTCCCGGCCAAGGAAAGAGTTCGTCCGTCTTCCGGCAGAAAAAGAGTCGTTCCGTATTCACCCTCTCTTCTCTTTCCGAATATCCGGGTTCCCCGTGTCCCGTTACGAACCTTCACGGTGACCGCCTCATACAAACCCCATTTTCCCGAAGTATATTGTACCCGGGAAGAGGAATCTCCCTCGTAAAGCAGATAAGTCCGATCCTCCCGTAACCTCTCTGTCAAAGTACTGTCCAAAGCATAAAGTACAAAAGCAGACTCGATATGCGCCCGGTATCGTTCCCGTTGTTCCGATTGATATCCTAACGTTAATTCAATGTTCCACAACGACATAACAGACAAAACGACCAATAACATAAGCATGCAAACTACCAATACGGTAGCCAGCACCGAAGCCGGTATCGTACAATTTCTCATAAATTCAGATTTTTAACGCACGGACAATAAAACGCTTGTCCTTTTACTCATTTTCCATGATTACCGTGTATTGCTTACTTCCTTTACGCACGACGACAGAGTCCGCAAACACGCTACAAACCAAGAATCCGTCGATTTTGTCGGTAACGGCAACAATCCGTCGCTCCTCTCCCGACGCCACCAAAAGAAAATCTTTTTTCCCCTTTTTAATTTTACCCAACAAACGAAATCCGGGAGGAGACTCCACTTGCTGAAGGAGTTCCCGCTTTTTTCCGGGAAGTCTTCCCCGGGAGACAGGCAGAGCCGATCCATGACCTAAAAAAGGGTCCCGGTAATTTAATAGCAATGCGACCTCTGTCCCGAGAGGAGACGTTCTCGGTTCCATCACGGGAATCTCCGTTTTTATCCCGGAACCGGTTAACCCGATCACCCGGACCGCAATC
This sequence comes from Sanguibacteroides sp. AM78-02pH3A, assembly GCF_027666085.1. Taxonomy (NCBI): domain Bacteria; kingdom Pseudomonadati; phylum Bacteroidota; class Bacteroidia; order Bacteroidales; family Porphyromonadaceae; genus Sanguibacteroides; species Sanguibacteroides sp. AM78-02pH3A. Next base: position 45,192 of record NZ_JAQEHX010000012.1, on the reverse strand, counting down.
GCACCCCAAATCAAAAGAGTCGATGCCAGTAATATCCATTGGGTCCCGTTCTTTTTCAATGCTTTCATCACTCCTCTTTTGAAGGTAAAACAACAATCCTCCGTACGGAATACAATCCTTTATAAGCCGAATTCTCCGGCCTTACCCGCCATTCATAGGTACCTACATCCAAGGTAAAAGAATATTTATTCCCTGTCACAAGCGTATCCAGCAAATAAAACTCAGGCCGTTCAAAACCGGGCTTCGCCACTTCCAATCTATAACCCGAAGCCCCGGAAACTTCCTCCCACACGAAATTTTGTTCCCTATGGGGTGTCCGAATGCTATCGGCCGGAGCTATCAAACACACTCTTTTCTCCGAAATATCTTTCTCGAACAAATCTTCACATCCTCCCAATAAAAGCACGAGAATCATACAACCGGCCACCCTTTTCTTCCGTTTCACTCCCGATGATGTACGCTTAATTGTTGTATCCATAACGTCATTTTTAATTGTTTCTTTTTCTTCACTCTGTCTACGGTCGTACCAAAAGCGACCGAAACCACTTTTCCCAATGATTTATCCCGTTCGATAAAATCCAATAATTTCACTAAAGAGATAAAATCTCCCGAAAGAGTTAATTCCCCGATATCTATTCTTACACTCCCTTCCGTTCGAAGCAGATAAGGAGTATATTTAGACACGACGGTCTCTCCTTCCGTAAGCATGGGTGATAATTTTTTCAACCACTGCCCGTCCTGTAACACGGCTTGTGAAGAAAAAACCTCTTTTACCCGCGGTAGACTACTTCCGTCCGATTCCATCCTCAATTTTTCCAACACGCCCAGTTTCTCTCTATACTCCTGCCAGGAAGCAACCGTTCCCCGAAAACCTAAAAACCAGGCTATCAAAGGCAGGGCACACAACAAGCTGGCCAGTTTTATAAAACTCTTATAGGCTCTCCATCCGTTCATAACCGAATCTCTATTTTAAAGAGCGACTGTCCCGTATCCCGTTCCCGCTCCAACGAAATCAACTTAACCTCCCGGGCGAAATCCGTTTTCGTCAATTCTCCGATAAACCGCGTTATCTTTTCCGTTATCGCACATCTCCCTTTGCAACGCAGCAAACCGTCACGAATCGACAAGGGTTTTCCCTCTTCGTAAACTTTGAGAAGCGGACCGATCTCCAAAGATTCCAGCACGACTTCCGGAGGAATAACGGCAGCCATCCGGTCGACGATAAAAGCATTCCTTCGATTTCCGGTTCGCCGGTATTCATTCACGACACGTTCCACTTCTCTCGAATGCTTATCCCGTGCCGAAACATTACGTTCCACCCGAGTCAATTCGGCCTGTAGCAAAGAATGACGTTTTCTCAACGTGTCGTTCCACAGGAAATTGACCAACAATAAAGAGAGCAGACAGACCAAAACGGGTAATCTCAATTTACGCCTCAGAAGAGTACACAAACAACTTCCTCTTTCCGTCGGCTCCATCAATACCTTCCATTTCAGTTCTTCCTGAAAAAAGCGGAAGAGATACGACTCGTATTCCCGTTCGTCGACAGAAGGACTCAAATGAATGCCTGCAACGGGAACCTTCTGCTTTTCCAAAACAGCCGACAAAACCTCTATTCTCTCTTTCCGGGTAAAAACGATCTTCATCCCATCCCCGGAAAAAGACTCCCTTTCCCACAAAAATTCACCTCCGACAGTTATTCGTTCCATTCCACCTCCGGTCTCATCGAATAACTTCGTAATAATCCCCTCTCCCGTGAACCATATAACAACAGGGTAATCAGGAGATTTTCTGAAAAACGACTCCGGTTCCACGCTTCGTTCCTCTCTTACTATCGTCACTCTTTTTCCGCGACAAATCCCTTCCAGGTAATCCACAACCGGATCACCCTCTCTCTTCATTCGCACAACCAGGAGTCCCACTCTCTTCAATATTACACTCAATCCTCTCATTTTCAATAGATCACCGTAGGTTTAATAAACACGTTTAACTTCTCATCCACCTTACTGTTTTTCGTCGACCCGAATAACCATTTCAAAACCGGAACCCGGGCTAAGAAAGGTAATCCGTTAGACGTTTTTTCCCGGCTATTTCGATCTATCCCGCCAAGCAGGACCATCTCTTCGTTCCGCACCTGAAGCAAAGACTTAAAACTCCGGGTGGCAGTACCGGGAGGAGCATCCTTCTCCTCCCGGGTTGTAAACTCACTCTGCTCGATCTCGATCGAAAGAGTTATCTTCCCGTCCTGACTCACGAAAGGCACGATCTTCAGCGTCAAATTAGCCTCTATATTTTTCCAGGTATAAGACTCTGTCGGAACCGGGATCTGCGACCCGTAGTAATTATTTTGGACCTCTTTATAATACTTTGTCTCCCCGCTCTTAAGCGTTGCTTCATGGCCGTTTAAAGTAGAAAGTTTCGGAGTCGAACGCAACTCGATATTCCCGGCATCCTCCAAGGCTTTCAGGTTAAGGTAAAAATCAGGCGTTACTTTTCCCAAATTAATCGATCCGAAACCGTTAAAACTATTGATCAATTTATTGATCGAGGAAGCCGAGAGCGACACGGCCACACCCGGACTTAACGTACCGCCTGTTTTTACCGGTTTATCTCCGAGTCCGGCCGTTACACCCACTTCCCGGATGACGCTTTTTCTGGAATCCACGATCAATACCTCTATCGTAATCAAGGGTACGCTGCGATCAATCGACTCCAGGAATCGTTCCACCTCCCGTACCTGACGAGTTGAACCGGTCGCAATAATACTATTTTGATCCGGAAACAACTGTACCTGCATTCCGGTCTTCATGGCCGTGGGTATCAACTCCACGATTTTATCCGCCGAACGATAACGCATCGGTATCACCCGGGTTAAAACCAACTCGTTATTTTTAGTCGTCGAACCGAATAGAAATATTCCATTCTCTTCCCGGTAAGTAAAAGGCGTACCGGCAAAAAGCACCGAAAATAGAGCAGGTAAATCAACATTTTTCACGTGTAGCGCCGTCTCCTGATTCAACGGAACCAGAAACACCCGGTCGATTCCGAGCAACGCACACACATCCGCCACGATGTCCTGAATATTTCCCCGGTTGATCGAAGCCGTTATCCTTTTCAAACTATCGGCCGTTATCTGATCGGCAGAAAAACCGCGCCTCCTGTTATAAAGGGGAGCCGTATCGCTTTTATCCCCGGCAGCTGCCAGCGGAGCATACAACATCCATGTTCCGCTTTTCTCCCGGACAATCTCCAATTTATTTCCGGAAGCTAAAACCGTAATAGCCTCCTTCACCGGCATCTCCCGAACATATCCGGACACCCGGTAGCGGTATAAATCAGTAGGAACAACGATCTTCTGTCCGGTCAAAACACTCACTATTTTAACGACGGAAATCAGATCGTCATCCCGAAGATCGTAAGACAAAACACCCTTTATACTATCAAATTCTATTCGGGGCTCCCGTGCAACGGGAGCAGGCTGTTCCGGGGAAGTAATCGAAATAATATTCCCCACAACTTCCAAATCCAAACGATACTCTTTGCACAGAAAAAAAAGCAGATCATCGATACGAATCCGTTTAAAGTTACAGGTAACCATCTGATCCTCGTCCACCTTGTAACAAAGATTCACCCCGTTTACCCGGGCTATGGCTCGAAAAAATTCTCCAAGCGACAACTTCCCGACAGAAATATCGATCTCGGAAAGGTAAACACTATCCCGGGCAACAACCCGTTCCAACCTCACCCGGACAGAATCCAGCCGCTCTTCTTCTCCTTTCACCTTTCCGACGAATACCTGTAAAACAACAAACAGCAGAATCATTTTTATGCTCATCATCATATCTCTTTTTACGAGTTTATTAAAGTCAACACTTCCTCCAGAGAGGTCTGTCCCGTCTCCAGTAATTCCAGAGCCGAATCCGACAAGGCGCGAATATTTCGTTCCCGAAGATACTTCCCGATGTCGGACTCCTCCCGTCGGATCGCCCCGGATAACTCTTCATCCACCGGAATGACCTCGTATATAGCCTTACGTCCCCGGTAGCCGGTATAATAACATTGCTCGCACCCTACAGGTTTAAACAGAGATTTCAAACGATGAACGGTTGAAATTCGACCTGAAACCGCCCCGACCTCTATCTCTTGCTTGCAACAAGGACAAAGCAAACGTACCAAACGCTGGGCCACACAGAGAATAAGCGTATCCGCTATCAAATAGGGATGCACTCCCATATCGACCAAGCGGGAGACACTTCCCCAGGCACTATTCGTGTGGATCGTCGAAAAAATCAAGTGTCCCGTGAGCGAACTTCGAATAGCCATTTGAGCCGTATCCGTATCCCGGATTTCACCCAACATGATGATATCCGGATCTTGTCGTAAAAACGTACGCAAGGCCGCCGTGAACGTCAATCCGATCTCCTCTTTCAACTGTACTTGATTTATTCCTTGAAGAGTGTATTCAACCGGATCTTCTATGGTCAATATATTATTAGTCACCTCGTTCAACAAACGAAGAGTGGCATACAAAGTCGTACTTTTACCGGATCCCGTGGGTCCGCTAATCAGAACCAACCCATGCGGTTTCCGTACAGACACGAGGTAATCCTCCAATTGCTTACGGGAAAACCCCAGGTTTTCCAACTCCAATAACTCCACGTGGCGGGTTAACAGACGCATCACCACCTTTTCCCCGTGGATCGTCGGTAAAGAGGAGACCCGGACATCAAATTTATCTTCTCCCTGTTCGTAAAGAATACGACCGTCTTGAGGCAACCGTTTCTCGGATATATCCAGATTGGCCAAAATCTTTACCTGATTGACCAAGGCCGCGTAATTCCCTCTCTCGATCACGTAACGCTCCACCAATTTTCCATCCAACCGAAAACGCACCCGACAACGCTCCTTATCCGGCTCCAGATGAATATCACTGGCATACTCCCGGTAAGCCTCTTCTATCAATCCTTGCAGAAACCCCGAATTTCCCGAAGCAGGTTTACGTTTTAAGCGTTCTCTTTCGACCGCATCTCCCTCGTTACGATACGATTGTTTTATCAACCGGGAAAAGAGTTCTCTATCCAAAGAGTTTACAACGATCTTCTGTCCGGTCAATACTTCCAATTCGGTTATAACCGATTCATAATCCCGACCGGACTCCCCGTAACAACATAACGTATCCCCTTTCGTTTCACAAGGCACCAATTGATACTCCCACGCTTCCCGGGCAGAAAAAAGTTGAAGCATCTCGGTAGATACATGAATTTCTTTCATAACGTTGAATATTGAACAGTACATATCGGAAACAAGAAGCGGATTAAAATCCGAATCAAGTAGCAAATACCGACCGTCGCCACTAACGGAATCGTCAACTCCCTTTTTCGTTTACAACAAACGCCCCATCCCACCAATGTCAACAAAAACGAGATTACCAAAAACTTCGGAAACTCCAATCCCGCGAATGCCGGAGTCAGGAAAAAAAGAAAGACTATATCTCCGCTACCGATAAAACGGCGGGTCGCAAACGCCACCGGACCGTATTTCAGTAATAAATACAAGCACACACCCAGACCTAAAAATAAGAGAACTACACTATTTATCCCGGTCCGTATAACAGTTTCATATATCCCTTCTTTCATTAAAACAACGATAAACTGTAAGCTTCCGAAGACCAATAAGGTGTATACACTCACTACCCGCCTTTTAAAATCGGAACGGATTAATAGCATCAAAGGTATCGTCAACAAAAATTCCATCGTTTAATCTTTCGTGATTTCTTTCAGTTCCTTGTTTTGATTGATCTCCCAAACATTATATATCCCGTCGCCGTCAAAATCCACAACCGCCGTAGCTATTGCCCGGAAACCTTTCTCGTTGGCCTCCACGATCTCAATGCGGTAATTGGCATTTCCCCCGTCCGTCGTAAGTTTTGCTTGTTCGAACCCCAACTCTTCCAGCGAGGTGGAATAACGCGAGTGAGTATAAAAATTACTCTTCTGCAGGGTATGCAAAAAAACCAATTGCTGCTGCGCCTCCGTACTCTTCGCTTTTGAAATCAACGGCATCAGATTAGGTAAGGCAATTAACACCAGAATGCCGATAATCACCAAAACAACCAATAATTCAGGCAAGGAAAAAGCCTTTAAACAAAAACTCCTTTTTTTATTCATACTATTTTTCATTTAATACATTCATATTGACACTCATTTTCATCGAATACATTTGCCTCTTCCTCGTCCTGTACTTTTAACATATACCCCATCTGCCAATAGGTCACAATCTCGACATAAGGTATCGGTTTCAATAATTTACGACAACAGGATATGATCTTTCTTAATCCCTGAACATTGGATTCGTCATCACATCCCCATCCCTCTAACAACAGGCTTCGACGCCGGACGACACAAGAGCAATTTTCGACCAACAGTCTCAATATCGCGTATTGTTTTACCGTTAACCTCGTGGCCGAACGTCCAACAATCAATTCGGATACATTCCTCTTCAAATAAACATCCTTGGCCACTTTCAGGACTCCTCCCCGCCTTGCATTCAAACGATCCTCTCTTTCTATCGCCTGCGCATAAGCCAAAATACCTTCCGCTCCGCACTCTTGACTTATGTATTGGTTAGCGAAACCATTCAATCCGTTTACAACCTGTTCAGCAATGATTTTCTCCCCGACTAAAATGACATAAATATTACAATTTTGACGTTTTATCATTTTAGCATAGGTTGTACACGAATACCTCTCGGGATAATCCCTAAGAAACACGATATCCGGAGTCCGCTTTTTACAGTAATCACAAGCTTCCCCATTACTTTTAACAACAATCAAACGATGTCCATTACTTGTAAATAAATCGACTACCTTTTGAGTCATATCAGACCGTTGTTCTACATAAAGCACTAAATTCATAATTAATATATTAATTAATTTCTGATAAATTTAAACACTCAAACATGCACTAAAAAGGCAGTAAACATTACTTTTTCACTCCTTTTAATATACATATCTATACTTTTATTTATATATATTTACCATAATATTTATCAATAAAAATATCACACTACCAGTAATCAGTTATTAATAACTCGATTAACATAGAAAGTAATAGAATTATCATATCAAAACAGAATATAAATTTACATTTATTAACGTTTAGGCGTTTTTTAATAGAATCTTCTTTCATCAAAATTTAATGAAAGAAGCAATAAAGAGATCAATATCTCAAATCAAATTACACGGAGTAATTACAATTCGTTTTTATTTCTCACACCAATACCATTAAAATTTTTCAAACCATTCGCTCTCCAACTTTCTTTCAACAATAAAACAAAATACTCCGTTTACAACCAAATTTCACACCCACATATTACAACTTAAAAATGTTTACGATCAACATATTCATGCAACATTCTCAATCAAAGGAGCTTATTTTCAGTACAACAAAATAACAAAAGAATGTTTACTCCCTTTTTACTGCTCATTCTTTGATATAACATCAAGGCACGAAAAGTCAAACCTAAAAAACAGACGTGCCTATGGAAAAAGAAATTTAACCCTACCCCGACACTTCGCGACTAAAATAAGCCAACCGGGACAAGTGTTAAATTAAAGAAATAATAAGATCATGAAGAATAAACTATTTTTTATCCTGATCATATTCCTGGGTATACCTGGAATATCCCCGGCACAAAATTTCGAACCGGGAGAGCAAGCTCAAGGCTACTTGAACATGAAAAACGTTTCCGTCGATTATGCCACGGGCACATTCCACTACAGTATTCCCCTGTATACGCTCCGTTCCGGAGATTTTTTGCTACCCGTATCATTGGATTATAACGCGAAAGGAGTAAAAATCGATGATAAACCGGGACAAACCGGTTATAACTGGACCCTAAACACGGGAGGGATCGTCACGCGTGTCGTTCGGGGAGGAATTGCCGATGAAGACGACTTGGGCTATGCACGGGCAGAAAGCGAGGCTGATGCCGTTGTCGTAGAAAATGATATTGACCGGGTCAATAAACGGCAAAGAGACGGCGAATCCGATATCTTCACCGCCGTATTTAGCGGCAACAAGGTCAACTTCATGATCAAGATGGATGCGAATAACCGAATCCATGCCGTCCCCCTCGAGCGAACGAACATTCATATCGAGTGTAGCACCAGTATAGCCGGGAAATTTATAAACGGGTGGACCATCACGGATGAAGGCGGGAATCGTTATTATTTCTATTATTCGGAATTAATAAAAAATATGAACTCGGAAGCCGCCATCAGTAGCAACGGGATCCGGAACAAAATGTACCTCTCGTCATGGTACCTGACCCGGATAGAACCGTTAAACGGGGAACCGATTACCTTCAACTACTCCGGGAGAGTCGAAACCGAGTACATCTCTCCTTATCGCACGTCGTACTGGTACGGTCGTCCCGTGATTGAACGGTCGCTTAATTTCAGTTCCTATCAAAATCAATTTCGATACGCCATTGAGCAGGCAAAAAGATATCTTGGCTCGTACTCGAGCGAAACCCAACTAAACAGTCAATTTCTCGTGTATGCCGGGTATGGGAATTGGATCATAAATCCGTATTTTGAGGAAAATCAGCAAATCATCACCACGAATCTCAGGATCATGGGGATGTTAGGGGATATTCAACGCGTGACGGCTGCCTCACAAAATTTAATCAACACGTTAAACAACCTCATTAACTCGTACAAGAATAGCAGTTCAAGTAATGCCCGGGCTGCCGCCTCTTGGTTTCAAACAGCCAAACGGTACGTTATCGAAAGTATCGACGAGATGGCCCCTGTCACGTTAAAAGAAAGCGGAGGGATAACATCTTATAAAATAGCATCCCCTCTATTGACGGAAATAAAATGCGTGGATAAAAAGATCATGTTCACTTACAAGGAACAAATGGCAAAATTAAACACGATCACCTTGTCAGACATCACCGGGAACCAAATCTCCAAGGTCAAACTATATCAAGGAAACGTGTTAACGTCTCTCTATTTTTACGACAAGAATGACGTATCCATTGAAAAAATGTTATTCGATTATTACCCTTTGCCCACGGAAGGAAGGCCGTATTATGACCTCTGGGGATATCGTAAACGACTCGTGGGAAATGACAATCCTTATTCCCAAAAAGTGGATATAGAAGCGGCAAAAGCCTATTCTCTAAAAACAATTACCCTGAAAAACGGGGGGCGATTGAGCATCGATTACGAGTCGAACGTGGCGGAATACAAACAGGAACCGTCATCAGGAACGATAGTAGTCGATATCGGCGGGATACGGGTAAAATCATTAACATTCATGGATCGAACGGGAGAAAAGACAGACTCTGTCTTGTATGCCTATCCTCGTCCCGGTAGAATGGTGTACGACAGTTACGAACGCCTTAATTTAGTCCATTACGAGGAATTCACGGATTGGGTAAAACACTCCAGGATCAGATCCACGGGCTTCGCCTTTTTAAACACGGGAAACAACGGGGTATACTATCCTTACGTGAAAGAGACCACTCCTGGTAAAGGGATAAAAACCTTTTTGTTTCACGTGCCTTCCCTGTACTTTTTCTGGCCGGAAGCTCCTCTAATTTATCCTTTCTGGTTAAACGGCTTACCCCTAGCCACAGCCGAATATGATGATCGTGGGAACCTGAAACGACTCGTTGAAAAGAAGTACTACACCGATCTCTCGTTTAACCCGGGATTCATTTCACCCTATTTTTATGACAACATGAGTTATTTCACGCAAGGCGATACCTCATTGTGTTACAAACAAAAACGCGTACAGGTAAAACCTTACGAGTATTATTTAGACCGGGAAGAACAGATAGCCTATTTCCAGGGATTAGGGACAATTCTTTTATACCAGGACGAAGGCAGATTGTGTTATTATATCCCTTACGACCACACCTTTATACCGAATATAGAACCCCGTACCCGGATAACACTACCGCAACAAAACTACGAGCTGTATTACGGGGGAAAAACATTGCTCAAAGAGCTATCGGAATACCGTTTCGAGGTACAAGTCACGGATAGCGCCTCCTTTAACGACTTTACCACGTGGGCAAGCGGTACGCCGTTTCAAAAGACTGAATTCTTTTACGATAACCCGAGAGCTTCCGGCTTGCCTACCAGAATATCCCGGAAAGATTCCCGCGGGAACACGATCGTGAAAGTGACGAGCAGAGTAACCGAAATGAGCGAATCCGCGAGCCCGTTTATCTCGAAAATGAAGCAGGCAAACCTGCTATCCCCCGTGATCAAGCAAGCAACCCTGAGAAACGGGCAATTGATAGACGAAACGGTCGTCCGGTACGAAACCCTCGAAACGGATAGTTCATGCTTTTTCGGTCTTACCGATCAATACATCTATCAAACGGAAAACCCCGTTGCCTACACCTTGGCCATACCCGATCAAAACTTGTTCACACGAGGAGAAAACAATTATCGCACGGAGAACAGTTCCGAATACAAGCGAATAAAGAAGTTTTACCTGCCCGTGAGTAACACGACCCGTTCGACCAGCTCCGCTAACGTGTACGATGCCTCGGGAAACTACATCGTCTTAAAGGCACACAATGCATCCCCGGATCTTGTCGCGGCGATAGACCGGAACAGACATACACAGGCCGCCTTTTTAAAAGAACAAGTAGATATCAACACCCGAGTTCGGGATTTGTGCGACAAGTTTATCAAGGGATACAACGTTTTCCCAAAAATAAATTACGGCCCGGATTACATGGCTTACACGCAAACCTATGAACATGGCCTGATGATAGACATCATATCTGTCGTCGCTTCCGGAACCGCACCGGTCAATCCCCAACAATTTCAGGTATGGCTCGACAGCGCAAGGGCCAACGACAATACGCACGCTATCTCCTTTATGCTATCGTATTTCCTTGTAGCAAATGAACCGAGCTTTGACATGGACATCAATAGTCTCCAATTCATGATAGGAGCTATTTGCAATCCGGAAATTGTTAACCTGAAATTTTTCGATAAACTGACCCCTTTCGATCCCGAACAAATTTTCCCAGCGGAAAACACGATAAGTATTACTTCCGTTCCGAACACGAAACGAGTCAAACTATTTGTCCTGGTCGAAGGACCGGAAACATCGCTTACTTACTCGGTTCGTCATGCCGGGGGAACAAGCAACGGGACGTTGACGCTTTCCGGTTCATCAGGATACTCGGTACAGTCATTTGAAATCGACCTGACCCCGTACGCCGGAGTAATTTCCGTTACCGCCACGATTCCGTCAAATGTCGTGAGCATCGTCATGGTTCCCCGGGAATCCTCTTTCGAGGCGATCTCCTATAACCTGGACGGATCTATTTTTTGCAAGTTCGACCACAACGGGCAGCTGGAACTGAACGAGTACGACGAGGCGGGCAGACTGATCAGGATAAAGGACCGGACAGGCAACACAATGAAAGAGCTGCAATACAATCGACTAAAATAAAACACGTTAACTCGAATTCTAAGATCATGAAAAACATATATATACTTGTACTATTGACGGTGGCTTTTTTCCACGGGATAAAAGCCAGCCCGGTAAACGAGAATACCGAGCCTCCCTCCTTCACGACTACACGCGACTTCGTGGCGGAGAAAATATACATCGAACCGAGTAACAGCATTCCCTCTCCCCGAAGCATCTATAACGTGATCTATCTCGACGGTTTCGGCAGAAAACAACAGGTGATTCTGGTTAAAGCCTCTTCCGGCGGAACGGCCGACATCATCCTGCCCCTCGTGTACGGGGTACAGGGAAGGATAGAAAAAGAGTATCTCCCTTACAACAAGAGCGGAAACAACGGGGCTTATCACGATACCCCCACGACCGCGAGCAACTGGAACGCGTACGGCACCGCGGAAGCCGCTCATGCGTTTACCGGAACAGTGTACGACAACTCTCCCCTAAATCGGGTAATAAAATGCACGGGAGCGGGCAAAAACTGGCACGACCGCCAAAAGGGAGTATCGATATCCCACGGCTTAAACACGACCAATGAGGTTCGTCGCTACAAAATTTCCCTTAACGGTACGTTATCTCTTGACGGGTATTACCTCGCCGGCTCCCTCCAAAAGGAAACGATCATCGACGAAGACGGGAACATCACTGAAAGGTTCTCGGACAACCAGAACGTAATCGTGCTGTCGGCAAACACGGAAGGAAACTCACGATTAGAAACCTACAGCGTGCACGACGACCGGGGACTACTCCGTTATGTTCTTTCCCCGGAGGCCAGCTATCGATTGGGAAGCACGATTGACGAAACTCTCCTCCGGCAACTGGCTTACCGGTACGATTACGACCGCTGGGGACGAATGACCGTGAAACGTTTACCGGGTTGCGATCCCGTCTACCTGGTGTACGACAAACGGGATCGGCTTGTCATGAGCCAGGACGGTAAACAACGGGACGAAAACGCTAACAAGTGGAGCTACTCGTTGTACGATCCACGAAACCGGGTAATCGAAACGGGCGAAATCGTGTTAGCGGCGGCAACCACCCACGCCGCCTTGCAAACAGCCGCCTCCGCCAGCGAGAACTACTCCCCCGCCGGAACCCGTGCTCCCCTCCAATATACACGGTATGATTCTTACACGCCCAACCCTAACGTCCCGGTACTGCCGTTCGTCGCGACGCCAGGTTACCCCGAGGCGTATTACCCCAACGTTACCGGATGCGTTACCGGTACAAAAACAAGGGTACTGGGAACAAACACCTGGTTGACCGTGACTACTTACTACGACGACCGTTGCCGGGTGATCCAAACCGTGAACGACAATCTTCACGGTCAAAAAAGCCGGATCGATACTAAATACGATTTTGTCGGAAACGTGCTGCAACAACGGGAAAGCCACGGGGTAAGCGCCACGCGGACGGATATCCTGGAAACCGTGAACACCCACGACGACAGGGGAAGGCTAATGACCTCCGTCACGAAATTGAACAACGGCGTCCCCGCCACGACTATCCATACCTATGACGCTGTCGGGCGACTCGAAACCGTGAAACACGGGAACACCACGGAAACGATGACCTATAACCCGAGAGGATGGTTGACGGGGAAAGAGAGTACACCTTTTAAAATGAAATTACGTTACGATTCACCCCGGGGCACCACGCCCGCCCGTTATAACGGGAACATCAGCGAGTGGGAATGGCAACAGGGGACAAACACAGCCCTGATGTACGGGTTTACCTATGACGGGATAAACCGCTTGAAAGAAACAAGTCAATTCCTGAAAAACGGGAACACGTGGACGACCCTGGCAGACAACTACCTGGAAAGAGGCATTGCCTACGATCGTAACGGCAATATCAAAACCTTGCAACGAACGGCCAACGGGAACACGGTGGATAACCTCGTTTACACCTACACGGGCAACCAGCTGACCGGCTTAAACGAGAGTATCCGCACCACGCCAGACGGGGATATTTACACCCCGGGCAATGCCGCCACGGGCACCTATTCCCACGATAAAAACGGCAACATGCTAAATGACAGTCGAAAAAATTTGAATTTTGAATATAATGTTTTAAATTTGTTATCGACAGTAAAGACCGGGACAACTTTGGCAGTCTCTTATTCCTATCTTGCAGATGGAACCAAGTTACGGGTAAGGGATGCCGCCGGGAACGGTTTTGACTATTTGGGTTCTTTGACATACAAGAAAACAAGTGCCGGGTTACAACTCGAGTCGGCCAATTTCGGGAGCGGCGTGATCCGGGCAAACAGTTCCGCCAGCGGTGGCTTCGAGGTGAACTACTTCTTGACCGATCACCTCGGCAGCGTCAGGGTGATTGTAGATGACAACGGGAACGTGAAGGAACGAAACGACTACTACCCCTTCGGTGCCAGGCACGCCCGGGCAGATTACGCCCAACAAGACGGAAACCGACACAAGTACAACGGAAAGGAGGAACAAACCACGGGAAACACCGGGTTCTTGGATTACGGATGGCGCATGTACGATAACGCGATTGCCAGGTGGTGGGTTCCGGACCCGATAGCCAGAGAAGACCCGGCGGGATCGCCCCTAACCTACGCGTTGAACAATCCCGTGCAATTCATCGATTTCCTCGGGTTGGACGGTATACCCGTAAACGACGTGGATTGGCCCAGTTTTAACCCGAACGAGGACGTGATCGAGCTGGGCGAGGTCACCGTCACGGCCACCAGACGACGAAACCGCTTCTGGACGAGCGGACCGGCCATGTTTTTTCAACAACATCATTACGGGGATTACCGGGTACAACAGGGGTTAAAAATTCGTTGGGTGGAGAGCGAACATAACAAGAGCGTCGCCACCCTGCAATCGGCTCTGGACATTATAGGGCTGATGCCCGTCGCCGGGGAGATTTTCGACGGCATAAACGCGCTGGTTTACCTATGCCAGGGAGATTACCTCAACGCTTCCATCAGTGCCACGGCCATGGTGCCCGTCGCGGGATGGGGTGCCACCGGGGGCAAGGTGACAAGCAAGGCCCTGAAGGCTTTTAAAGCCGGGAACTTCCGGAAAAACATGATCCGGTTAACCGGCATTAACCCCGGGAAAAGCATGCAGGCACATCATGTATTCCCGAAGAAATTCCATGATAATTTTAAAAAATTAGGCATTAACGTCAATGACCCCAAGTTCGGGAGCTGGTGGGAAACGGGCACCCACCAGAAAAACTCGTACCGGTACAATCAAAGATGGGATAAATTTTTCAAGGACAATCCCACCACCGGGGGAGCTTATGGTGTCGCCCGGGAATTAGGTACTAAACACGGTTTTACTTTAAATTTTTAAACACAATGAAATTATCAGACTTATTTTCATTTGGAGACCGGTATAGTTCCGTGACGGTACAAATGACATCGACACGGGAATGGACATGGGCAGAGCCCGGTGGATTATGGGAATACCGGATGTTATTGACGGGAGATTACCGGGGGGCGGAATTTCCCCTGGAGTTCCGTCATTATAGCGGGAAACGATACGACGACGTGCTAGGAACAGGATACGCCTCGCTTTATTTAATCTCGGATCGTTTCAGGGAGGTACTGGAAAAAAACAATTTCACGGGATGGAAATGTTTTCCCGTCCGGCTTTTCACGAAAAAGGGAGAGGAAGTAACCGGTTACCAGGGATTTTCCGTCACGGGACGAGCCGGGAGAATCGACAGAGAAAAAAGCGAGATCGTGTATATCGAGTACCCGACAGGTATTCAGGAAGCTAATTACAAGGGCATTCACGTCGACATGGAGCAATGGGACGGTAGCGATATCTTTATGCCGGATAAATGGTTCGGGATCGTCATGACCCGAAAGGTTCGGGATGCCTTGTTAGCGGAGAAAATAACCAATATTCGCTTCGAGAATATGGCGGAGTATTTAACTCCATGTTACATGGTTACTCTTGCTAATAAAAATAACGATTCTCAATAAACCGCAAGCGCAACAAGGTTAACAACTATTCAGGGGACAAGTCAAACGTCCCCTGTTTTTATTTTCAAGCCCCTAAAACCAGATAACACGTGAAAAAACGTTCGTGTAATTTGGATTACGAGAATAATATCTTAAATTTGTTACCGATGGTGAAATAAAAACCAATATTGGCAGTGAATTAACCCCGGGTTATCTTAAATAAGATCACGATACAGGACTCCGCCCATAACGGTTTTGACGGACGTGTTACAAGATACGTTCTTTGACATACTAGAAAACTGGCGCCGGAGCTGATGCCCGTCGCCGGAGAGATTTTCGACGGCATAAACGCGCTGGTTTACCTATGCCAGGGAGATTACCTCAACGCTTCCATCAGTGCCACGGCCATGGTGCCCGTCGCGGGATGGGGTGCCACCGGGGGCAAGGTGACAAGCAAGGCCCTGAAGGCTTTTAAAGCCGGGAACTTCCGGAAAAACATGATCCGGTTAACCGGCATTAACCCCGGGAAAAGCATGCAGGCACATCATGTATTCCCGAAAAAATTCCGGACGCGATTTCATGAACTGGGCATTAACATCGATGATCCCAGGTTCGGGAGCTGGTGGGAAACGGGAGCCCACCAGAAAAACTCGTACAGCTACAATCTGAGATGGGACGAATTTTTCCTTGATAATCCCACCACCGGGGAAGCTTATGGTCTCGCCCGGGAATTAGGTGCTAAACACGGTTTTACTTTAAATTTTTAAACACTATGAAGTTATCAGATTTTTATAGATTCAGGGACAAGTATAGTTCCGTGACGGTACAAATGGAGCGGACTCGAGAATGGGAGTGGGCAGAGCCCGGTGGATTACGGGAAGGCCAGATGTTATTGACGGGAGATTACCGGGGGGCTGAATTCCCCCTGGAGTTCCGTCATTATAGCGGGAAACGATACGATGATGTATTGGGAATAGGATACCCCTCGCTTTACCTTGTCTCGGATCGTTTCAGGGAGGTGCTGGAAAAGAACAACTTCACGGGATGGAAATGTTTTCCCGTCCGGCTTTTCACGAAAAAGGGAGAGGAAGTAACCGGTTACCAGGGATTCTCCGTCACGGGACGAGCCGGGAGAGTCGACTGGGGAAAAAGCGAGATCGTGTATACAGATACTCCAAATGGAATACAAGAAGCTAATTACAAGGGCGTTCATGTCGACCTGGAGCAATGGGACGGTTGCGATATCTTTATTCCGGATAAATGGTTCGGGATCGTCATGACCCGAAAGGTTCGGGAGGCCTTGTTAGCGGCAAAGATAACCAATATCCGTTTCGAGAACATGGCAGAACGATTAGTACCGTGTTACATGGTTCGTTCCTGGAAGAAAGACAAAGACTCGTGATTAACTTCGCGGGTTACACGAGATTAAAAAACAATTCAGGGGACAAGTCAAACGTCCCCTGTTTTTATTTCCAAGCCCCTAAAACCAGATAACACGTGAAAAAAAACGATCGTTTATAGAGTCTTATGGGTAAATATTTAGCTCACAAAGTGGACCAAAGAAGAAGTGTACTCCGTTAAAAAATAAAATAAATACTATTTTTTGGTTCCTATTTGACAAAAAATTCTTATTTTTATAGTCTTTACTAACTAAAAAACAGTGCAAATGGGAATGATCGCGTCTTACAAGATGGTCGATCCGGATGTTATTGACCGTCTGCTTCAGCTGGATCATGAAGATTTATCTGAAGAGCTATCCGAAATCAATGAAGACCCTCGATACGAAACAATCGATATAGGCAAAAGTTGGGACGGACTTCATTTTTTACTTACCGGAAAATCGGCCGTGGTTCCGATGAAAGAGAATCTCCTGAGTGAATCCATCGTAGGTTCACACCTGTTCTGCGAGGACGAAGACAATGATTTTGTCGCTTATACCCGATTCGAGGAGTTGGAACCTCTCATCTCAACCTTTAAAAACATAAACAAAAGAACCCTTTACAAAAAGTTTTCCCCGGATCTTTTCTCCAAAAGCAAGATCTACCCGGATATATGGAATACCAAAAACAAAGCCGAGTTGTTCGAATTTTTATATGAAACCGGTTATAAAAAACTATTGAGATTTTACCGGAGCGCTCTCAAACACAAAAAATGCATCATCGTGACGATTCAATAACAGATTATTTGAATACTTCTTCCATGCTTTGGAAAAAATACAATTTTCTCATCCCGGATTCTATATCATTGCAGATGCCGTTAAATGGAAGAAATTGTAAAAATAAAGCGGTATATCCTTAATTTTTTTGATTACCTTGCACCCGCAACAATAAAAAAAAATTATCCGCTATGATTAGAAAGTTTTTACTGATGGCCGTGATTGTTTTCACGGGTGCAACAATGCTTTTAGCACAAAAACAGGGAGGTCCCCGTTCCGGTTACCAATTCGAAACCATTGCCGATCTTAAAACCACGCCGGTGAAGGATCAACAAAGTGTAGGTACCTGCTGGGATTATGCCGCCCTCTCCTTTTTGGAATCCGAACTATTGAGAATGGGAAAACCGGAATACGATCTTTCCGAATTATTCGTTGCCAAAAATACTTATTACGAAAAAGGAATCCGTTATATCCAATTCCACGGTTCAAATAACTTCGGAGAAGGAGGACAGGCACACGATGTCATCCTCATGATTAAAAAATACGGTATTGTTCCGGAAGAGGTATACACGGGACTCCAATACGGCAGGGATTTTCACATCCACGGCGAATTGGTCGAAGCTCTAAAAGGGATGTTGGACGGTATCAATAAAAACCCGAACCGCCGTCTTACCCCAGTTTGGCCAAAAGCTTACGAAAGCATTATCGACACCTATTTAGGAGCGACCCCGGAAAAATTCACCTACAAAGGGAAAGAATACACCCCAAAAACGTTCGAGGCTTCTTTAGGGCTCAATCTGGACGATTACGTGGAAATCACCTCCTTCCAGGAATTTCCTTTCTATACACAGGTTGTACTTCCCATTCCCGACAACTGGGCTCACGGTGTTTACTATAATCTTCCGATCGATGAATTGATCGAGATCATGAACAACTCTTTGAAAAAGGGATATACCGTATGTTGGGACGGAGATGTCAGCCACAATAGTTTTAACCACGGAGCCGGTTTAGCCATCTTGCCGACCGACGAACCTTCCGAAATGATCAATGCCGAAATCGACAAATGGCAGACATTAAGCGAAAAAGAGAGAAAATCTAAAATGTCCTCTTTCGAAGAACCCGTACCGGAGATGAGAATCGACGATTCAAAACGTCAATTCAGATTCGACAACCGGCAGACGACCGACGACCATTTGATGCATATCACGGGCCTATTGAAAGACCAAAACGGCACGCTTTACTATAAAACCAAAAATTCGTGGAATGCAGACAGTAATCCATTCGGCGGTTATCTTTACATGTCGGAACCGTATTGCCGTTTACAAACCGTGGCTATTATGGTACATAAGGACGCCATCCCCAAAGCGATTCGAAAAAAATTAGGACTTTAATCCGATAAAAAAACAGCATCTTCCAGATGCTGTTTTTTTATTCTAATCCATTTTTACCCACTTCACGGCATCCGCTATTATGATTTGACTATAAGATGATTTATAGTGCGTATACCCTTTCCACGTGGTCAAACTACGTACAGTGGACCAAAATTCCCCCTCCTTCTCTTCCGATTTCCCTCTATCATCCAAGGAGACTCGTGCCAATCCCTGTTCCAGATAATAGGTACCCAGCGATATCCACCCGGAGGTTCTTCGCGTCGGTCGTATGACAACTTCACGCTCGGCTTTACCATCATACACAAAATAATGGACGGGATTACGTAAAGAGGACACGCCACGGGAACCCGAACTTTGATATGGTACATGATAAACAAATATTTCATAATTTCCCGCCTCCTTAATATCGACTTCCCATATCGCTTTACACTCTCCGTTACCTACCAATTTAGCGTAAGCATCTTTCACGTATTGTCCGTAACACTGCTTGTCCACCAATTTTGCCCAATTATTGGCAGAGAATCGATTGTATGAATACTTATCTTCTTGTTCTCCTTTAAACCAACGGACAAGCTTCTTACCGGACAAATACTCCAAATGAAACCCCTTATCCGTGTTATCCACGATAATCTCTCCCGGTATTGACTGAAAAACGAGAGAATCGGCATCGTATATACCCGGAACGGTGTCTTTTGAAAAGTGATCGCTGATTCTGAAAAAATCATACTGAAATTCCCCCGGAATGTTCGCCGACACCCCGGTATTAATTGTCAACCGGCTTATTTTGCCTGAAATAACAATCTTTTTACTCTCTCCCTTTCCAATTAAATAGTATAAACTTCTCGGCCGGTTATTTTCTGTTACCGAGACCTCGATAATACCGTCACGCTTCCCGGAATTTCGAATATAAAAACGGATGAACTTCTGCATTTCGTCTTCACCCTGAACAAGCTGAACATTCCGCACGGCGAACAAAGGTAGAGATGAAGATTCATACCATTCCCGCAAAAAATCCTCTATATCAACCCCGAACTTCTCTCGCACTTTAGCTATAAACTGCCCGTACGTGTATTCCTGAAAAGGTAAATCCCTAAACGCTTTCCAAAATTGTTTTACCGTTTCCGGAGAAGAGTAAAAGATCAAGTAGTTTTCTAACGATTTACTTTTCAACCTTACGACCTCGTCCAAAACTTCTCGTTTCAAAGTCCGGTCCCTTAAAGCCATCTTAAAAGAAGCTCCTCCCCGCAAATAATAACGAGCCTCCAACAGATCGGACAAGCTAAATTCGTATTCAGACCGATCTTTTATCGACGACTGTATACAATTCCCCATAACCGCATCCAAAACCGGAATTTCCGAAGAGAACACCGATTTCGGTCGAAAAAGAGGATATATAAAATACCGGCAACCATAACCATAATTATTATTATCAGACGAAAACATGAACCTGCGGTAAAGTTCCCCGAATCTTCCGTTATTTTCCCAAAAACGGCTCAAAAACGAGAGGATGGCCATCGGACTTATCCCTTCCTTTTCCCTATCTTTAGCCGACACCGGACAAGCTTCTTTACCTTCCGGAAAAAAAAGCATCTCCGGCTGAACAAATTCACTTGAATTTTTCCAGAAACGGTAATAAGCAACCATAGAAGGAGGCGTTTCTATACAATAGAAATTTTTATACGGATATAGCACTTTTTTTATCTCTTCCAACCGGGAAAAAGCATTAAACACGAATCGATCCGAGTCATAAGGAAAAATATCGTGTCCTTTAAAATGTAGAATCGAAAACTTCCAATCTCCGATCTGTTCCGTTTCTTCTTCAAAAGGTCCCGTACAAAGAGTGATTCCGGACAAGCATTCCGGAGAAGAGAAACAAACCGTGTCTCCGTGAACAGACATTTTCCCCTGCGACACGACTCTATCATCATTTGCAGGGATCACCCGAAGCGAAAAAAGGGATTTATTCCGTATCGTCTCGTAGGGTGAAGAGGGATCCGCCGGAGGATAAATCACCGGATACCAAAGACATTCAGGTAGTAACAAGGTATAATTCGAATCTAAATAACAATAACGACGACCGGGCACAAACGACTGGATTTCAAAGCTCGGGTAAAAATACTCTTGATCCGGAATATCCAGGTAACAGATCCGCTCGTCTATACTTCCTTCGTATTCCATGTCGAATACGGCCTTTTCACCGGGAGACAAGGTCGTCTCTAAAATAATTGCCTGATGTTCTTTCCGAAAGACGACCATTTTACCGTCCCGTTCTATTCGGACCACGTTCAGAAAAGGATTCAGATAAAAAAAAACACGAGGCAGACCTACACGACTGCAATTCTCCAACTCGAGCCGACTTTGCATTTTCACCCGCTTTCCTTTCAAATGACAAATTATATCATGAGAAAGTAATGCCAAACAAGCAGAAGAGGGATATTTCAAATAAGTTTGTCGATAAATTTCCCGAATCTCTTTTTCCTTTTTTACACCGTACACCGGAATATACCCTATTCCCAATCCGCACAAGACAAGAACCAAACCGGATAAATGAAATCTTATCTTCCTGCTCTGTCGATTAGGTAATCGTTTTATGAAACCGACAGCGCTCACGAGTGCCCCAGTACCTACCAGTAAGAAAGAAAAACGTTGAACCAAATATTTCCATAAATCGAAATGTCCCGTTATACCTGAAAAACCATTCGGCAACATCCTGCCGTACAAATCTAAAAATTCCACCGGCTTGGCATAAACGAAAAAAAGATACAGTAACCCGAATAAAAACAAAACCGGAAAATAACGATTTCTAAAAACGGCGCAAACCCATACACAAATCCCCAGCATAAACACGAACGCGGGAATCGTAAAAGAAAAAAAATAAAAAAAATAAAGCCTCAAATCGAAGGGAGAATCACTCGCAAAAAGATGGATAAAAAACGCCACTCCCATGACGATCAAATTCATTCCCATGAGAAGTACCGTTATTCCTCCGATTTTACCTATAAAATAATCCCGGTTATCAAACGAGCGTACCATTACCGTTTCCAAAGTATCTTTCTCTCTCTCCCGCCCAAAAAGCTCCAACACGATAAAAACAACAAGTAGTGATAACCAAAAATTAAACAAGTAAGCATTCATCAAAGGAAAAGAACTGGGCAAAGCAACCATCTTTATATTAAAGGGCTTTAAATTGCTTTGTAAATAAAAATGGTAATATCCTATAAACAAAACAGCCAATACAAAGAAAATATTATATATCCAGTTTCTTCTCCCGATTTTTATCTCGTATCGAGTAACAAGCATTATATCTCGAAAATTGATCATACGAAACGAATTGGCTTCTGACAAAAAATTAAAAACACTCACAGGGAATAAACAAAAAAGAACCTATCTCTCTTTATTCATTCCCCTTTTACAAATCCATTTCTGACGGTTATTCCCTCCACATATATACATCTTTATTCTCGAATCTTCTTCCTGTTACTTTTAAAGACTCTATTAATTCCTGATAATTATCTTTTGAAAATTTCACATCGTAATACTTCACCTCTTCCTCCAATAAACCTTCAAATGTAAGACTATAATATCCATCTACCTCCGTGAGGTCCACGACGAGATCATTATAAACGACTCGAACATCCTCCAAGGGTTCCAATTCGTCATCATCATAAACAATACCAGATACAATACCATCATAATACTTAGAACCGACTACAAATCCAGTTTCCACAATAAAAAAAGAGAGCATAATCACGTAAAATATCATCTTTTTCATAACATTTGTCTTAAAAATTAATAATAAAATATCTCTCAAAAGAATGTGTTTTCATTCTTTATCAGAAGCCTCTTTTTGCATTAAAAGATCCGGAGCGTTCATAATACGACCCAATGATTGCAAAACCGTATCAATGGAAACCTTAGCGTACCCTGATTTAGTAAAAACCATTTTTTGTCTTTTATTACCGCCGACAAAAGAGACCAGGTAGTTCCCGCACGTCGAAGTGGTTGAGACGCGTATGTTCATGCAAGTTACGCCTACTCCGGAAAGCGGTTCTCCGGTTTCGGCATCTTTTACCTTTCCCCGGTAAATAACCTGTTTCACCGTATCTATATTTAATAAAACATCAGGCAAAACGATTCTCCCCTTCCCTCGTTTTATCCCCCTTTTTATCGTGTCTATCTCTTGTGATTTTCGTTTATACCCTACAATAGAATAGCGAATCTCCGCAGATTTTTTTAATTTTAGAACAGGTAACCGATAAAACCCGCTCGGATCTGTTTGTATCGATTCCTTTTTTTTACTTTCAGGATCAAAGGTATACACCTTCACATCAGCCAAAGGATCTCCTGTTTCGGCATCTTTCACGTATCCTTCGTATGTGGCTTCACGACTTCCACAACTCACGGATAAAAGGATACATGCCATTCCTATCAGCCTGTAAACACTTTCATTCATCACGAAAATTTTAAATTAATACATAGATTCCCGTCTCCTTGTTTTTTCAAAAAGGAGATTTACGAGAAAAAACAATTACTCGGAATTTACCCCATAAGACTATATTCTACTTAGTTTATAACATATTTTTTACAAATATAAAAATAATCACAAATAAAAACAAAACAATATTTTACAATAGAGATATATTAATAAAAATACAAAAAAATCATCTAAAAAGAATTAGCATCTGCTATGGAAGAAAACTTTTTCCGGATCCACCGAGAGAGATGAGTTGTAATTTCGGCCCCGGAAAAAGGGATAAACTCGTCGTACATATCCGCCTGATCAAAATTATCGATGCCGACGGAGAGTACTTCAATGCCCCGTCTACGTCCTTCCCGAACCACTTCCCACACGTGTTCCCGGGCATTCTCCCCGTCATACCCCGTGGCAGAAGGGGCTCCGTCGGAAATCATAAAAAACAATTTGTTTTTTGCATCAGACTTAAATTTATCAAAGCAATAGAGCATAGCATAACCGTCGGCATTGGCATTTAAGGCTGACTGTGAAAACAATTTTCCCCACTGCAATTTTTCTCCGTTCTGGTAAAAACGCACAATCTCTATCTTCTCCGTATCACAACGATGGCCATAGATAGAGAAACGAACGAGGTTGGGATATTTGCTGAAGGCCAAAGCGAGAGCCAATGAGATAACCGTCTGCATTTCGATCTTATCTCCCGTTACCATAGAACCGGACAGATCGAGCAGTATGACGACTTCCAGAATGACCGAAGAAGCATACTCTTCTTCTTGAAAAATATAACGATTATAACGCACCTGATACAATTCGTCCTCATCCAATTCACCGGAATCCTGTTCGTAAACAGTTCGGACCCGATCCATTTTAGCCGAGAACATGGAGAGACTCAACCGTATCCGAGCCGCAAATTCCTTAGCCCGATTCAGTAAGACTTCCGAAATTTGGGCATCTTCCGCTTCCACCTCCTCTATCCGGTCACAACAACCCAAATTTCCTTTCCATTCCAATTGGGAACGTTCAGAAGAGACAAAGGACTGATTACTAAATAGAGGTTCCGAATTTAAGGTTTTCCGCATATCCCGAATGACAGACTCCGCCATTTTGATTTGTCGGTCCGTTCTAAAATCTTCTACACCCCTGAGTACGTTTTTCATCTCCTGCAAACAAAAGTTATCGGGACAAAAATCTTCCTGCCGAAACAACCGGGCCAATTCTCCCGCGTATTTCTCGACATCAGCGTACGTCAAATCGGCGTATTCCTTTATTTCGTTCAATACCGAATCCACCTCCTTCACCTTCTGTCCATTTGCCGGGAAGGACAACACCTCACGCCGATAAGAACCGAACTCCAGAATATTCGGATACAATATTTTAGAACATATATAATCCAAAAGAGCCTCGGATCCGTCTAACCCGTTACTTTCGTTACCCTCCCCCGGGCCGCCGTAAAAACCGACTTGCTCTTCTATGGCATTTATCCCCACGGCCATATCCAAACGACGGGCTGCATAAAGATAAAAATGATATCCCGGAAAATCCCTGACTAATTTAGATTCCACCCGGCGGTCTTCCAGCATATGAATCAACTCATACTGTAAATGAGTATATCTCAAATCTTTCGAATCTAAATGATTGATCTCCTTCCCGGTATAAACCATATGTGCCATTTCATGCACGAAATGACCGAAAAACGAATATACTCTTATCTCATCGGAAAAAGCCAACCGCAACAATTTCAGATTCAACGCGATCTGCATAGGATTCATTGCCAGACCCGGGGCTTTATTGGATAAGATCATTTTAGGAATCTCTCCGGTAACATGATATGCTATCCGGGCACAAACGGGGACCAAGGTCAAAATATCGGTCGTACCGAGATTCCGGTCGACCAAATTCCGGGCCCGCGGAAAGTTTCCCCACCAATCCCGATCCATGAATTGCTCCTCGTATATTTCCTCTATTTTTCGAAAATCCATCAGAAACCGTTATAAGGCTTGAACCAGGGAGCGGGCCAATGTCTCTTCCCCGGTAATGAGATAATTCGTCAAGATGACTTTTTCAATGATTTCATTCAACCGGTACCCCAAAGGCAGATAAGCCGCCGCATCCAATACCTGACGGGTAGACAGGGAAACGGAGAGAGTCTCCCTCCGTTCCGCCAACCGCAATATTTCCGCCACTTTAGTCAATGCTCCGGCCGCTTCTTTGGACACTTGGGGATAACGATCTAAAATCAGGTCTGCTTCTTCTGCCGGAGACAGGTAATCGAGCCGAACCTTGATAAACCGATCTTCAAAAGCCGTATCCAACCGTTGAGTCGAAACGTAGGCAAACCCCACGTTTCCAGCCGCCACAAACAAAACATCCTCTCCTTTATCGTACCGCATACCCGAATCCTCATCATAAATGTAAGACTGCTGCCTATCCAGTATTGTCATTAAAAAATTGGCAGCCACCATCGGGATCCGCGTCAGCTCATCCAAAAATATCAACGTCGGACGGGAAGAGGTAAAAGCTTTAAAAAATTCGGAACGAACAGCTTTTGTTTTTCCGTCATCTCCGATAATCAATCCCCCGACAAACATCTTCTTAGGTTTAAAGGCCTGGCCCATGTCGAAAGCAAAAAAATCCATTCCGGTAGCTTCGGCCAGCTCCTTGGCGACCGATGACTTTCCACAGCCTTTGGGGCCTAATAAAAAGGGATATTTCTTTAAATACAACGTGTGACACAGAAACTCCCACGTCTCTAAAGGAATATACAGATCTTCCGAATGTTTCGGAGGAGAAAATAATATCATGTTGGTTTGCCTCGGCACACGTGTTTTTTCCGTCATTTTTCCCCTATTTTCATGGTTATTTTATCTTACAAATCTAACCATAAAAAACGAGGCTACCTGAAAAAAGCAGCCCCGTTCTCCGATAAATCTTATTTTTTACTTTGCCCAAAGTTGAATCAGATTCAAAATGGTCTGCATGGCTTTATGCATCGTATCCAAAGAGCAATACTCGAATTTCCCGTGGAAATTCATACCTCCGGTAAACAAATTCGGACAAGGTAATCCCATGTACGAAAGACGCGCTCCATCGGTCCCCCCGCGTATCGGACGCACGATAGGAGTCACTCCGGCCTGCTTCATCGCTTGAAAAGCCTTGTCGATCACCTCCGGGTGCAGTTCTACCATCTCACGCATATTATAGTATTGATCCTTGAGTGTTAAAGTAATTACCCCTTCCCCGTATTTTCGGGTCAGCAACTCGACCACCTTACTTATATATTGCTTCTTAGCCTCAAATTTTTCCCGGTTATGATCTCGGATAATATAATCGATGGTAGCATTTTCCACCGAACCACCCAACCCTACCAGATGATAAAAACCCTCGTATCCATCCGTATGTTCCGGACGTTCCCAAGCCGGTAGCAAACTGTTTATATCAGCCGCTACCTGTAAAGCGTTGATCATTTTGTCTTTCGCGTATCCCGGATGAACATTACGTCCCTGAATAACCATCTTGGCACTGGCCGCATTGAAATTCTCGTACTCCAATTCGCCCTCGAAACCTCCGTCAATCGTATAGGCAAACTTAGCCCCGAATCTCTCGACATTAAAGAAATCAACCCCACGGCCTATCTCCTCATCCGGGGTAAACCCTATACGAATCTTTCCGTGCGGCACGTCAGTATGATTAATCAGATATTCGGCCGCCGTCATGATTTCAGCTACACCGGCCTTATCGTCGGCTCCCAATAGGGTCGTTCCATCCGTTGTTATCAACGTATGACCTTTAAAATAAACCAACTCGGGAAAATCGACAATCCTCATCATCAAGTCGGCGTTCAATCTTATGTCTTTTCCATCGTAATTCTCGATAATTTGCGGGTTTATACGAGCCCCGCTCATATCCGGGCTGGTATCCACATGAGAGATGAAACCGATTACCGGACGATCTTCATAACCGGGTGTCGCCGGAATAGATCCCATAGCATACCCATGCTCATCCATTTCTACCTCCACCAATCCCAAACTCCTCATCTCCTCCGTCAAATGCTTCAACAATACCAATTGCTTTTCCGTTGAAGGAAAGGTCTCGCTGTTCTCATCACTTTGAGTATCGAAAGCGACATATCTTAAAAAACGCTCTTTTAAATCCAACATATCGATTTAATTTTTTATTTTATATTATCATTCCAAACGAAGTAATTCTTGCGATCGCACCCCCATCACTCAATCTTCCAATCCCCTAATCACTGAATCACTCAATCACTGAATCACTCAATCCGTTAACTTAGCTCTCAACGAATCTTTAATGAAATAAACGATGATCGCGATATACATCACTACGGCTAAAATTTCAGCACCGCTCCATTCCACGAACCAATCCGCACCGCAATACTTCAATATGGCGCTGATCACGCCCATCAAGGCTCCCCCCGCGATAAATCCGGAAGCAATCAATGTCCCCCGCTCCCGGCGGGATTTATTTACCTGTTCATCTTTACTACGGGAACCGACATACCAACTAATCAACCCTCCGATCAACAAAGGCGTATTTAAATCCAACGGAATAAACATCCCCAAGGCAAAGGCCAAGGCGGGAACACCGATCATCGTCAAGATCAAAGCCAACGCGGCTCCGGCAAAATAAAGCAGCCAGGGAGTTGCACCGCCCTCCATCAAAGGCTTAATCACGGCAGCCATAGCATTTGCCTGCGGTGCCACTAAAGCACCGTCTCCCACGAAACCGTAAGTCTTATTCAGTACCATCATGACTCCGGCGATAGTAGCTGCCGACACGGCCGTTCCCAAGAATTTCCATCCCTCCTGTTTAGCGGGTGTAGTTCCCAACCAATAACCGATTTTCAAATCCGTAATAAAACCTCCGGCCATAGATAAGGCCGTACAGACCACTCCTCCGATAATCATAGCGGCCGTCATTCCGCTTGTTCCGCTCAACCCCGCACTGACCAATACCAAAGAACTAAGAATAAGGGTCATCAACGTCATACCCGAAACCGGATTAGACCCCACGATAGCAATCGCGTTAGCAGCCACCG
Source organism: Sanguibacteroides sp. AM78-02pH3A (assembly GCF_027666085.1). Lineage (NCBI taxonomy): Bacteria > Pseudomonadati > Bacteroidota > Bacteroidia > Bacteroidales > Porphyromonadaceae > Sanguibacteroides > Sanguibacteroides sp. AM78-02pH3A. Next base: position 16,666 of record NZ_JAQEHX010000012.1, on the reverse strand, counting down.
TGGTGAAGAGGAAAGCGATCACAAACACGATTAAAGTGGCAATAATCGTATGAAACATATTTCCCAACACCCCGATCTGGAAAAATACGAATATAGCGATCAATGTGGCAATCAAACCGGACAAGATCGTCTTCATCGGAAGGTCTCTCTGGGTGCGTTCCGTTGTCTCCCCCGCGTCCTTTTTCCCTTTCAACTCACTCACGGCCAATCCCAAAGCTTGTTTTATGATACCGGAAGAACGAATGATTCCGATAATACCTGCCATCGCGATGCCTCCGATACCGATGTGACGGGCATAATTGGAGAATAGCTGTTCCGGACTCATCTGACCGATCAGCATCGTAATATTTTCTCCCACGGCCAAAGTCTGTCCGTCGGCAAAATAACTGATAAAAGGGATCAGTACAAACCATACCGTAAACGAACCCGCGCAAATAAAAGCAGCGTATTTCAATCCCACGATATAACCGAGACCCAATACCGCGGCTCCCGTGTTAATCTTTAACACGACTTTCATCTTGTCAGCCAACAACTCTCCCCAACCCATAATCCGGGTAGAGATCCCTTCCGACCACCAACCGAAAGTACTCACGATAAAATCATACAATCCGCCGATAAGCCCGCTAACAGCCAACAATTTAGCCTGATTTCCCTTTTTCTCTCCCGAAACCAAAACCTCCGTCGTGGCCGTTGCCTCCGGGAAGGGATACTTACCATGCATATCCTTTACGAAATATTTCCGGAAAGGGATCAACAACATAATACCCAGCAATCCTCCGAACAGGGAAGATAGGAAAATCTGATAAAAATGTGCATCCAATCCCAAAATATAAAGAGCAGGTAAAGTAAATATAGCTCCCGCGACAATAACCCCGGAACTTGCCCCGATCGATTGGATAATGACATTCTGTCCCAACATGTTTTTACGTCCTAAGACATTACCGACCCCTACCGCAATGATAGCGATCGGAATAGCTGCTTCAAATACCTGTCCTACTTTTAATCCCAAATAAGCGGCAGCGGCCGAAAAGACAATTGCCATAATGATACCGAATGTTACCGAATAGACTGTAACCTCCTGAGGTTTAGACTTTGCCGACATCATAGGCTTGTACTCTTCACCCGGCGCAAGCTCCCGATAGGCATTTTCGGGAAGCGAATTAGGTTGTTTGTTTTCTTGATCCATCGTTTTTATAGTAAGTGATTTATTTATTCTGCCCCCAAAGATAATTATTTTAACCAAAAAATAGGAACCGAAACAACCTTTCTCTCCCGGTACAATCATTTTAACAAATCGATCCTCACGCTGTCCCCCCGTTTTTTACAAGAGTATGACTACGATGTTTTAAATAAAGATACAAATACGTGATATCGTTCATCTTATGTTTCAAACTCATCGACCATTCGTTCATCCACGAACCCCTTCTTATGTTTCCAGGCTTTCCGAAATACCTACATTGGAGCATACATTTTATCATTTTATACAAACAGATATTAAAAAATAACATCAATCCCAAACTCCAAACACCGTGTAGAAACACCCGCGCAAAACAATCCGTAAAAATAGTAACAACTCTTCCCTGTCTTTCAATACAAGAATAAACATCTAGAAATGAATCACTTTGTCTATTCACCTATTATTCTATTCAAAAGGAGAAGATTCTTTGTTAAAAAAGATATCTAAATAATAAATATCATAAATATAAATAAAAATATTTTGATAAAATCCATGTTTTTTATAATTTTATACGACTATTAACTCTAATACATCTTAACCACATGAGAAATCTATGTATGATTCTCTTTATGTTTTCATTCTTTTCGGTTTATGGCCAAAAAGACGTTGAATTAACTCAATCGGGCATCGAACAAGCCCATAAAGGTAACTTTTCGCGGGCAATAACCCTATTCGATAAAGCACTGAAGATTAATCCTGAAAATATAAAAGCCATCTACAACAAAGGATTTATCCGGGAAAACCAAAACCGTTTCGAAGAAGCCGCAGAACTATATTCCAGAATCATCGATCTGGAACCAAAGGATATATACTATTTCAGAAGAGGATACTGCTATTTTCAATCACGGCGATACCGGGAAGCACTTAAAGATTATAACCTGATGTTAAAAAAATATCCGGATGACAATGATTTACTGATGAAAAGAATCCGGATTTACATTCAACAGAAACAATGGAACAAAGTACTTTCGGATTTTGATACTTACTTGGAAAAAGATCCGGACGATTTCATCATACAAGCTAACAGGGCGAAACTATTGATTAACTTGAAAAGAGAAAAAGAGGCCCATACCATTCTGGAGAAACTAATACAAAAATACCCGGATGAAACCATCATTCTGAACAGCTGGGCTTTCTCCTTATTAAAACAGGGGTTGACCGATAAAGCCTTACAATATATTAACAAAGCCCTGAAAATAAAGCCGAGCTACGCGGCAGCCTACATCACAAGAGCTCAAATATTCTTAGAGATAGGAGACAGGGAAAAAGCATGTAAAGATTACACCCAAGCTCAAAAATTAGGTTTTCCTATCGATCAATTAAACGAAGAGAGCATTGCACGGCTGAATGCCAATTGCAAAAATTAACAAGCAGTTACACGATTAAAATGATAAAAATAGCGCTGCTCAAAAATTGAACAGCGCCATTTCCGTTATTGTGAATATTATTCGTTACCGTACTTCATTTCAGCACGACGTTTATAGCCTTCATACCTCCATTTAGCATCTCGTTCTGTCATTTCGAACAAACGTTCCGCATCTTCCGGAGCTGCCTTAATTAAGGAGTTGTAACGAACTTCGCCCATTAAGAACTCTCTGAATTTGGAATAATCCGGTTCTTTCGAATCCAACTGGAAGGGATTCTTACCTTCTTCTTCCAGCATCGGATTATAACGGTACAATTGCCAATAACCGCATTCCACGGCTTTCTTCTCCTCGGCCTGAGATTTACCCATACTTGCTTTCAACCCGTGATTAATACAAGGTGCGTAAGCAATAATCAGAGAAGGTCCGGGATAAGCCTCAGCTTCTTTCAACGCTTTCAAATACTGAGCCTGATTTGCTCCCATGGCAACTTGTGCTACATACACGTAACCGTATGAAGCAGCCATCATACCCAAATCTTTTTTCCGGATCCGTTTCCCGCTTGCGGCAAACTTCGCCACGGCACCGACAGGCGTCGATTTAGAAGATTGACCGCCGGTATTTGAATATACCTCCGTGTCCACAACCAGAACATTCACGTTCTGCCCGCTGGCTAACACGTGATCCAATCCACCGTAACCGATATCATATGCCCAACCGTCACCACCGAAAATCCATTGTGACTTTTTCGTGAAATAGGGTTTCAACGCCATGATCTCCTTGGCAACAGCCGATGTTTCTTTCGACATTGCAGCAGATAATTTATCGCTCGTTGCCAACGTCTTATCCCCGTCTTCATAAGCGGTAATCCACTCTTGTGCGGCAGCCTGAGCCTCAGCAGAGAATTGATTCATATGCTCTTCAACCAGTCTCTTGACACGTTCGCGCAAACGATTAGCACCCTCTGCCATACCGAATCCGTACTCGGCATTATCCTCAAACAAGGAGTTCGCCCAAGCCGGACCGCGACCGGTCACATTATTTTTACAATAGGGAGTGGAAGGAGCAGAACCACCGTAAATAGAAGAACATCCGGTTGCATTAGCTACCATCATTCTCTCTCCGAATAGTTGGGTAATCAATTTAATATACGGGGTCTCACCGCAACCGGCACAAGCACCGGAGAACTCAAACAACGGTTGTTGGAATTGAGAATTTTTTACATTGTTCGGTTCCACCAGGCGTTTGTAACCGACCTTTTCATCCATATATTTGAAACGAGCAATTTCAGCTTCCTGCGATTCAAGCGGCTTCATAACGAGCGCTTTCTCTTTTGCCGGACACACGTCGGCGCAGTTTCCACAACCCGTACAATCCAACGGAGATACCTGAATCTTGAATTGAAGACCGGCAAACTCCTTACCGATAGCCGGCTTGGAGGTCGTTCCGGCAGGAGCAGCGGCTAACTCCGCTTCCGTCATCAAGAACGGGCGAATGGCAGCATGAGGACAAACATAAGCACACTGATTACATTGTATACAGTTATTTACTTGCCATTCCGGTACATTAATTGCAATTCCCCGTTTTTCATAACGGGAAGTCCCGGCAGGAAAAGTTCCATCCTCGCGTCCCGTAAACGCACTTACCGGAAGATCATCTCCAGCTTGAGCATTCATCACATCTACCACCTTACGGATAAATTCAGGACGATTCGGATCGGGAGCTACAACTTCATCTTGCAAGTTTTTCCAATCGGCAGGGATTTCTACCTTAACGACATGCTCACCGCCGGCATCCACTGCCGCGTAATTCATTTTTACGACAGCTTCTCCTTTCTTGCCGTATGACTTATCGATGGCTTTTTTCATTTCACTCACGGCCAATTCATACGGAATCACGTTCGTAATTTTAAAGAAAGCAGCCTGCATAATCGTATTCGTACGATTGCCCAAACCTAATTGCTGACCCAATTTCGTACCGTTAATAATATAAAAATTAATCTCATTCTGGGCTAAATAACGCTTCATGGCATTCGGAAGATGATTCCCGACCTCTTTTTCATCCCAAATAGAGTTCAACAAGAAAGAGCCCCCCTTCTTCAATCCTTTCAATACGTCATACATATGAACGTAAGCCGGAACGTGACATGCCACAAAGTCAGGAGTCGTTACTAAATAAGTAGAACGGATCGGCTCATCACCGAAACGAAGGTGAGAAGCGGTAAAACCTCCCGATTTTTTAGAGTCATAAGCGAAATAAGCTTGACAATATTTATTGGTAGCACTACCGATAATCTTAATCGAATTCTTATTGGCACCAACCGTACCGTCCGAGCCTAAACCGTAAAACTTAGCCTCATAGGTTCCGGCAGAAGTTACTTTTACTTCCGGTTCTACGGGAAGAGAGTGGAAAGTAACATCATCTACGATTCCGATTGTAAATTTATCCTTAGGCTCATTCATTGCCAAATTCTTGTATACGGCGATAATCTGCGCGGGAGTTACGTCTTTGGAACCCAAACCGTAACGTCCACCCACGATAACCGGAGCATTCTCTTTGCCGTAGAAGATCTCTTTCACATCCAAATACAACGGATCTCCGTTTGCTCCCGGCTCTTTTGTACGATCAAGTACGGCAATTCTTCTTACAGATGCCGGCATGACGTCCATAAAATATTTAGCAGAGAACGGACGGTACAGGTGTACTGCTATCATTCCGACCTTTTCTCCCTGAGCCATCTTATAGTCGATTACCTCCCGAATGGTCTCGGTCACCGACCCCATAGCTATGATGATATTCTCGGCATCGTTCGCACCATAGTAATCAAACGGACGATACGTACGTCCCGTGAGCTTAGACATCTCTTTCATGTATTCAGCCACGATATCGGGAACCGCATCGTAAAAACGATTGGCAGCCTCTCTTGCCTGGAAATAGATATCCGGGTTCTGCGCCGTACCCTTCGTCACCGGATTCTCAGAACTTTGAGCTCTATCGCGGAACTCCTGCAACGCCTTCATATCCACTAATCCGCGCAGATCTTCCATATCAATCTCTTCTATCTTCTGTATTTCGTGAGACGTACGGAATCCGTCGAAGAAATTTAAGAAAGGTACTCTCGATTTTATAGCAGTCAGGTGAGAAACAGCTGAAAGGTCCATCACTTCCTGAACGGAACCGGAAGCCAACATAGCAAAACCGGCCTGACGAGCAGCGTAAACATCCGCGTGATCTCCGAAAATAGAAAGAGCATGAGCCGCTAAAGCACGGGCACTCACGTGGAAAACGCATGGTAACAGCTCTCCCGCAATCTTATACATATTCGGAATCATCAGCAATAAACCTTGCGATGCAGTATACGTGGTTGTCAAAGCACCGGCTTGCAAAGAACCATGAACGGCTCCGGCAGCACCCGCCTCTGATTGCATTTCAACCAGGCGAACTGTTTCGCCAAACATATTTTTTCTTCCTTTAGCAGCCCATTCGTCAACGTATTCAGCCATCGGAGACGAAGGAGTGATCGGATAAATACACGATACTTCACTGAACATATAGGCTATATGCGCAGCAGCAGCGTTACCGTCACAAGTAATAAATTTCTTTTCTTTTGCCATTTTTTTTTACATTAACTAACAATCATTCATTCCTCTGAAAACACGATTCAACACCTGAAAAATACCGAAGCCCTCTCCGTCCAGCATGTGATCTTATTCTCAACTATATTACACTATTTATTTAATTATCAATATACAAAACCAGTAAGCCATAAAGGTACAATATTTTTCTTCCCTCGTTCTATCATATCCGTCATTATTATTAAATTATCCTTTATTCGCCTTTTATCTCCCTCTTGTCTCACGAGAATATCATAGCGTCCGTTTACCAGAAAATCCGCATTTTCCGAATAATTCAAGCTGGCCACAGGGCATAACTGACTAACTAAAAAGGTTTTTCTGACCGTAGCGGCATCCGTATTATCCAAACATACGGCATTCAATAAATTGGGATTATGAAGATATACCTGATTAGGCTTCAAGCCGTTCTCGTCATCACTTTCCTTGTCAAACAACAAAGTCAGTAAACGGGCATTTTTCATATAATGCAAATAATTGAGTACCGTGGCCCTCGATACTCCGATTTCATGGCTCAATTTACTGATATTTACATTGTTATTATCATTTGCCACAATATAAAGCAATTGCTTCAATTTAGTCAAATATTTCAATTCTATCTGGTTATTATACGGAATATCAAACTCTAACGTTAAGTTTATATTCTTTAATAAATAATCGATATGTGATTTCTCTTCCAAATAGATGGGATAATAGCCGTATTTCAAATAATTCCCGAAATGGGCCAAAGGACGCACGCGGTCTAAAATACGGTCTACAATCTCCTCGTGATGCTCCAATATCTCCTCAAAAGCAAATACCGGAAATTTATGTCCCGTCTCCAACTCCAGGAATTCCCGAAAAGACAACCCGCTCAGGTTATACATCTCCACAATTCCGTGCAGGTATTTGTTGGATTTAATCCTCACGATGGAAGAGGCCGTAAAAACAATCCGCAATTCTGGAAAATGATCGTAAGCTTCCCTCAACTCTTTATCCCAATCGGGATATTTATGAACTTGATCCAGCAGCAATACTTTTCCCCCCAATTTATAGAAACGCTCCACAAAATGGAACAACCCCTCCGTCGCAAAAAAAAGATTATTGATATTCACGTAAAGACACGATGGATCATCCTCATAATATTCTTTGCAAAAAGCCAGAAGAAAATTTGTTTTCCCTACCCCGCGGCTCCCCTTTATAGCAATCAGACGGGCACGACAATCTATTACATCCAGCAACCCCCGACGGATAGTAGAAGTCCTCTCCTTCAATAGAATATCGTGTGTAATACGTAAACTCTCCATCTCTCTTTTTTTGCAATGCAAATATAGTAAAAAAAGATGCGTTTTGTAATCTACATGTTACAAAACATAGAAAAAGCGGGTTAAAGATCATTTTAACCCGCTTTTTTATCTTATAAGCCATCTGAATCACTTATCATTCATAGAAATCAGAAATTCCTCATTGGATTTCGTTTTTTCCAAACGATCTTTCACAAATTGCATAGCTTCAACGGAGTTCATATCCGTCAAATAATTACGTAATATCCAAATTCGATTCAACGTGTAATCACCCAACAAAAGGTCGTCACGACGCGTACTGGAAGCCGTAATATCCACAGCCGGATAAATACGACGATTGGATAATTTGCGATCCAATTGCAACTCCATGTTACCCGTTCCTTTAAACTCTTCAAAAATCACATCATCCATTTTCGATCCGGTCTCCGTCAACGCAGTGGCCAAAATCGTCAACGATCCTCCATCTTCAATATTCCGGGCCGCTCCGAAGAAACGTTTCGGCTTATGTAACGCGTTTGCATCCACACCGCCGGAAAGAACCTTACCGGAAGCAGGAGATACGGTATTATAGGCGCGGGCCAAACGAGTAATGGAATCCAAAAGAATCACCACATCATGACCGCATTCCACCATACGTTTCGCCTTCTCCAAAACGATATTAGCGACCTTCACGTGGCGTTCCGCCGGTTCGTCGAACGTAGAGGAGATAACCTCTGCATTTACATTCCGGGCCATATCCGTAACCTCTTCCGGGCGCTCGTCTATCAACAGTATAATCAAATAAACCTCCGGATGATTAGCAGAAATGGCATTGGCTATTTCTTTCAATAACATGGTTTTACCGGTCTTTGGTTGAGCAACGATCAATCCGCGTTGTCCTTTACCGATAGGAGCAAACATATCTACCACCCGGGTCGAAATGGTCGCACGTCCGTTTCCGGTCAAATTGAATTTTTCATTCGGGAAAAGAGGGGTAAGATGATCAAACGGGATACGATCCCGGACAGCTTCCGGAGACTTCCCGTTGATCTTTTCCACTTTTATCAAGGGGAAATATTTTTCTCCCTCTTTGGGCGGCCGCACCGTTCCTTCAACCGTATCACCGGTTGAGAGACCGAAAAGCTTAATTTGGCTCTGTGACACGTATATATCATCCGGCGAGTTCAGGTAATTATAATCCGATGAGCGTAAAAAACCGTAACCGTCAGGCATAATCTCCAACACGCCGGAATTTAATATAATACCTTCAAACTCATAATATTTATCTCTTTTGTCGAACCGCATTTTATTCGTATTCTCACGTTTCTCTTCCGACTCCGCCAACGGACTTTCAAGCACGGGTTCCTGTACCAATTCGGGCAAAATATCAACATCCGGCTCATCCAATACGATATCGTCCTCTACAACTTGCTGTAAGGCTTCGTTATCTTTCTCGTAACGCTTAGCCTTCTTTACAAATTTAGACATCCGATCCTGTTTTGCCGGAAAATTTTCTTTACTCTTTTCTTCTTCCTTCTCCTCCGGTATAGCGGGCTCCGAACTTACCGACTGTTCATTATTTTCCGGCTTTTTATTCCGGCGATCCATAAACTTACGATTAGGCTTGTTTCCCCGTTTATTTTCCTGACTACTTTCTATTTTCTTCTCCTCAGGAGCCGTCTCTTCAACTTCCTCTTTTTTATTCTCGACAACTATACCGTTCTCCGTACGATTCAGAACTATATCCTTATCCAAAATATCACTATGGATAACATTAATAACCCGGGGTTCTTCCTTCTTCTCCGCTTCTACCGCCACAGGTTCTTCTTTTGGTTCCTCTTTTGTAGGTAGGGTCTGGGATTTGTTATCCTTCTTATTAAACCTTTTCATTCCTCCATTGGAATCTCCCACTTTCTGCACCCCTCCCCGTATAACCCGCACCCTGGGCTTCTTTTCTTTCGGTTCAACAGGAGTAGTTTCTTCTGTAGCCACCATAGCCTGCTGATCCAAAATCTTATATATCAGCTCTTTCTTTTTATAGGATTCAACCCTTTTAACATTCAGATCTTTTGCAATTTGACGCAAATCTGAAAGTAATTTTTCATTCAGTTCTAAAATATCGTACATATAATTACGTTATGGATAATTATCATTAAGTAAGTTAAGTCACCCGGCATGAACCAGGTGGAAAGTATAATCTGCACAAAATTAGAAAGAATTATCTTTATTCCCAAATTGTTAAGAAATAATTTAAAGCAACGGCATATAAATTATTTTTTTGGTTGCAAAAAACTCTTCTTCAAAAAAATCCGGAATACCATATACACGGACCTTATCTCTATACGGTTTTATCTCCTCGTCAAAATCCCCTCCCTTTATATAAAGAATCCCGTTCGGCAATTCGTTGTTTCCTCCTTTTCGAATGCGATTCCGCGTCCAGGACATAAAAGTTGGAAATGCCGTAACCGCCCTACTTACAATAAAATCAAATTTTTCTTTTACCTCTTCAACCCGAAGTTGCTCCGCTCTTACGTTTTTAAGCCCCAAAGCTGTCACGATTTCCCGAACGACCTTTATCTTTTTACCGATCGAATCTACTAAAAAAAAATCCGTTTCCGGAAAAAGAATCGCCAAGGGGATTCCCGGAAAACCTCCGCCAGTACCGACATCCATAACCCGGGTACCCGGTTTGAAAGAGATAACTTTCGCGATGGCCATGGAATGCAATACATGATGAATTTCCAATTCGCCGATATCTTTTCGAGATATGACATTTATTTTTTCATTCCATTCCCGGTACAGTCCTTCCAATTGTTCCAGTCGTTTTTTTTGCAAGTCACTCAATCCGGCAAAATATTTCTGAATGAATTCCATTGTTTCTTTGATCATTAATTAATTAGCGATTCCGATTGTAGATAGGCAAGTACAGCATACACAAAACTCCCATTACGATATACAATAAGGTCATCGCCCCGTGAGACAATAAAGCGAACGTCTTGGCCAGACTTTCCATTTCGGGAGTATTCGGCAGATACAACATCAAGGCAGCCACAACCATAAAATGCCATGCCCCGACACCCCCCTGAACCGGAGCGACCATTCCATAACTGGAAATAACAAACACGGTTAGGCCGACCAGCATATTTAAGCCGGAGGTAAACTTGAAACAGAAGAAACAGACATACAGCATTAAAAAATACATCAACCAAATGAAAACAGTATGCGCTATAAACAACCATTTGTTATCCACTCCCTTTACGGCCCAAATACCCTCCTTTAATCCAGATAAAAACTTATGTATCCGTGCCGAAAAAACGCCTTTCCGAACCAACCAAATCAATATCATTAACAGGATAACAAATAAAAAACCGATAGCCCAAATCCAACCGGATGTCAGTAAACCGTACAGCTTTTCCTTTATATCTTCGTTAGTATCCAAAAAACGTACGACTTGTCCAAATTGAGATAAAATCACGACCAAAGTCAACAATAGCAGCATGATCATATCGAACACCCGCTCCGTGACGACCGTTCCTAACAACTTGGAAAAAGGTACCTGTTCATATTTAGCTACCACTCCGCAACGAGTGAACTCTCCCATTCGAGGAATGGCCAAGTTAGCAAAATAACCGATCATAACACCCATAAAACTATTCATGAAAGAGATCTTATAGCCCATGGACCGAGTCAACAACTGCCAACGCATAGCCCGGCTGACGTGACTAAGAATTCCCAACACCACGCCGACCCATACCCAAGTATAATTTACATCTTCACGCAATACTTTCATTAAATCCGCCGGATTCTGATCCCGGTATACCAACCAAAACAAGAAAACCGTTACGGCAAAAAAAGCAAAAAACTTTATTATTTGCTTATATATTGGCTTCATCCATCAACTTTAGTAAAGTTCACACTTTAATAATTTCCTCAAATCAAAATAAAATGATTATTTTGTAAGTTGATTGCAAATGTACATTATTAATCGGAAGTTGAAAAATTAGGGAGGAGAAAGTCGTTATAATGTAAGCACATTGTTTTTAATACAACAGGAACAGATGGGTATTGTAAAAGCTAAAAAATATTTAGGACAACATTTCCTAAAAGATCAAAATATCGCTCGAAAGATCACGGACAGTCTTCTTCCTTTAACGACAAACGTGTTGGAAATAGGACCTGGGATGGGTGTCTTAACCCAGTATTTACTAAAAAATAACCGATTTTCAGTTTTGGCTATCGATATCGACCAAGAGTCCATAAGCTATCTCCACGAGGCCTTTCCGCAACAGAAAAAACAGATCATTTACGGTGACTTCCTTAAAATGGATCTCACTCTTTTTCAAAAAGAACCTTTTTCAATAATAGGAAATTTACCTTATAATATCTCGTCGCAGATTTTTTTCAGAGTTATTGAAAACAGAGATTACATTCCACAGGTTGTCTGTATGATACAAAAAGAGGTCGCCGATCGGATCAGTGCTTCCCACGGAAACAAAACCTATGGGATATTAAGTGTTTTCTTACAAACTTTTTATCATATAGAATACCTTTTTACCGTGAATGAACAGGTATTTGATCCCCCTCCCAAAGTAAAATCCGCTGTTATCCGTCTGACGCGTAACCGAAGGGAAAAATTGGATTGCAAAGAACAACTGTTTTTCAACGTCGTAAAAACCGGTTTTAATCAAAGGAGAAAAACACTCCGAAATTCATTAAAACCGATTTTACCCCCGGAATTTACTTCGGATATGTTAAATTTGCGACCCGAACAACTTAGCGCAGAAGACTTCATCACGCTATGTAAAGCCATAGAAAACAACTTATAACAGACCTGACAAGCATGCAACAATTTGAATTGACCAACGAGTTTCTCGCTAAATTAGAAGAAATCATCAACGCGAAAGATAAAGAGGGAGCTTCCAAAATAGTGGAAACCCTCCACCCTGCCGATATCGCCGAAATCTTAGAAGAACTCGATAATAAACAGGCTCAATTCTTATTCTTACTTCTTGATAATGAGTTAGCCGGTGACGTATTAGCAGAATTGGAAGAGGACGAACGTAAACGTTTTATCGAATCTTTTCCCCCGGAAATCATCGCTAAGCGTTTCATCGACAATATGGATTCGGATGATGCGGCGGATTTGGTAGGAAGCATGTCCGATGAACAACAACACGAAGTACTTTCCCACATAGAGGACTTAGAACAAGCCGGAGATATTGTCGACCTGTTGCACTATGATGAAGATACCGCCGGTGGTCTGATGGGAAAAGAGTTAGTTGCCGTCAATGAAAATTGGACCGTATTGACCTGCCTCAGGGAGTTGAGTCGACAAGCCGAAAATATCGGAGAAATTTTCTACGTGTATGTCGTTGACGATGACAACGTACTAAAAGGAAGATTATCATTAAAAAAAATGATCTTATCTCCGACATCGACCAAAATAAATAAACTGTATAACCCTGACGTCATCTTCGTTAACACGGACGAGACCGCGGAATCGGTAGGACGGATCATGCAAAAATACGATTTGGTAGCCATTCCGGTCGTGGATTCCATCGGACGACTGGTAGGTCGAATTACGATCGACGACGTCGTGGATGTCATTCGTGAAGAGGCTGAAAAAGACTATCATATGATGTCCGGTATCACCCAAGACGTGGAATCTTCGGATACGATATGGGACCAGACAAAAGCTCGTCTACCTTGGTTAATCATAGGTCTTTTCGGAGGAATGTTAGCTGCCTATATGATCTCGTTCTACCAGGCGGATATTGCCCTTTTCCCGGCTACGGCCATGTTTATCCCAGTTATCACCGCCATGGGAGGAAATGTAGGAATACAATCTTCGGCCATCGTCGTAAAAGGTTTGGCCTCCTATTCTCTCGGAGTAAAAAATATTTTCCAAAACATTATTAAGGAAATAGGAGGAGCTTTAATCAACGCTACCATATGCTCTTCCATCATTTTTGTCCTCACCCTTTGTTTCAATATGAACTCTTTCGCCATGCCGCTCACGGTAACGATTTCTCTCTTTACGGTAATTATTTTTGCTTCGCTATTCGGAACGGCTTTCCCTCTGTTACTCAATAGAATCAATATTGACCCGGCTCTGGCTACCGGTCCTTTCATCACCTTAACCAATGATATCATCGGATTAAATATCTATCTTTTCATCGGAAAATTAATCCTTGCCGAACTATTATAACCCCCCTTTAGCATTAGCTTCCAAAAGCACTTTTTTAATTACAGAAAAAATTGTTTAATTAAAAGAGTGTTGCTAACTTGCGCCCTCGATAAGAAAGAAAAACTGCTATAAATCATAAGGCGTTAAGATAAAATAAATCATTATGTATCAAGGAATAAAAACAGTATCATTTGAAGAAGCTGTAAAAGTAGTGAAATCGGGTGATCGAATTCACATTCACAGTGTTGCTTGTGCTCCGCAAGGATTGATTCAAGCCCTTTGTAACAGAGGTCGTGCAGGAGAATTAAAAGGTGTAAGAATACAACACCTGCACACGGAAGGAAGCGCTCCCTATGCCGAAGCCGAATTCGAAGGTGTTTTCCTTCTCGAATCTTATTTCGTGGGAAGCAATGTTCGCAAACCGACCCAAGCCGGTTATGCCGATTATGTTCCCGTTCACTTGAGTGAAACACAAAAATTAATCCGCAGCGGAATTCATCCGATAGACGTAGCTATGATTCAGGTGTGTCCGCCGGATAAACACGGATACGTATCTATGGGGACCTCCGTTGATGCGACTTTAGCTGCCGTACAAAACGCGAAAACGGTTATTGCCGTCATCAATCCGAATGTTCCCAGAGCATGGGGTGACGCTATCATTAAATTATCGGATATCGATGTCTTCTGCGAAGACAACACGCCGTTAATCGAAGCACATCCGGCCTCTCTAACGGAAGAGGATATCAAAATCGGAAAAAACTGCGCCGCATTAATCGAAGACGGAGCTACCTTGCAAATGGGAATCGGAGCTATTCCGAATGCCGTGCTTTCTCAATTGGGAAATCATAAAAATTTAGGTATTCACACCGAAATGTTCGCTGACGGCGTACTGCCTCTCTATGCCAAAGGAGTCATCAATAACTTAAATAAAAAATTCGATAAAGGAAAGATCGTATCCACCTTCTTAATGGGTTCCAAAGAAGTATATGATTTCATCGACGATAACCCGGCCGTAGCCATGATGGATGTAGGGTATACCAACGACCCGTGCATCATCGCTCAACAACCTAAGATGACAGCCATTAATTCGGCTCTGTCCGTCGATATTACGGGACAGGTGAATGCCGACTCCATCGGGTGCAAATTTTACAGCGGTTGCGGCGGCCAATTGGATTTCATCCGCGGAGCAGCAGCCAGCGAAGGAGGTAAACCCATCATCGCCTTACCCTCCGTTACCAACAAAGGAGTGAGCAAAATTACCCCGACCCTATTAAACGGAGCCGGAGTCGTGACCACCCGTTTTGACGTCCATTATATCGTAACGGAATTCGGTGCGGCCGATTTATACGGAAAAACATTGCAACAAAGAGCAAAAGCACTTATCGCTATCGCACATCCGGATCATCAGGAAGAGTTGGACAAAGCAGCCTTCGAACGATTCGGCAGTCATTTCCATTTTATCCAAAAATAAAAAGAAAAGAGGAAGCTTAAATTAGCTTCCTCTTTTTTTATTACTATTTTTGTACATAATACCGATCAATGGATCAGGTATTTTTTTTAAATTTTTTATTATGGATTGGAATAAACTTATATCTGCCAGACGGTATCAACCGGGAAGTGCCCCCACCCTATTTCGTTCGCACGATCGTTCGCAATTCCAAAGGGACTACGATCGTTTGATCTTCTCTTCTCCCTTCAGACGCTTACAAAACAAAACCCAGGTATTTCCTTTACCGGGAAACATATTCGTGCACAACAGACTAACCCATAGTCTGGAAGTAGCCAGTGTAGGGCGTTCCTTAGGAATCAAAATCGCCCAATTTATAAAGCAAAGAGAGAGAGTAGAAAACCCTGAAATTTTAGAGGAAATCGGAACGATTGTCAGTACGGCTTGCCTGGCCCATGATTTAGGAAATCCCCCTTTCGGTCACTCCGGTGAAGAGGCCATATCTTACTTTTTCATAGATGGTGAGGGACAATACCTAAAAAAATTACTCACGGATGAAGAGTGGGCGGATATCAGTCATTTTGAAGGGAACGCGAATGCCTTCAGATTACTAACCCATAACTTTAACGGCCGGCGGCCGGGAGGATATACCATGACATATACCACGTTAGCCTCCATCGTCAAATATCCTTTCGAATCCAAAGCGGCAGTTAAAGGGCATAAATACGGTTTTTTCCAAAGTGAAAAAGAGATTTACCGGGAAATTGCCGAAGAGTTGGGATTAATCCAGCTGAATGAAAAACCTCTTCAATTCGTACGCCATCCTTTAGTCTTCTTAGTCGAAGCCGCAGATGATATCTGCTACCAAATTATGGATATCGAAGATTCCCATAAACTGAAAATTTTATCTTACGATGAGACGACCAAAATATTATTAAATTTCTACGATAAGGAAGAGGATAAAGAGGATTTGAAAACGATAGCCAAAACATTCAAAATAGTTACCGACAAAAATGAGTGTATCGCTTTTTTACGAGCCGGAATCATCAACAAATTGATCAATGCCTGCGCCAACGTATTCTGTGAGAATTACGAGGCAATCATGAACGGTACATTCAAAGGTTCTCTGATACAACACCTTTCCGGAATCAATAAAACAGCTTATGATGCCTGCACCGATTTGGCTTATTCGCGCATATACCATACCAATATCGTGACTCAAATTCAAATAGCCGGTTTCAAAATATTGGCCACGATCCTTAAAGAATACATCGATGCCGTCCTGAAACCGGGAACCTATTATGCCCGAAATATATTATCCATCATGCCGGAACAATACAAAGTACACCAAGACGATAGCATTTATACAAAAATTCAAACCGTAACCGATTATGTATCGGGGATGACCGATTCCTACGCCCTGAATCTTTACCGCAAAATAAAAGGTATCGAACTACCCGAAATCAAATAAATATGTTATTTGCAAATAAATTCCATTGAATTTTATTCCAAATAACAACAAGTATAGATTGAAAGA
>NZ_JAQEHX010000011.1:28958-72458 GCF_027666085.1 Sanguibacteroides sp. AM78-02pH3A | reverse complement strand
GTTGGTCGCAGGAATTAAAGAAGAAAGCATCGAGTAAAAATCATTCCTCGTTTCGCCAAAAATACGCTGGTTATCAATTTGGTAAAACAAGATTAATCCAAGTACTATCAAAAACAAAAACCACACGATCCAATTACGAAATAATAATTTCATCTGGTAACGGGAGACTATTATAAGGTTAGCGAATGTCATAATAATAAATTCTTTAAAATTGCAATTTATACGTTTTGATATAAATTATAGCGATATATATAATTTCATTTTCTCCTATTGCATTAAAATAGTTAAATAATCGGAAACTCCACGAAACCGATTATTTTTATTATCAGATTACAATTACTGATAATTTTAATTCCATAGTAAAAAAGAAAGACCATCCAGTCCTTTTATCTTGCTGGAATCCCACAATTGTAACAACTATTTCATACCTTCCTGGTTTTAGACCTTTAACAGTCAAATGCTTTGTATTATTATCAAAAATTCCTTCTGTAACTTCTACACCTTCATTATTCGCTTCTATCGTAAAAATAAGATCCTTTAAAGAAAAACCAGAAACAGGAGTAAAACAAATTACCACTTCTTTCATTTCACCTTCATATAAACTAAAAGCTGTTGGGGAAGCTGTAGCATCAGGAGGTAGTGGAGCTTGCGCTTTAGCACCAAAACACAACAAAAACAAACTAATAACTATTAGAACAATTTTATTTTTCATAATGATAGATTTTAATGTTAGTAATATTAGTTGTGGAGTTTATTTTAATCCTAATTTGATCCATAAAATTATTCTGTTATTTAAAAAATCAACAATAATTTTTATTATCAAAATACTAATTTTAGCAAATATATATAAAAACAACAATAATGCAATTTTTTAAGAACAATTTTTAAAATCAGCAATTTATGGCCACTTACGAATTTTTAATTGATGATTAAAGTACAATACCTAATAAAATAGTCGTATCAAAAATCAATTATACCATCTCTTAATTTACAATCTACAATCATTTCCATTTGTTATTCCCAAGATTATTTCCGAGATTTGTTCGGGTGCAAACCTCACGTGTAAGGAATAATTTAGAATAATAATGCTAAAGCTGTTTTTCGAGTATCTGGCGACCAGGCGATACAAAGAGAATGATTTGTCGGACATTACGTGGGCGTTATGTAATGCCTGTCCGGATTTTAAACGGATCTTCATTCATTTCTTTTTTCCCGATTTGGAGACAGACCTGATCGAATACTTCGAGAGGGAGACAAGGGATGACGACGAGGGGGACAGTCGGGTCGATTTTTTAATCAGAATAAAAGGGGACGACAAACCCTTCTTAATCGAGGTTAAGATTGGAGACCGGAATCATCATTTCGGCCAATATGAAAAAGCATATCATGTGGGTAAAGAGAGACTCGGGTACATCACCAATTACTCGTTACATATGAGTGGGTATATGACCAAAACATGGGAGATGTTTTTCGATGAACTGGCCGAACAGATAAAATATATTCAGGAGGATGATTCCCTTAAACTTATTAACGGCTACTCTTCCTATCTTCAGAATGTTTGCGGCATAATAAAATTCAATAAAGCTATGAAATTAGACGGTATGTATTCTCTGTATCAGTTGATGGTTGAATTGAATAAATTAATCAACCGATCGGAAGAAGATTTTATATTAGACCTTTATTCCGATAAAAACGGGAACAGGAATGGAGTCCAGGGACTTTATTTCAGGATAGATTATACCACCGAAAAGATCGCCCCGACTTGGGCCTGGATCGGAATCTATTACAACAGGGAAAAACCGTTAATCTGTATCTCATTCTCAAAAGATGAAGGGTGGGGAAAACCTGTTTACGATATCCTATCCGAATCGGTAAAAGAAAACGGTATTTATGCCGCTTCTCCCTACAAGGAGGGTAACTCCTACTGGTTCGAACTATCGGCAAAAAAACACGAGGAATTCGAAACGCTCCCGTTGCAAGAACAACGGGAACTATTAAAAAATTTCATGGATGAAGTGATCAGGTATCCGCTAAAGGCATTTAAACAATAAATTCCTCACGGGCTTTCCTAATTTATTCCAAAATACCTTCAGGCATATGCATGGAGTAGTCCATCATTCCCCTGGCTTTGTAAAAGGTACTCGTTTCTGTCAGATGCAAGAAATAAATCCGGGGTCCGATACTACGGGAAGATTTCTCCAAAGACTTTTCCCATCCTAATTCAAATACGGTATTCATCACGTCGAAAACGCCCCCGTCACTTCCTGACAAACCAAACTTGCGAACGACCGCCGTTTCCGTCTCGTCTTTATAAGTAAGCGTTAAATAAGGCGCATTGTTCTCCACTGTAATTTCATAACTACCTTTTAAGACCGGTTCCCCTGCAGGTCCGTTAAAACTCTCTGCCTTATCAAACAGATAAAATTCATTTTTATCTTTCTTTACAAGGAATAAATTCGTCTCGGATTTAAAAACCGGAAGATCACTTTTAACCAACACAAACCCTAAATAAATATCCGTTACTTTTATTTTCAATTTTACCGTCTCTCCCGCTCCATTATCCCTTATAGATAGAATCGTTTCACCCTTTTTTTTCGCTTGAATTAAAAGATTATCCGTATTTAAACCGATAGAAGCATCCAGTAATTGCGGATTTTCCACATCGATCGTATAATCTCCGCTACCGTCCACAAAAGAAATACTCTCTCTCATCCCCATCCGGACTTCATAAAAAAGATCGGGGAATCTTATGGGATAAATCTCTTCCGTTTCTTTATTTCCGCTACACCCCCAAAAACAACCCGCCAACAAAAGCATTAAAAATACATTTATCAAACCAATCCGTTTCATAATAAAACCTTCTAAAAACAGCCAACCAAGTTTCATTTCAATGTTAAAATAGGTACTACCGATAAGTTTGACAAATATAGAAGTTATACATCGAAACGACACTTTTTTATATTAAAATCCTTATTTTTTTATATATAAAATCGCATTAAAAGTAAAATCGTCTTTTCCGTTTTGTATCTTTTACATGCAAAGTAATCCGCCTTTTTTAAGGTTCTTCTCTTTTTTACCAACTTCGCCGTAGATCATTCGTGCCAGTCGCAGAACGGACCTATCAGCCTTTTATACATCTTGGTTTTTCAACCGGATAAAAGAAAGACACGCACTTGTTCCCGGTCCGTATAACCCTAAAATGATAAGTAGGGTAAACCTGCACCCCGCCTGAGTAGATTGTATCGTCTTTCGGACAAAAAATCCGGCTCCATGCCCGATAAACTTGCCCTTTCGAAAAACTCACTCCTGTTTACTGGAATATCGGATGAAGAATACACGATCAAAGAGCGAAAAATAAAAAGCCTCCAAAGGATCGACTATCTCTATTTCAATAAACAATAAAGTTGCTATTAGTATAAAAAAGAGTCCGGAAAGTAAATTTCCGGACAACTCTATTAAAACCTAAATACAAACATTAAAAGAATCAATTATAAGTAAAATTGGCTAAATTGCCATACTTGTAAATAGCATGGACTACCTTACCTAAATTATCCACACTATGCAATACTTTCACTTCCCGGCCAAGTAGCTGGTCGGCCACATCAAAAATAACGAATCTACCGTTTTCAAGAGCAACACCTAAATGCTGGCATGTCTTATCGGCACACAGAGAAACAATTCGTTCCCCTTCAAAATCTTTATAAAGGTTGGTCTTATTCGTTGCCAGATCGAGATAATAAAGTTGATCGGAATTAGCCCCGGTTGTAAAGAAAATATAAGGACGCCTCCTGAGTAAAAAATAAAGACTTTGTTCGTTAAATAATCCATTCCCCGTGATTCTCGGTTCCTCTATCTTCATGACTTCGAGCCCTCCCCCCACTATATACTGGATCATATATTGCTGGAGCTTGTATTGATTTTGAGGGTCTTTAAAAATAGAGACAAACTCGCAAGACTGTTGGCCCTCCAAATAAGCTCCCGTGTAAACCATCTTGTTCTCTCCGATATTATTCAACGGGATTGCTCCTTCCGGATAGTTTTTACAATACAGATCCGTTAGTTTACCCGCGAGACTGTTATTTCGCATAAGCGAACCGACAAGTCGATTGTTCGTCTCATCAAACAAAACGGTAAATTCGGCCCTCGACTCTGCCACGGAAACCAAAGCTCCGATTTTCAACTCTTTACCGTTATCCGCTAAAGGAAGAGTACTGTAACGATTGGTATGCAAACTGTTAGGATTGGCTTTACGGCTAAATACCCGGCCGTCCTCGTTCAGTATATAATTAATATATCCGGCATAAGAAGCATCCACCGGAGCAAAATTTTCCGGCAAGCTCTCCCCGATAAATTCCTGTTGGGTCGTCACCTTTTTCTGTAAACTTCTTCCATCTATCTCTACGCATCCCAACCCTCCGCGCTGAATAACGAGGACTTCAGAAATACCGCGACTCGTGGTATAATGTTCCACCATTCTTAAGGGAGTAGAACCTAACCCCTCTCCATTCAACTTCTGATAAAAATCGACATAATCGGTGTATACTCCGCCTTTTTCTTGGATATAGCAATATTCCGATTTCCCGTTCCTGTCATATAATACCATCCACCCCGTCTCGTAAGGAGTAACCTGATCGACACTAAAATTAACAATATATTGGCAATTCGTCAGGGTATCGACAACACGAAACTCACCGTAAGTTTCTCCTAATTCAGGCCAGGAAGCATTACAATTCCGAGAAGTGGAAATCAGCTCCGATGCCAGATACCATTCATACTTAAAGTAAGCGGTATCCTTGGGATTTTTAAACGTTATCTCGGGTTCTATCACGATAGGATCCCCCATGATCAGGTTGGGAAAATATTTCTTAGGTAACTTAACCGTCACCTCGTTGATATTTTTATAATCATAATTTCCCTTATCATCGTAACAGGATTGTAGAAATAAAACTCCTATAATCCAATAGAACATAAATTTAATTTTCATAGACCAACATTTTAAAGTTTAACCAATAACAGGTACGCTCATGTTATTCCCATCTTCATCGACGACAGGAGTTCCGGCTTCCTCCATCTCCAGCAAATAGTATTTGAATGAACGGGACAAGTACCATATATCGTCGGACGATAGATCACTCAAATCCCCTACCCCGGTCACTTTCATAAATAACCGGAATTTCTTTTCGGTATAGACACCAAGATAACTGTCTACGATTTCCTGACTCCACCATTCCGGTGGAGCGATAATGTCGCTAAAGCGAATGATATTTCGCGTGTACTCATACTGTCCGGGAGAAAACAGAGCATTCTTTTCGATTCTCAACACGAGTCGTACACTCTTTTCCCTTAAATCAGGAGCATTATTGATTTTAAAATACACCGTATCGACAACTCGATTGGCCCGGAGAAGAAATTTCTCCGGAAAAGAGTAATGCTTGGTTTCAACCGTACTGTTTTTCGTGTCTACCGATAACTTAAATTCCCGGTCATAATTCGTTGTATTTCCTATCAACTTAATTCCGACGGGAACAGTCAAAGAGGTTGAATCCGGATAATAGAAAAAAGAGTAAGTTATCGAATCCGCGTAACTCTTTTCAAAGAAAAGGTATTGCCGAGTAGTATTAAAAGCCTCTATCTCATCCTTCGAGCAAGCTCCGATCAATAATATTCCGATGATATAAAAAATATATTTTCTCATAATGTCTATGTTTTAGTGAATAGTTTCGATATCCGGTAAAGGAAGTATAAACTTGTTCCCCATCTGAATCTGTTTTTTACCATCCAAAACAGGACGATTCAGACGTTTATACATAAAAAACAACTGCCCTTCCCCTATAAAATCCTTTCGGGCATCATACACAAGTTCATCCATAAAAGTAGACTCCGTCACGGTATATGGAATATCCGTCTTACATCCCCGGGCCAAACGTAACTCATTCAACAAATCGACGGCTTGCTTTTTATCCGTATCCACCAAACATTCACACATGATATAATAGATCTCACTCAATCGGATATAAGGAATAATCGGTCCCTGGTAACTGTTCACGTTATTTATTTTTTCGTCCGCCCGCATGTATTTCAAAGCTTCCTGATGCCCTTTGTTATTAGGTGTGATCAAATAAACCAACCGATAGTCGTCTTCGTTCCCCTCGAACATCTCCTCTATATTTTTCAAAGGCATCTCTCCTCGTTTGTTGTAATACTCCTCATACAGATCCAACAATTTTGAATTATACAATCCTAAAATAATCCCGTCATACAATTTTCTGGAACGTTTCAGGATAGAACTTGTGATATCATTAGCCGGAGTCAGCCTCAAATGGTCGTAATAATTGTATTTCTGCACATAGGAGTCATATATGTAACGGGCATGCTTATAAGCATTCGTCTTATCCCCTGCATACAGGTATACCCTTGCCAATAGCGCATCGGCTGCATACAAATTAAAGCGGGTCCCTCTCAAACGAAAAAACATATCTTTATCCGTCATCAAATTGCCGGTAAGCCGCCCGGCAAGCCTCTCGAGATCCATATTCAAACTGTCGTGGGGAGCAACCAGTCTCCGGGCTTTCACCAAATCATCAATCACATGCCCGAGAAAATCGTCTATTGTCAGATAAGGTTCAGACGTCGAAGGATAAATCGTGAAATAGGGAATGTAATTCCCCGAAGGGTTCGTTGCCGGAGCGGGAGCAAATAACCGGAGCATGTCAAAATGAAGCATAGCCCTTACCCCCAGAGCCTCGCCTAAAATTAAGTCCCTCTCCTCTTCCCCCAATTCAAATTTACCCGGTTCTATATTATTGATATTGGCAATGATATTATTGCAGTTGGCTATCGCATTATACGTATTTAACCATATATCCGAGATAATAGTATTAACCGAGGCGTTTTCATAATCATATTCCATTGCTGCCTTATACTCGGTAGAAATAATAGGATCGTAATATTGTGAAATAGCACTCAGAAATCCCCAGCTAAGTTCACGTCCGTAAAGTTTCCCCTCCGCCAGATTAAGATAAATCCCGTTCAATGCATTTCGAAATCCTTGCGCCTCACTCAAGAGATAATCCGAATCGATCTCGTCTTCCGCATCCAACGAGAGCCAACTGTTACAAGAGTTTGCCCAAAAAAGGATCGTAAGTAAATATAAAATAGTATATCGTTTCATGGCCTATTAATCATTAAATTAGAAACTTGCATTCAAAGTAAAATTAAACGTCCGGGCAAAAGGATAGGAAAGCCCCCGTTCCCGCTTAATACTGGAGAAATGAGCTATATCCTTCATATTAAATTGCAAACGTAGCATACTGAATCCTATCTTTTTCAACAATTCAGGATTAAAATCGTATCCTATGGTCAACGAATTAAAGTCCAATGTATTGTTATTTTGACAGAAACGAGAGGTCGGGCGAGTTACCTTTTTATCCGCATCTTTTATCGTTTTGAACTTGGCAATATCACCCGGTTGCTTCCAACGATCGGTCAATACGCGTTTATCCGCGTTATTGCGAAAATCCACATTCTCCACGTTATCTACAAGAGTTTGGTTATAAGCCTGTCCTCCCAGTTCATACATGAAAGTAGCCGATAAGGTGAAACCTTTATATCGGGCGTTAATACCGAAAGCTCCTTGTACATCCGGTTCACTATCCCCGATAATCACCTGTTCCGAAGAGTTCCAATCGTAGGTCACCGCCCCATCCCTGTTCACGAGAATCTCATTACCGTCGGCCGGATTTATACCTAAAGACTTCATCCCCCAGATGGACGTCAACGACCCTCCTTCCGTGTATTTCATAAACGGTTTGGCGTACTTGGCATCTTTAGCCGTATTGGCATTCTTGTTATACTCATCAAAGTATTCGTCAACCCGGTCATTATACTCTTTCAACGAGTTGGAAATCTTCAATATTTTATTTTTATTATGTGCCAGATTGACAAAAGCAGAAAGGTATATGTCCCTTTCGTTAATGATATCCCCTTTAAGATCCAGCTCGATCCCCCTGTTCTGTACCTCTCCCATATTATCGGTATAGGTCGTAAAACCGGAAGAAGCGGGAATTGTAATGGAATTTACCATATCAACCGTTTTTTTGTTATACCATGATCCTACAAGCTTAACGCGATCGTTCAAGAGTCCGATATCGGCACCGATATTCAACGTATTTGTCGTTTCCCAACCGAGTTTTTCGTTACCCATGTATTTCATGTATACGCCGAATCCGGTTGAATACCATTTATCGTTGATCGTCTTATAGGTATGCTTGGCAGCATAGGGAGCAAAATTAACCTTTCCGGTCTGTCCGTAGGTAGCCCGGACTTTCAATTGACTGAAAATACTGTTCCCTTTCAAAAAATCGTAATTGTGGAAATTGATTCCGAATCCACCGGACCAAAAAGGAGCCGTCCGGTTATCGTTTCCGAACTCCGAAGAACCGTCGAACCTTCCGGAAAGATCGAAAAGGTAGATATCGTCATACGTGTAATTCAACGAGATAAAGGCGCCGAACAGGCGGGTATGACTTTCTGAAATCATCTTTTTATTCGCTTCTTCCGCCGCATAATTTACCGAATGAAGCTGGCCGGAAGGGAAGCCCCGGTAATGCTCCGATCCACTTTTGGTTTTAGTCTCGATAAAATTAACACCGGCAGAAAAATTCATATTGTGTTTTCCGATCATATTATTATAGCTGATCAACACGTTACCGTCCATCTTGGTCGTTTTCGTATCATCTATGTACAGATCTCCTCTTTTCCCGTAATCGGAAGAAGAGTAAGACATGTAAGTACTGGAAAGCGGGTCCGTAAATTTCTCGTGTTCACTATAATATTGAGATAAGCTGAGCTGACCTTTGACAAGCAACTGATCCATGACGTACCAATTAATATTCAAATTATCCGTCAATTCGTTATAATTACTCTTATCGTAATTATGCAGATGTGCTTCATACATAGGATTCAACCGTTGCAACGTTCCGATGGAACTATTCCAGCTCTGGGTAGTCTGCATATAACTGCCATCTTCATTTTTATAATAATCGTAAGGATTTTTCTTCGTGTAATCGGAAAAACTGCCGTAAGGAGATTCGCAGGAACTCATCTTATCGTAAGTAACCATGTTTCGTATCTGGATCTTTTTGAAACGATAATCCAAATAAAAATCACCGCCATAAGTATTTCGATACGACTTTTTCATTACTCCGTTTTGACCGTTATAACGAAGGGATATTCCGTAACGGATCTCGTTAGTTCCTCCTTCCACGTAAAGAGAGTGCTTATGGTTGAATTGAGTGGTCAACGGCAAAGAGAGCCAATACGTATCCACTCCCTTGATGATATTATTCAATTTGGCGTGATACTCGGCATTTTTTTCCGCCTGCTCTTTATCATCTTTCCCTTCAAATAACCCGGCTAAAACTTCCGTCTCCAACTTCTCCCGGGCATTCATTAAATTATAATCGGACAGATCGGGAGTTGTGATGGCACCTGTAAAGGTATAGGATACCTGTAACTCTCCCGGCTTGGGTGCTACCGACTCGATAACAATTACACCGTTAGCCGCTCTTGATCCATAAATCGCCGTAGCTGCCGCATCTTTCAAAATATTGATACTCTGTATCCGGTTCGGGTCCAGATCGTAAATTTTCTCTATTTTGACCTCATATCCGTCTAAAATAAAAACCGGGTTATTCGGATTATTCTCCAACGAAGTCCGGGAAACATCTCCCTTATCCAATTCTTTCACACCGATCCCCGAACGACCGCGCACGTAAAACTCCGGTAACGTGTTGGGATCGGACCCCATCTCGTTATTCCTTACGATACGTAGAGAGGGATCATATACCTGCAATACGTCGATTACATTCGTAGGAGATACTTTTAATATATCATCTTTCTCCACCCGGGTCGAAGCTCCCGTAAAACTGGACTTTTTAACATTGGAATAACCGGTAACCACCACGTCCTGCAAATTTTCTTTCTTCTCGTTCAGAGTCACTTTTATCTCTTTCTGATCGGTAATCTTCACCTCCCGCGTCTCGTAACCCAAAAAGCTGACAACCAGCACTAATTCTTTGACATCGGGAATTTTCAATTCAAATTTTCCCTCCGTATCCGCAGCGATCCCTACCCGAGTCCCTTTGATAACAATAGTGGTACCCGGCAACGGGATTCCCGCCTCATCCATAACAATTCCGGTAATCTTCCGTTCGATCAAAGTCTTATTCTTTTCTTTTACTTTGATAACCACGGTACTATCTACAAATTGATAGGTAAAATCGGTCTTCTCCAAACAAAGTTCAAGTACTTGTTTAAAAGGTTTATTATCCGCCTTTACGGTTATACGGGGAGCCTTGTTGACAAGCTCCAGATTATAGAGGAATTCATATCCCGTTTTGCTTTTCAAATCCTTAATCACATTAACAAGCGTCTCATTTTTAAAGTCAACGCTGATAATTTTATCCGGAGTCTGCTTTCCTGATCCCGCGAAAGCAAGCGGCATATAGCATAAGGTAAATGTAAATAACAGATACCATCGCAATTTGTTGTAAACGTTTTGTTTCATAAATTACAGTTTGACAATGTTTTAGATATTAGTTCTAAAAATTAACACGTGAAAATTTTTACATACTATTCTTTTAAACGGTTAAACATAAACACATAACTTCCCCTCTTACCGGATTTATCATCCGATAATAAATGATTTGGATTAAAAATTATTGAGTCATTTACGTGCCGCTTCAGATTGATATCAAGATACAAAAACAGCACTTTATACGCGTATCATTCTTTTGCTATCACAATTATTTCATCATTTTCAAGTTCAAATCTTACATGAGTCGTTAGCTCTATCACGTTACATACGTCTTTAATATTCCCATACTTAGGCACACTTCCGACAAAATGATAGCTCTTTGCTTTCTCATCTCGGAATTTCGCTCCTACGCCATACCACCTGGATAACTTCTTCATGATATTTTCCAAACTCTCCCCGTCAAAATAAAAACGGTCCTTCATCCATGTCGCGTAATAATTCACATCGACCTTTCTGACCGAGACCTTTCCCTCCTTCACGAGAGCCTGCTCCCCGGGAATCAGTATGCGCCGCACCTCGTCATGTCGCATTTCGATCTTCCCCCTAACCAACGTGGTATGGGAATAATTGTCTTCGCTATAATCCATTATATTAAAAGCCGTTCCCAATACCCGGATCATATAATCTTTTGTTTTTACAATAAAAGGCTTCTCCTTATTCTCGGCAACATCGAAAAAAGCCTCTCCATCTAAGTATACTTCCCGAACCGAATCGGAAAAAAGCACAGGATATTTCAAGGAAGAAGAAGAGTTTAACCAAACCCGGGTTCCGTCAGAAAGAGTAACATCGTATTCTCCCCGGACGGGAACCACCAATGTATTATAGATTTTCTCCACACTATCCCCCACTTGGGAAACATAAGCAATTCCATTGTTATTTTGGGTAAAAATGCGAGTTCCGTTACTTTCCGTTATATCAAGCGTATCTTGAGTGAGAACGACAGGTGTTCCGTCAGACGTGTAAAGGATCGCTTTTTTCTCTCCGGGAGAGATTGACATTAAAGCCGGAATTGAATTTTTAGAAACACGATTCGAATCTACGTGTAGAAAATAGAGGCAACATCCCAAAACAGGCAGTATAAATAGGGCTGCATAGGTTATAAAACGAATCCGTCGTCTTCGTCGGACAACCTCCTGAACTTTTCGATTCATCTTCGCCCAGTATTCCGGTCTTTGCAATTTTTTCATCTCGGCCCAGTCTCGAAGAAGCTGTTCGTTTATATTTTTCTGTTCATTCATCATAATTCGATCCGGTTTTCTATAATAAGAACAAGTAAGGTTTAAAATCTACCTAGTCTATTTTCAACTTTTTTTGCAGCATGTTAAGATTTAACATTTCGGAAGAAAATAAGCAGGAGTAACAACTGCTTTCGCAAATGCTTAAAAGCAGTAGACATATGAGCTTTAACCGTATGATAAGATATATTTAATTGCACAGCAACATCCTCATAACGTTGTTGTTGCAAATAAACACGGGTAAATATATCCTTACATTTATCAGGTAAAGCCTCTATGGCCTCATCAAGCTGTTCCAATTGCTTCATATGATCGATCTCTTCCTGAATCTCTTTATCGGGTATTTGATCTTGCTCAGAAGATATAGGAATATATTTATTCAAAGAAGAGTGAAGGTAATTTAAGGAGGCATTTTTCACACATGTAAATAAAAAAGAAGGAGAAGCCTGTCCTAAACGTCCGGATTCAAACAAACGCAAAAACACATCCTGAACGATATCCTCTGCAGACTCGGAATTTTTTATCAAGTTTCTGGAATAGAGCACCAAATGACTAAAATAACGTTTAAACAGCTCTTCCAATACTAATATTTGATCCTTTTCCACCGGTTTGGTATTACTCTCTCTTTGATCGTTCCTGATCAAAATTCAATTTATACACGGACGTGGAACTATTAACTCACTCACAAGGATATTCTTCACATCTAAATTAAAAAAATAGTTTTCACCTTCTGAATTAAATTAAACGCCCTTTTATTATTAGTTATCACCATCCATAACACAAGACTAAGCAAATGTATAATTTCTTCTGAGACGAACAAAAACTCCCCCGAAAATTAAGTTTTGAGAATTCTCTGCCTACAGTCGAACAGGATCGTTATTGGCTTAATACATAAAACAAAAGAGGAAACCGGATAGGTATATCAAAAAAATAGCCTGATAGCATATGGTCTATCAGGCTATTTAGTACCCAGAACAGGACTCGAACCTGCACAGCCGTACGGCCACTAGTCCCTGAAACTAGCGTGTCTACCAATTCCACCATCTGGGCATAAAACGAAGAACTCGTTTAGGAAAAAAAACCTTGCAACTCACCTGCTGCAAGGCCTTCCGTTCATGTTGTCCAACCAGGATTCGAACCTGGACTGACAGAACCAAAATCTGCTGTGCTACCGTTACACAATTGGACAATCTTTTTCTTATCGCAACGTTATTTTCCGTTTTTGACGCTGCAAATGTAGAACATTTTTCTATTTCCCACAAAGAAAATGCGGAAAAATTCAAACAAAATAGTTATTTTCGTGCTGCCAAATGGATACATTTTTGGTCACCTGATTGAATATTAACGCGTAATAATAAATTCATAACACGAAAAAAGCATGTGCAAAATTAAAAATCACCCTACATTAAGTTATAACGTAATTAATAATGTGACCGGCTGGGTAGCGTTCTTAATTGCCAGCACAACTTACTTGCTCACGATAGAGCCGACGGCCAGCCTTTGGGACTGCGGGGAGTTTATCACGACCTCTGTCGGTTTACAGGTAGGTCACCCTCCCGGAGCGCCTTTATTCATGATTATATCGAGGCTATTTGCCATTTTTGCTCCGAGCCCGGAAACACAGGCGATTATGATCAACAGCATGTCGGCCCTGGCATCCGGATTTACAATACTATTTTTGTTCTGGACCATTTCACATTTAGCCAAAAAGTTGATTATCGGGAAGTCGGAAGAGTGTACCTTAGGACAAATGCTCGGTATTATGGGGGCAGCTTTCGTGGGAGCTTTGACTTACACTTATACGGATACATTCTGGTTCTCTGCCGTCGAGGGTGAAGTATACGCTCTTTCCTCTTTATTTACGGCCGTCGTGTTCTGGGCAATTTTAAAATGGGAGAATGTGGCGTTTCAGCCCTATGCCAATCGTTGGCTGGTCTTCATAGCATACATGATCGGACTATCCATCGGCGTGCACTTGTTAAACTTACTGGTTATTCCGGCCATTGTGTTTATCTACTATTTTAAAAAATACGAACCGACAAGAGCCGGAATCATCAAATCGGCAGCGATTTCCATCCTATTATTAGGAGTAATCATGTGGGGAATTATCCCGGGTGTTATCGTCGTAGCCGGATGGTTCGAACTCCTGTTTGTCAACGGAATGGGATTACCGTTTAACACGGGTGTGGCCGTTTATGCACTATTATTGGTTGCCGGATTGACTTATGGGACCTATTATACATTAAAACACAATCATACCGTATTCAACACGGCATTAACTTGTGTGATCGTCATGTTGATCGGATATTCGTCTTACGCGATGGTTGTTATCCGTTCCGTAAGCGATCCTCCTATCGATGAAAACAGCCCGGACAATGTATTTGCCTTGCAATCTTATCTGAACCGTGATCAATACGGACACGAACCACTACTGTACGGTCCTTATTTCAATGCCGTGCCCAAAGAGATGAAAGAAGGTAGTGCCGTTTATTACCAGAATAAGCACACGGGAAAATACGATGTGGTGGGCCACTCCTCCGAAATGGTATACGATGAACGCTTCTGTACCATTTTACCGCGCATGTGGAGTTCTTCACGACCGGAAGGAGCCTATACCCAGTGGTCCGGACCATTAGCCGGTCCTACCTATATGGTTGACAACAAAGCCGTCCGAATACCGAGCTTCTGGAACAATTTGAAATTCATGTTCCGCTATCAGTTGGGACATATGTACCTTCGCTATTTCATGTGGAATTTTTCGGGGCGCCAGAATGACATTCAGGGACACGGAGATTTCCGTTATGGGAACTGGATCACCGGTATTCCGTTTATAGATAATATTTTGGTCGGCGATCAAAGCCTGATGCCTGACTCGTTAAAAAACGACAAGGCACGTAATACCTATTATCTTCTACCCTTTATCCTGGGTCTATTGGGTATGTTTTATCAATACCAGAAGAACAAACAAGGGAAAAAAGATTTCTGGGTGGTTATGTTACTTTTCTTTTTCACGGGTATAGCCATCGTACTTTATTTGAATCAATACCCCGGACAACCGAGGGAACGGGACTACGCTTATGCCGGATCGTTCTATGCTTTTGCCATTTGGATCGGCTTCGGAGTACTCTACTTATGGGACTTGCTTCAACGAAAGATGAGTTCCCGAAATGCGGCTATCGCAGCTACACTCGTGTGCTTTTTTGCCGTTCCGGTAAACATGGCGGCAGAGAACTGGGATGATCACGATCGAAGCGGACGTTACGCCACCATCGCTCACGCTAAAAATTACCTGAGTACTTGTGCTCCCAACGCCATTTTGTTTACCTTCGGCGATAACGATACGTTCCCGCTATGGTATGCTCAGGAAGTGGAAGGATTCCGGAGGGACGTGCGTATTGTTAACCTGAGTCTGTTAGCCGGAGATTGGTATATCGACCAAATCAAGCGGAAAACTTACGAAACTCCCGGAGTTCCGATCTCTTTCACGAAAGATCAATATCATGCCGGAGTAAGGGATTTCGTCCTTCTCATGGACAAAATACAAAAACCCTTCGACCTAAGGGATGTCATGGCCTTTGTAGGCATAGACAAACCGGAAGCTAAAATAAACGTATACACGGGAGAAGCCGTAAACTATATTCCTACACGGAACGTTTATATCCCGGTGGACAAAGAGAAAGTTTTAGCCAACGGTACCGTTCGTCCGGAAGATGCCGACAAGATTGTCGACAGGGTTGAAATTCAACTCCCGAACACCAGTTCGTTGAATAAATCCCAATTAATGGTACTGGATATATTAGCCACGAATAATTGGGAACGTCCGGTCTATTTCGGAGTAGGAATGGGTAAAGACAGTTATTTAGGATTTGAAGACTACTTCCAGCTGGAAGGTGCAGCTTACCGGGTAGTGCCCATCAAAACCCAGACAAACGATTATTCTTATGACTTCGGACGAGTGAACAGTACGGTTCTGTACGACAACTTAATGAATAAATTCGTATGGGGAAACATCAAAGATCCGAAAGTGAACATCGACCACTTCCACGACAACACGATTGCCGTGATGAAGTATCGAAATACATTTTTAAGACTGGCTGACAAACTGATGGAAGAAGCACAAATATCGAGTGATTCGAACCAAATTGTACTGGATACGGCAAAAGTAAATGCAGCCGTGAGAGTATTGGATAAATCCTTGGAGGAGATTCCATTGTACCAGGTCCCCGCCGACAATTTCCTAATCAATTATATCTCTGTTTATTATATGGCAGGAGAAGAAGAGAAAGGAAACGAATTATCCAAGGCTTTAGTGTTAGATAACATTCAAAACCTTAGGTACATCTCTTCTCTTTCTCCAGCCCGAAGAGCCGCCGTTCAAGACGACGAGAGAAGAAGTATTCAGGTCGTTCAGGTATTACTGGATATGGCAACGAGGGCGGGACAAAGAGAGTACGTGGAAGAAATCCAACGTTTAGCGGAAGATATGTTTGCTCCCGCCGTTCCTCAACGACGGACAAAACCTTCTTTGGATTCCGTAAATGAAAATAACTAAATAAAAATATATATTGTCCGGAAAGACAAGGCAATCGATGCCGTCTTTTCGGGCAGTATTTTTGTATCAACTATAAACGATAAACAATGATCACGATTGACCATATCAAAGCACTGGCCGAAAGAGGTGAAGCATTGAGGAGGTATCTTTGACATCGATCAGAAAAGGGTACAACTCTCAGAAGAAGAATTAAGAACACAAGACCCCGCCTTATGGGGAAAACCGAAAGAAGCCGAAGCGTTAATGAAGCGGGTCCGGGAATTAAAATCTTGGATCGAGGGTTATGAAAAAACAAAAGCTTCCATAGAAGATTTGACGGTTCTTTACGATTTTGCGAAGGAAGGGGAAGCGACTGAAGAGGAGGTAGATAAACAATACGAAGAGACGGTTAAGATCATCGAAGATATCGAACTCCGCAATATGCTAAGAAAAGAGGAAGACCATTTCGGAGCCGTTTTGAAAATAAATTCCGGAGCCGGAGGTACGGAGAGTCAGGATTGGGCTTCCATGTTAATGCGTATGTACATTCGTTGGGCAGAAGACAACAAATACAAAGTTACGATTAGTAATTTGCAGGATGGCGATGAAGCCGGCATTAAAACCGTAACCATGCAAGTAGAGGGAGACTTTGCCTACGGTTATCTAAAAAGTGAGAATGGCGTACATCGTTTAGTTAGAGTTTCACCTTACAATGCCCAGGGTAAACGAATGACATCGTTCGCCTCTGTCTTTGTCACGCCTTTAGTAGATAACACGATAGAAATCGCAATTAACCCGGCGGACATCACGTGGGATACCTTCCGTTCGGGAGGTGCCGGTGGGCAGAATGTAAACAAAGTGGAGACGGGCGTTCGATTGCGTTACAACTACAAAGACCCGGATACCGGAGAAACCCAGGAGATCCTGATCGAGAACACGGAAACTCGCTCTCAATTGGACAACAGAGAAAATGCGATGCGTTTGTTACGTTCCATGTTGTATGATATGGAGTTGAAAAAACGAATGGCCGCACAAGAAAAAATAGAGAGTAGTAAAAAGAAAATAGAATGGGGATCTCAAATCCGAAGTTACGTGTTCGACGACCGTCGGGTCAAGGATCATCGTACCAATTATCAAACTTCAAACGTACAAGCAGTCATGGACGGAGATATCAGTGAGTTTATCAAAGCCTATCTGATGATGTTTGGAGGGGAGAATTGAAAAATAGAAGAATTGAAACAACATCCATTTTAACCATAACCGTAAATCGAATTATCGTGGATTTTTCAAAATGTAACATACTGATCGTCGGGGATATTATGCTTGATAAATACTATTTCGGGAAGGTCGAGAGGATCTCCCCCGAAGCCCCGGTTCCCATCGTAAACATTGTCTCAGAAGAATCCCGTTTAGGAGGAGCTTCCAACGTGGCGAACAACATCAGTAGTTTGGGAGGAAATGCTTTTCTTTGCGGTGCTATCGGACATGATCTCTTCGGAAAAGAAATTGAACGGATGGGTAGACAAAAAAATATCCGGACTTCATTTATCAAAACCGAACAACCCACGATCGCCAAGGCCCGGGTAATCGGAGGACTCCAACAAATTGTCCGCATTGATTACGAACAAAAATTACGACTGAATGAAAGAGGATACCAACAATTAAAGGAACTCATTTCAAAGCTAATAAAAGAGGTTCATTTGCTGGTTATCTCCGATTACGGGAAAGGATTTATTTCTCAAGAGATCTGTTCTTTTCTTATTCAAACGGCACAAGAACATCATATTCACGTGATCGTAGACCCGAAAGGACAAGAGTGGGAGAAATACGCCGGGGCCGATTTGATAACTCCCAACGTAAAGGAATTGGGAGAAATCACCGGGAAAACGATAAATAACGATGATCGAGAGATTGAAATAGCCGGAAAAACGATTCTTGATCGTTATGGTCTTTCCGCCCTACTCGTGACAAGAAGTGAAAAGGGTATGAGCTTGATCAATCGGCAGGAGACCATTCATATCCCGACTTATTCACAGGAAGTTTTCGATGTCAGTGGAGCGGGCGACACGGTTGTTGCCACTCTTGCTTTAGCCCTCTCTGCAGGAAAAGATATAAAAGAAGCCATGTATATTGCCAATGTGGCCGCAGGGATCGTAGTTACCAAATTGGGTACGGCAACCGTGACACAAGAAGAGTTAAACAAACATCTTGGAAAAAGTTGCTGAACGACAATTAAATATAAATAAAAAGAGGTTATCCGATAAAGAATAACCTCTTTTTTATTACGCTTGAATCATAGATACTAAATACTTATGAAATTCCGAACGATCGGTCAGTTCCGGATGAAAAGAGGTCACCAACATATTCTTTTCCTGAGCTGCCACCATATGCCCGTCTATTTCACAAAGGATCTCAACCCCTTTTCCGACCTTCGTAATATAAGGAGCCCGAATAAATACCAAGGGGATCTCCTCCTTTCCGACTTTAGGAATTATCGTGTTAGTAGAAAAACTATCGATTTGACTACCATAAGCATTACGTCGTACACAGATATCCATAGTAGCTAAATGAGTAACCGAATCGTTAACCAACTCCTTAGCCAACAATATCATTCCAGCACAAGTTCCCCACGTGGGCAAGCCCTCTTTTATTTTTTCCCGTAAAGGCTCCATTAAACCGGTACGATTCAATATTTTCCCCATTGTCGTACTCTCCCCGCCCGGCAATATAATGGCATCGATTTCATTCAATTGTTCGGGGTATTTTATAATTACAGGTTCTTGTCCGATTTTTCGGATATGCTGTTCATGTTCTATGATAGCCCCCTGAAACCCCAATATTCCAATTTTTTTCATCTTCCTAACTTTTAGCCTCCCCTAATGTGTCTATTCAGCCAGAAACAAAGAAGAATTTCAGGGATCTGAAAACTCGTCTCCCCGAAATCCTTTTCCATTTCCATTCTTGCAATTTACCAGCCGCGATCGGCATATTTATTTTCCAACGTATTAATCTCCAAACCAGACATAGGTTCACCCAAATTCTCCGATAGTTCGGCCAATTTAACCGGATCGTTATAATACGTAGTAGCCAACACGATTGCCTTTGCCCGTTTAGCAGGATCTCCCGATTTAAAAATACCGGAACCTACAAATACCCCTTCACATCCCAATTGCATCATCAAAGCGGCATCAGCAGGAGTAGCGATACCACCGGCTGCAAAATTTACTACAGGCAATTTCCCGTTTTCATGTACATATTTCACAAGATCGTACGGTGCTCCCAACTCTTTAGCGATAGACATCAAAGCCTCTACCGGCGCACCTTGTACCATCTTTATATCATTGTTCAACTGACGCATATGTTTCACAGCCTCCACTACATTACCCGTACCGGCCTCTCCTTTGGTACGCATCATAGCCGCTCCCTCACCTATACGTCTCAAAGCCTCACCCAAATTACGACATCCGCATACAAACGGAACTTTAAAAGCAGTTTTATCCACATGGTATAAGTCATCAGCAGGAGTCAACACTTCACTCTCGTCAATGAAATCAATACCGATAGCTTCTAATATTTGAGCTTCCACGAAATGTCCGATTCTTACTTTTGCCATTACAGGAATAGATACGGCTTGCTTTATTGCTTTTATCATATGCGGATCCGACATTCTGGCAACACCACCATCTCTACGAATATCCGAAGGCACTCTTTCCAATGCCATCACGGCACATGCACCGGCAGCTTCAGCAATCTTTGCCTGTTCTACATTGGTAACATCCATGATTACCCCACCTTTTAACATCTGTGCAAGGTTCTTGTTTAGTTCATACTTTCCCATAAGGTACGCGTTTTATAAATTACTAAAAAATTACATATCGCCTTTGTTTTTCCCTTTCAATATTTCTTTAAAAAGGATTCATAATGGCGAGCAAATATACGGACTTTAGTTTATAATAAAGTATTTTCTCTTTATTTTATTATCAATCTAAAACTACAAAAGGTCCGTCACTATCAAATTGATAAGAAAACAACATGAAATAAGAAAGTATTCACTTGTAATTCAGATACTCGCGTGTATTACAGGTAGGTTTTCAATCGTTTGTTCCTACAGGTCGTTTTTAGTCGTTTGATGGCCTTTGATTTAATCTGCCGTACTCTCTCACTCGTAAGTCCGAGATGGTTTCCGATCTCCTCTAAAGACATGGATTGAAATCCTCCCAATCCATAATACATCCGAATAATCAAGGCATCCCGATCTTGAAGAATGGCAAGAGACCTGTCTATCTCCGTTTTTAAAGAATCGGCATTCAGTTTCTGCTCGGCTTCCGGAATCACGTTATCACCAGGAACAAATACATCATACATGGTCACGGCATCACTTTCCGAAGAGAGGGGTGCATCCATGGAAATAGGTTTGCCGGATATTTTGAAACTTTCCCTCACCTCTTCCGGAGCTACATCCATCTGGGCCGCAATCTCTTCTACCGTCGGTTCACGTTGATACTCCTGTTCCAAACGAAAAAAATAGCGATTGACCTTGTTGATGCTACTGATTTTATTAAGAGGCAAACGTACTAATCTGGCATTTTCAGCGATAGCCTGCAATATAGATTGACGGATCCACCATACAGCGTAAGAGATAAATTTAAAACCTTTAGTCTCATCAAAACACTCTGCCGCTTTGATCAAGCCCAGGTTTCCTTCATTTATCAAATCATCCAATGCCAATCCATGATTTTGGTATTGCTTCGCCACAGAGACAACGAAACGCAAATTACTCATCACCAGAATTTCACGAGCTTCTTTATCACCTGAACGAATTCTCTTGGCTAACATAGCCTCTTCATCGGGTGCAAGCATTTCTATCTTTCCGATCTCTTGCAAATACTTCTCAATCGAAAAAGATTCTCGGCCCGTAATCTGCTTACTAATCTTTAACTGTCTCATAGCACAATCGATTATTGCTTTAAAGTTAACAATCTAATTTTAATAAAAAAATATATGTCTATTTTTTTCTCCATCTATACGGTATACGGCGGAATGGCAACTTTGTTATAACAATCGGAAATCTTTATCAGGTCTACGGATGCTATTTTCTGATTCCATTAATTCTCCCCATTGATGAACATACATTTTTCTTCATATCTTAAAATGGGGCTGAATTATTACATTTACACATTTCAAATTTTACTGGAAATCTTTGGAGCTATGAAAAAATTCGCTACTTTTGCAGTCCGAAGTGAGAAAATAATAACATAAGATAATTCGCAATGAAACGGACATTTCAACCATCCAACAGAAAAAGAAGAAACAAACACGGTTTCAGAGAAAGAATGTCTACCGCTAACGGTAGAGCTGTATTAGCCCGAAGAAGAGCTAAAGGAAGAAAAAAACTTACTGTATCTGACGAACACAGACACAAAGCTTAATATAAAAGCTGCTTTTACAAGCAGCTTTTTTTATGTTTACTACATCCGCAACAGCCCCCTTCGCCTTTTCTGCTTTTTTTTATCAAGCGATATATACCTCTTCCCAACGCAAAAATTGCCACGGTAATAATAATATACGTAAATATCAGTTGCATACCTTATTTCATTTTATCTCTTTATACGTAAAAAAATACATCATTACATAAATAGATCCAGCATCTGTTTCAATACGAAACAAACCACCCAAGCCAACACAATCGTGTAACCCATCACGAAAATAGCCCATTTATAACCGATTTCCTTATCAATTGCTATCAAGGAGGCAAAACAAGGCAAATACAGTAAAACGAAAACCATAAATATAATAGCTTCCATTGTGGTAAATCCCTCTTCCTTCAATTTTACCTCTAAAGAGGAAGCCGAGGTATTATCATCGCTTTGGTATAGAACAGCCATCGTGCTCACGACAACCTCTTTCGCCGCTACACCGGTAAGCAAACTTACTCCGGCCTTCCAATCAAATCCCAAGGGAGCCCATATCGGTTCCATGGCACGTCCCATCCGACTGATATACGAATTTTCCTGACGCTCACGAATCTCCTGACGATGCAAACTCTCCAGTTTAGCTGTCTTCTCTTTTTCCAACTGTTCCGCATCTCCAACCTCTACCAACACGTTTCTATCATATGCGGCCTCGACTTCGGCCTTCTGGATTTCATATTCCTGCTGAATTTTTTTATCGATAGGAAAATAGCCCAACGCCCAAATCAAAATGGAGGCGAACATGATAATTCCCCCCATCTTTTTTAAATATTGCTCTCCCTTGTTCCACATGTGAATCAAGGTGGTCCGTAAGGTCGGCATCCGGTAAGGCGGTAACTCCATGACAAAAGGAGCTTCTTCCTTATAAAAAAACAACCGTTTAAACAATTTGGCCATCAATACCGCCATCACTATGCCGAAAAGATAAATACCGAAAAGCACAATAGCCGCGTATTCCTCAAAAAATGCTCCGACCAACAGAATATAAACCGGTAATCTTGCGCTACAAGACATAAGTGGATTTATCAGTATGGTTAATATCCGGTCATTTCTATTTTCCAAGGTACGCGTAGCCATTATTGCCGGCACATTACATCCGAAACCCATGATCAAAGGGATAAAACTTTTTCCATGCAATCCGATCTTGTGCATGAGCTTATCCATGATAAAAGCCGCTCGGGCCATATATCCCGTATCTTCCATAAAGGAAATGAAAAGGAAAAGGATCAATATATTCGGCAAAAAAACAATTACACCTCCGACACCTCCGATAATTCCGTCTATCAACAAATCCTTTAAAGGGCCGTGCGACATCGTATCTCCGACAAAATCCCCTAAAGCCCCCACTCCGGACTCGATCCACGACATCGGGTATTCCCCGAGACTAAACGTGGCAAAGAAAGTCAAAAAAAGAAATAATAGAAAAATCGGGAAACCAAACAGTTTATGTGTCACAATCGCATCAATATACTCGGTCTTCCGCCGACGATTGACAGGGCTCTCCTTATAAGTTTCTTTCAAAGCCCCGGAAATAAAACCGTACTTGGCATCCGTCACGACCGCCTCCACATTTTCCCCGTACACGGCCTCGATACGAGCGGATTGTTCCCGGATAATCCCCAACAAAGACTCCCTGGGCCCATCCCGGGTCACAAATTGTAGAGCTTCCTCGTCCCTTTCCAACAGCATCAACGCCATAAAACGGGGAGAGGCTTTATAAATCAGATCCTTTTCCTGTTCCAACTCCGTTCGAATAGCCACAATTCCCTTCTCTATCTCTTCCCCGTAATTGATATGAATATGACGTACCGTTTCACTTCTCCCTTCGTATACCTCAATCACTTCCCGTAACAACTCCTTAATCCCCCGTCCTTTCGCCCCCACCGTCGGAACGATAGGCATTCCTATCATTTCTCCCAACTCCCGGTAATTAAAGATTGCCCCGGAACGCTCCAATTCATCATACATATTTAAAGCAATTACGCTTTTTACATCCATATCGATCAATTGAGTCGACAAATAAAGATTGCGTTCCAGATTAGAAGCGTCTACCACGTTGATAACCACATCCGGAGCCTTATCCATAATGTATTCACGAACAAACTTCTCCTCGTTTGAATAAGCGGAAAGAGAATAAGTACCGGGAAGATCGACCACGTTAAAATGATATCCTTCAAAACGTAAGCTGGCCTCTTTAGCCTCTACCGTAACCCCACTATAATTTCCCACATGTTCGGAAGAACCGCTGATATAGTTGTACAAAGTTGTTTTTCCCGCGTTGGGATTTCCGACAAAAGCCACATTAATATTTTTATCCCTACCCGTCCAATGTTTTGCCAACGCATCCTCGACCTCCGTTATCTCTCCGGATATGCCGACGATATCTACAGCTTCATCAATGGATACGATCTCAATAAAGGCTGCCTCTTTCCTACGTAGAGAGACTTTGTACCCCATAATAGAATATTCGATCGGGTCATTTAGCGGAGCATTCTTTATCGCTTTAACCACTTTGCCCCGAATAAACCCCATCTCGTTTAAACGTTTCCGGAAAGCACCATATCCTTTCACTT
This sequence comes from Sanguibacteroides sp. AM78-02pH3A, assembly GCF_027666085.1. Taxonomy (NCBI): domain Bacteria; kingdom Pseudomonadati; phylum Bacteroidota; class Bacteroidia; order Bacteroidales; family Porphyromonadaceae; genus Sanguibacteroides; species Sanguibacteroides sp. AM78-02pH3A. The sequence goes on along the minus strand of NZ_JAQEHX010000011.1, from coordinate 48,051 downwards.
TTACAATAACTGCACTTTCTCCTGTTTTTAATTCCGATAACAACATAGTCACATATAAAAATAGTACGCACTCCCCAACTCTCATCTTTCCAATTGGGCAAAGATAATTATTTTATTTTTATTCTTTCTAAATAAATATAAAAATTACAGGCTCCCCGTAATATTGATAATTTACGACCTGATTATCAGTAATCGAAAAGAAATAATATTTTTTGCCATCCCTTTCCAGGTAAAAACTCATCCTAAACCAGAGATCAAAGAAAGGAAATAAATAAAATCGATAAGAAGCCGTTCACTATTCATATAAATACGTTACTTTTGCGAAAGAATAGCAATCGTTGCAATGGAGAAACAAGAGGAAAAACAGTGGAACAGCATGAATGACCTACTTTCTAAAATAGGCTCCCAGCTAAACATCTTAGAAGAGGAAATCGATGTGGATATACAACATACTTATATGGGAATGCTGGAAAAATTGCTTAAAAACGAAAAGAGTTTTAAAAGCTTATGCAAGCGGGCACAAGAAAAAACGGATCGTCTATTTGACGAAAGGGTAGATGAAAAAGAAAAACAACAGATGTTGATTGCTTTGGCCACAATAGACGACATTGCCATTTATCGAACTATTGAAACTTTTCAGAAACAGGATTCCAAGCTTAAAAAATGGGCCACCGTGGCTCTCCAACAATCCCGGATGTTAATTCAATCGACATTAATGGATGAATCGACCGTATACGTGTCCACCGGCTTAGGAGGCCAAGGTTCCCTCCTGCGCTATTTCTGCGTCTATTTAGCCAATGACAATACTTTATTAAAATCATTCCAGTACGACATTGCCAGAAAAGAGACGGAATTGGTCATTACGAAAGCACAAGGAAAAATAGAAGAATATGCATTTTTCGACAAATACATTACCTTCACTCTATTATTACCGATAGAAGCCGAATTAAAAGAGATATTCGAATCCATCATCGATGAATGCAATACTTACGGGCATTTTCTAAAAGAGAATATAATCATCACAAACGTGAAGAAATTAACTCCCCAAGAGATTGATCACTTTCTCGCTACGCAAGCACAGAAACAAAATCCGGCACAACCGCTCTAATCGAGCATTAAACTCATATAAGGACGACGATGTTCAAAAACAGAAGTTTCTCCAGCAATGCGGTCCGGATGATATCCCAATAAAAGAGAGGTCAATTCGGCCACATCTACTTTTATAGGAACAAAATTCTGAAGCCCGTAACCTTCTTCGCAGCTTCCCTTTCTCACGGTATATATTCCCGTGTTCTGGGCAATCTGTTCATCGGCCACCTCTACCACGAAAGATTTCTCCGGATAACAAACAGCATACAATTCAAGCATTTGAGGAACATCTATAATCCGAGCCATCCCATAATGTACCTGCTGTTTTCCATGAGGCAACTCTTTACATTCAATACGTTTCACTCCCCAAGTTTGTCGTATTTTTGCCAATAAACCATTTTTTATTATCTCCGAGTCGTAAAACCAATCATTCACCCGGATCTGTTCTTTCTCCTGTAAAACAAAAGCCATCCCCACAATCCGACGAATCGCATCCCGGGCAACCAACAATTCACCTCCACTCAGGCAGAGGTCCTCGAGTATACACTCAAAATCCTCCCTGGTATGTTGCACGCAACAAGCCCGAGCCCTCATGCGAGAAGCAAAATAATCGTACAGATCCGTGTCTCCTTCAAGTAATTTTTCCGGGAACTCAAAATCAATATTGTCCGGCAACTCTCCCGCCTCTTCCCCGTAAATACCCCAAGTATAATCAAAAACAGGAGCATACCCCAAACGACGATAATAATCAAACAGCCATGCCTCTTGAGGAATTAAGGTACTCATCACGACATTTCGCTTTCCCATCTCCTCGAAAGCCCTCAAAAGAAGCCGTTTCATAATCCCCTCTCCCCGAGCCTTCGCCATCGTACACGCACCCGAGATATAAGAAATATCTATACAGCTACCGGCGTAAGTCATAGGGTAAGGCAACATCTGCAAAGCGCCCAAAGCTTCACCTTCCACAATACGATACAGCAGCGTATTTTCCCCCTTGTACTTCCTCTCAAAATACAATTGAATAAATTCTTCCGTATCCTCGAAACAATCTCTCCACAAGCGAATGACCTCCAACCTCGATAATTTATCTTTTGCCAAAGAGATCATCCCCTCCCGGTATTTCCGATTGACGATTTTTTCCGAATCCTGCTGCATATCTTCCTCCTTGTTTTTACTTTCTATTTAACTAACTCGGCAAACCCCTTTTCAAGCAACATCACCGGACGGTAAGAGAGTTTTGCCTTCCGCAACCCGGGTATTCCCAAATCCTCTTCCCGGTTCAAATAGATATACTGTTCCTGCAGATGGGATGCAAATTCCTGGTTAATCATATTATAAGCACCTTCAATCCGCGTATCCGCTTTTTCTATGTGAACAGCAAAAGTATCATGGGTGACCGGAACGCCATAAGTGAAAGCAACAATCTCTCCATCCACCCAAAGAGCTCCTCCCGTGAGTTCCAGTTCTTCAAAATGACGTAAAGCAAAATTCAGGGCTTTCCTTTCATTTTCCAAGCTCTCGGATTCATCACAATCATGCTCCTCGCACCATTTTTCCTCCAACTCCAAGCAATGCGGCACTAAATCCGGAGTTAACGGAGTATATTCGTATGAATACATCCGCTTGAATTTATTGACATGATTTCGTTTGGCCTGGAAATTTTTTCCTTTTAACTCGGCCAAATCTTTTCTCCAATAGATATAATCAAAATAATCCCTGTCCAATATATACTCGAAGCGCCCCGGAAATTCCCTGTTCAACCACTCCTCCATGCGAGGAAATACACCATGTATTCGTAAGGGATGTCCTTCCACCTTCGCCTGTTCCTTCAATAGCCCTATTACAGCTTTAATATCCCCTCTGCCTACCGGCATCAGATAGACAACCCGCTCTTCGTCGAGAGTAAAGCGTATCACCAAACAATCGTCCACGATAGCAAAACAGCTGTCGGTCAAAAATTGCCAACTGCACAAATTTACAAACGACAAATTACAATCTCTGTTGTTATCAGGTAATAAATAAGAGGTAATTACCTCTTTGTCTTCTATTTTTATCGGCTTAAATTGTATCATAAATCTATTTACTATTCTATTTCCAAACACGAATATAATATGCTTTTCGATACAATTTTCTTTTTATTCCCAATATCATACTTTCTATCACAACAATCCCTTCACGTGATGAATATTGGACTGAATCGTATCAAAAACTTCCTCTGTCCTGCCGTTTATCATCAACTTGTACATGGATTGAGCAAACCCTATCATCTGTCCAATCTCTATTTTAGGCGGCATAGCCAAAGCATTAGGGTCGGTCATTACGTTAATCAAAGCCGGTCCGTCAAACCGAAATGCCTGCTCGAATGTCTCTTTAACCTCTTCTGGATTTCCTACGGTATACGCAGCCATCCCCATTGCCTTCGCCACCGTCGCAAAATCAGGATTCAACAAATCCGTCTGCCAATCCGGTAACCCCGCGACTTCCATCTCTAACTTCACCATTCCCAGTGCTCTGTTATTAAAAACGACCACTTTTACGGGTAACTTATATTGGACGATCGTTGCCAAATCACCCAATAACATGGAAAGTCCTCCATCCCCACACAAAGCCAACACCTGACGCCCCGGATAAGCCAATGCAGCCCCGATAGCCTGTGGCATAGCGTTAGCCATCGAACCGTGATTAAAAGAACCTAACATCTTCCTCCCTCCTGTTGCCTGCAAATAACGTGCCCCCCAAACACAAGTCATTCCCGTATCGACCGTAAATATGGCATTTTCGGTGGCTAATTCATTGATCACCGACATCACGTATTCGGGATGAATTTCATTCAAATTTCCTTTATTTTTGACATAAGCAGCCAAATCCTCCTTAACTTCGGAATACCTATCCAATTGTTTTTTCAAAAACGAATCATCCTCTTTTTGAGTTATAAAAGGTAATATAGCTTGTAACGTATCCTTTACATCCCCACAAAATCCCATGGTCAATTGGGCACGACGTCCCAAACGAACAGGATCTATGTCGACTTGTACAATCTTATTTTTTTTAGGCATAAAAGCGGCATACGGGAAATCAGTTCCCAACAACAACAAGACTTCAGCTTCATGCATGCTATGGTATCCGGAAGGCATACCTAATAACCCGGTCATACCGACTTCATTGGGATTATCGTATTGTATTTCCATCTTGCTTTTAAACGTATAGGCAACAGGAGCATGCAGCAATTTCGATAATCGAACCACTTCGTCATGGGCCTCCTTTGCTCCCATACCACAAAAGATGGTCACTTTTGAAGAGGTATTCAACAAAGCCACCAAAGGTTCCAATTCACTATCCGAGGGAAAAACTTTCGAAAAAGTGGGAAAAGAACGAACGGAAGAGAGCACCACTTCCGACCCTGCGGCCGAAAGATCGCCGGGAAGCCCTAAAACGGCCACTCCTTTACGGGATATTGCAGTCTGTATAGCAGATTGCAACATTCTGGGAAATTGTCCGGCTGTCACGGCAATCTGATTATAATAACTGCAATCCTCAAATAATTTCATGGTATCCGTTTCCTGAAAATATTTCATCCCAAATTCCGAGGTTGCCATAGTCGAAGCAATAGCCAACACGGGAGTTCCCGATCGATGGGCATCGTACAGCCCGTTGATTAAATGTACGTGTCCGGGACCGCTACTTCCGGCACAACAAGCCAATTGCCCGTTCAATTGAGCTTCCGCTCCCGCGGCATAGGCTCCTGTTTCTTCATGTCTTACCTGTATCCATTGTATCTTTCCGTTACGTCTGACAGCATCATTGATCTCGTTCAAACTATCCCCCGTAACGGCATATATCCTTTGTACTCCCGCCTCAACCAACGTTTCTACTAATTGTTCAGCGATTTTTTTTGACATACTTCTGTAATTTAAATTCATATTTTTCTTCCCGATAAAACGTATTCTTCACCAAGAATGTTCACATATTTCAAGAAAACCTTTCAATGGAAAACAACGTTTAAACAACAAAAACAAATCAAAAAATATAAACACCATGAACACGAATGAAATAAGTAATCTGTTAGGTGATCAGAGCGAGTATTATTTAGAACATACTTGCAAAACCATCGAAAAATCATTAATACACGTACCCTCACCTTCCGTAATTGAAGATTTATGGGTAACATCCGACCGAAATCCAAAGACATTAAATAGCCTGCAATCGATATTCTCACACGGACGTCTGGCAAACACGGGGTATGTTTCCATCCTTCCTGTCGACCAGGGAATAGAACACTCCGCGGGAGCCTCTTTTGCTCCCAATCCGCTCTATTTCGATCCGGAAAACATTATAAAATTAGCCATAGAAGGCCATTGCAATGCCGTAGCCTCGACTTTCGGAGTCCTGGGAAGCGTAGCTCGAAAATACGCCCATAAAATTCCTTTTATCGTAAAAATAAATCATAACGAATTTTTAAACTATCCCAACACGTACGATCAAATTTTGTTCGGAACAGTCAAAGAGGCCTGGAACATGGGAGCCACGGCCATAGGGGCCACGATCTATTTCGGCTCGCCCGAAAGCCATCGCCAATTGATCGAAATAGCCGAAGCCTTCGCTTACGCGCATGAGCTGGGAATGGCAACCGTACTGTGGTGCTATCTACGAAACAGCAATTTCAAAAAGGAAGGAACGGACTACCATCTTTCAGCCGATTTGACCGGACAAGCGAACCACCTGGGCGTGACCATCGAAGCCGACATCATCAAACAAAAACTTCCTGCCAACAACGGAGGATTCACAGCTCTCAATTTCGGTAAAACCGATGCCAGGGTCTATTCCCAACTCACGACAAAGCACCCGATTGATCTTTGTCGTTACCAGGTCGCCAATTGTTATATGGGTCGTATCGGTCTGATCAATTCCGGAGGGGAGTCCAAAGGAGAATCCGACTTAAAGGAGGCCGTAATCACGGCCGTCGTAAATAAACGAGCAGGAGGAATGGGACTCATCAGCGGCCGGAAAGCATTCCAGAAACCCATGAGTGAAGGTGTCAAATTATTACACGCGATTCAAGACGTCTATTTAAACAAAAACATCACGATAGCCTGAAATAATTGTAGATTGAGGATTGTAGATTAAGAGACTACTGGATTGTGAATTTATAGTCCACAATCTACAAGCCCAATTACCCCTGTAATCCGCAACGAATCCTCCAATCTCCTAATCACTAAATCACAGAATCACTAAATCACAGAATCATGAAATCGGTAATATCTCGATCCAATACCCGTCCGGATCACTGATAAAATAGAGTCCCATTTCCGTGTTTTCATAACAAACACAACCTAATTTTTTATGGAAAGCCCTTACCTCTTCATAGTCTCCCTCCACCCGCAAACAAAGGTGAAACTCCCCTTCTCCCAGATCGTAAGGTTCTTTTCGGTCTCTCAACCAGGTCAATTCCAACAAAAAACGGGTTTTATCATCTGTGAGATAAACCAGAATAAAAGAATTATCCTTAGCCGTTTTTCTACGAGCTTCTTTCAAGCCAAGAGCCTGTTCATAGAAACGAATGCTCCGTTCCAGATCCGACACGTTTATATTAAAATGATCAAATCTACCTTTTATTTCCATAATTCCTTATATTAAAAATCTATACGTTCACCCTCTTTAGTCCAGGCGACAAAACGTATGCCCCGTACTTTCGCGTAAGTCCCGAAAGCAGCGGCACGACCATAAGCCTGATCAAAATGCATAGGTACAAACACATCCGTTTTTATCCGGTCTACAAATTGTTCCGCTCCCAACATATACTCCTTGCCTAAACGCGGATCCACCGGAAACATCGCTAAATCGACCGAAGAAGCTTCCGACACCACCTCCTCCAATTCCGCTTTAAAATCAGCCTCCGCCTGCCTGGATTCCGCCAACGTAGACTCCTCTTTCCAATGCCAATTATTCAAATCTCCCGCATGAAAAATACGCTTCTCTGCCATGTTTATCAAAAAAGAGATACCGGCATCTGTCGAACCAAATGCCTTTACCCGTATCAAATCATCTTGATACACGTCCCCCTTCTCCAAAAATACAGCTTCTCGTTCTACGGCCCTTCTTGATTCTAAAATATCTTTTGAAAACAGGTAAAGAATATCAGGACGTATCGTTTTCCAACTCAACACTTCCGGGTTAAAATGATCCGCATGCACATGAGAACTGAGCACATAAAACGCCCCCGGACGAGTTAATAAAAATGAATGAACATCTGCCGGATCCCGATAATAATCAATAACAATCGTAAATCCTTCCCCTAAAACAGCAAAACCGCTATGTCCGATATAAATTAATTCCATCGTTCATGATTTATAATCCCGAAACAAGTAGACAAATATACCTATTTTATAATCGCATTCGACAACTAATACGACAAACTAAGCAATAAGTTCCGGAAACACAAGTCAATAAAAACAGTCACGAAAAATTTACCAAACCAAACAATATCCTTTTCGGGGAATAGTAGTAATACGAACAGAGGGATCTTTTTCCAAAATCTTTCGGATACTCATCATGTACTTATCCAAATAACGAGTATTCCCGGAAAAATCGTTTTTCCACAACTCTTTGATCATGTCTTCTTTCAATACGACTTCATTCATATGTTCACACAAGAGATATAGGATTTTAGCTTCCATAGGCGTTAAATGAATCTTTTCATTCGCAATGACAAGATGTTGCTCCACGTAACTGAACAAGCAATATTCTCCTATCCGAAACACTTGGCTGCTCTTTGTCCAGCGTTGTTGACGCCTCAATGCCGCACGAATGCGTGCATCTACCTCTTCCAACAAAAATTCTTTTCGAATATAATCGTCGGCACCAATATCCAATCCGGTTACCACATCGACAGAGCTTGCCAATGCACTAATAAACAATATCGGAGCATTCTGATTCTCGGCCCGAATCAAACGGGCCACCTCGTAACCGTTCTTTTTAGGCATCATAATATCCAAAAGCACCACATCCGGATTGATTTTACGGTAAAGTCGCCAGGCCATTTCACCATCCCTGACATAGAATACCCTGTAACCCTGAAATTCTAAAAAATCTTTACACAACATCGCCGACAAAACATCATCTTCGGCATATAAAACACTAATCCTTTCCCTTTCCATTATTTACTTAGTTCGTGTACATACTCAGCACTTTAACGGCTTAAAGATACATCCTTTAAAAGAATTTTTTCATCCTCCTCCAACAGGCATTCCAAGCCTCCCCCAACTAATCCCTTTCCTTAAAACCTTACCCGACAAATTCTTATATCAGACAACGATTCACCATTCCCCTGTCTTATGACCCACTGAAGAACCGAAAAATCCTACATATTCACTACAAATTTGCTACACATCTCATACATGTAAAATAGGTCTATTTTCTTGAAAAGAGTCATAAATAACGATCTTTTCAGTACAATAAAACTTACCTTTTTCATTCCATTCAAAATTTATTATAAATTTGAAATTTCTATTTATCCATAAACATGAGACGAAGAAAACATTTTACCCCCTACTTGAAAGCGATCGTTATTGCCTTTTTCATTACGCTTTTACTTCGCCTTTTTGTCGTGGATTTTTACATGATCCCGACCGATTCCATGACTCCCGCTATCGAACCGGGAGATTATATTATGGTAAATAAACTTTATAAAGGAGCTCGATTTTATAAACAATTGAAATTCGAATCGGGAAAGACTCCGGAAACCTTTCGTGTTCCGGGATATTCATCCATTCGCCGGAACGATATTGTTGTTTTTAATCTTCCCACTCCCCTTTTTTCGGATCAAATGGAAATGGACCTATCCCATTTTTATGTGAAACGTTGTATCGGCTTACCCGGCGATACACTCTCCATATCCAACGGGATATACACGGTAAACGGACAAACCGGATACGGAAACTTGCGAGAACAGTATCTTCTCTCCCATTACCAGGGAGAGTACCTTCCTGGAACATACCATACATTCCCCTTCGATACGACCTACGCGTGGACCATGCGCTGTTTTGGTCCCCTGTTTATTCCGGCTACAGGGCAAACCATTCTTTTAGATACCGTCAATCTCTCTCTTTTTCGCAGACTCATCTATTATGAAACCCATACCTCCCTCCATACCCGCCACGGGAAAGTTTACCTGAAAGATTCCATCATTACCCGCTACACTTTTCAAAAGAACTGGTATTTCATGGCAGGGGACAAAATCTTTAACTCTCGGGATTCCCGTTATATCGGATTGATACCGGAGGACTTCCTCATCGGAAAAGCCGTACTCGTTCTTTATTCTAAAGATCCGGAAACCCGACAAATCTCTTGGAAGCGAACCCTTAACCTTATCCGATAAAATCAGATAAGCCAGAAACTAACCGTTGGCTTCTCCTTTCTTAACCAAACAATATCCCACCCTCCAGGTAGTCGATATTTTCAGCGTCGGATCATTAACCAAAAGTTTTCGTATCCTCGAAATAAACTTATCCAAATAACGGGACGTTGCGACAAAATCATTTCCCCAACAGGCTTCCATCACATCCTGTTTCTTTACGACCTCATTCGCATGCTTTTCCAAGAAACGAATCAAACGCAACTCCAAAGGAGTTAGATGAATCACTTCTCCTTTTACAATCAGTTCACTCTCGACATAATTGAGTTTGGTGTATTCGCTGATATAAATAAGAGAATCCTCTTTTTTACGATTCAATCCGGATATGCGCAATATGGACTGCATACGGGCTCCTACCTCATCTATCAAATACTCTTTCCGAATGTAATCGTTCGCACCCAACTGCAACCCCTCCACAACGGACCGGGAAGAAGTTAAAGAACTCACAAACAAAATAGGTACTTGCTCATCCTTTTTCCGTATCAACTTAGCAACCTCATAACCGCTCATTTCCGGCATCATCACATCCAACAATACGATATCCGGCCCCACCTCCTGGTATAGGCGCCAAGCCTCCGTTCCTGTACTCGCGTAATACACGTCATATCCCAGATTTTTTAAATAATTCCGACACATGTCCGCATACAAAGCGTCATCTTCTGCGTATAAAACCTTAACCATTTTTTTATCAATTAACCAACACTATATTTATTTCCCTATATCAGGCATAACAATAGTAAACGTACTTCCTTTTCCGACTTCACTTTCAACAAGCACCTTACCTCCGTGAGATTTTACCACTTGCTTCACGTAACTCAGCCCGACGCCGAAACCATGAACCTCATTTCCTTTCGGATTAGGAATACGATAGAAAGATTCGAAAATCTTATTCAAATACTCTTTGGGAATACCTCGTCCCTTGTCCGCAACTGAAACCTCAAAAGTTCCGTTCACCAATCTGCAACGAATAGTAATATCAGGTTTGTCCGACGAATATTTTATGGCATTGTCTACCAGATTACGAATTACATTGGGAAAATGTACCCGGTCTGCCCGGATTATTTCCCGCTCACAAGCATAATCCAAGTGAATATCCGGAGAACGGTGATCCATGGAATATTCATACACAATCTGCTCCAATTCGTTTTTTAAGTTCAACTCCTCCGGTATCAGCATCAAACTCTTTCCGTTCTTACCGGAAACCAACATTTTCTCGGATAAGTTGGATAATGATTTGACCTTTATGCCGATACCGTCCAATAATTTCTTTTGATTATCCGACAAACCGTCAACATTCCACATATGAAACATTTTCAACGCGTTTAGCACAAACGCCAACGGCCCTTTAATTTCATGTACCATACTATAAACAAAATCTTCACGCATCTCGCTCAATTGTTTCTGCATCAGTATCGTTCTGATCTGGTAGACAAAACACCAAGTCAAAATCAGCATGATGACAATAGAAGCAAACAAAACCCCGCCCATCTGGACAAAGAAATATTTATAAGGAATATCAAAATAAGCGATCAATCCGTGGTTACAGGTTAGCCCCAATGTCAATATTGAAGATTCGATATACTTATTTACACGGGAATGTTCATTTTCAGTTGTCTCCAACACCACTCCCCCATCCATATCAATCAACTCCAAAATATATTTCTCATCTATACCCTCTTCCCGAAGATTCACCGTGCATATGCTATCCAAACGTCTTATATTTTCAGCAGAATTTACGCTAACGATATCATAACAACATCTGTTGATTAAAGTTACATAATTATAATCGCCATCATAATTAATTGTATCTTTTTTCCCATCCAAAACTATCCATAATTCTTTTCTATCTTGCGAAACACTAATCGCAGATAAGCGAGAAGATACCATCTGATCATTAACAAATAAATCTACGCCTTGTTCTATTGCTTCTTTTAAAATTTTATTTACGGATCTCTCGTATTCCGACCTTTGAAACTGAAAGAGGTTATATAGCCAGAATACCTGAAAAACAACAATACACACCATTGCGATTATCGAAATCGTCCACGTAATTTCAATACGCTTGTTCATAAAATATTATTTATTTTTAGCCACATCAAAAGTAACAATTTATTTTCCTGCCCCTACTATATTTCATTAAAAAGAAAAGCTACATATAGAACACAAAATCGGTACAAATATGGAACATTTTATTCATTTAAGTCTCCTAATTTTGTCTCATCAAATTAAAAAAAAAGTTATGAAAATTAGAATTCTCATTTTTACCGTCATTTTAGTACTTATTGGACTTATCTCCGTCAATGTGTCCGTATCAAAGGATAATACAACGGTAGATATATGTCTGGAAAACATTGAAGCTTTAGGTAGCGGAGAAGGAGGAGGCACGGGAGGGTGTAAAGCTGTTGGAACATTATGCTTAACTTCTGATGGACATGGAAATCCTGTTTACTACCCGGGGTTAGCAGCAGAACTTTAATTTAAAGTGATCATTTAATTATTGAATTTTGAAAAAGATTAGTTATATCATATCGGTGATGATTCTTGTTTGGGGATGTGCAAACGAGATTCGCGAAATAAAAAAGGAGAATCCTCTATTTAGTGAAGAAGGAAACGTCTCCATGCAAAAAGCAACGGGGATAATTGATTTGGAATCCATCGGGATCTTCAACCCCACCAAGGTAATTCGAAAAGACTCCTTGCTTATCGTGTTAAATCAAAACGGAGTGAATAAATTATCCATCTATAAATTAGACGGAACAAAGTTATTCTCCTTTTTACCGACGGGCACTGGAACCGCGGAAGGACTCTATTTCTTAACCATGAATATGGCTCCCGACGGGATCTTAACGGCTTATGATTTTGGAAACGACAAATTAGTGGAACTGGATATCAACCAGCTGAATGAGCCCGGGTTCGGCCCGACCTTTACATTGCTTTCTCCTACTCCGAAACACTTGAGCGTCGCCAAAAAAGGTTCACTTATGTTATCCACGGGTATATTTTTAGAAGGGCGTTATTGCCTCACCCTCGATAATCATTCCGGCTACTTTTTAAGCTATCCGGAAACACCGGGCAAGGAAAACATGAGCGACTCTTTAAAAAGTATGTTATATGCCAGCAATGTAACCAAATTAAAACCAGACGGTTCCAGATTCGTGTGTGCGAACATGCAAAGCGGCATCATTGATATCGGTGCGATCCATGACAATTCGACTATTACCCGGATTTCCGAACAGAATTTATATGCACCCAAAGCCTCTACCTCATTAGCAAAAACCAAACCTGTCGTGTACTCTATCGACAATTTGTTCGGATTTTGTGATATAGAGGTTTCGGATGACTACATATACGCTTTATATTCCGGAAGAAGTTATCGTAACTTTAAAAACCTGGTGGGTTACGGAGAAAAAATTATCGTGTTCGATTGGGAAGGAAACCACGTGAAAACCTATCAGTTATCCGTACCTTTCACCAGTATCTCTTACAATAAAGAGGAACATGCCATATACGGTTTAACCAATACGCCCCAATCTTTACTCGTAAAGTATGCATTGGAATAGATCGTTTATACTGATTTCAATCGCACTGATCCTCTCCGGTTGTTATTCGAAAGAGGATCAGAACAAGAAAGTGGTACAGGAATGGTACGGGAAAACCGTCGTCATTCCCTCTTCCCTGAAACCTAAGGTGGCAGGAAGAGATACCACGATCTCCGCAAGCGAAATATTAGATAAAGACTATAACGTTCTTACTTTTGTTGATACGACCGGATGTACGGAATGCAATATGCGACTGTATGACTGGCGTTTGCTCATAGAAGAGGTAAAACAATACAGCAAAGAGATCAACTTTATATTTGTGATCCATTCATCCAATTTCGATGAGATCTCTGCCTTTGCGGTTAAGAATAAATTCAATTACCCGTTGTTTTACGATTATGACAATTCATTTGCCAAAGCGAACAAAAATTTACCGGCACAACCTGAATTTCAATCTTTTTTATTGGACAATGAAGGTAAGGTTATATTGGTAGGTAATCCGGTAAAGAATAAGTCTTTATGGAAACTATATAAGAAACAAATGGAAATTTATGATAAAAGTGATTCATAAGTGGAGTACATATGCCATTTTTATGATTTTCTTTCTATTGACAGCTACCGTGCTGATCATTGATACCAAAATCATTCATGGTGTTTCCGTGGCCAAGCAATTCTGGTTTTTCACCTTTTTGCCGGTCACAGGAATAATCGCTTGTATGCTCACGTTACGTAAATCTTTCTATTTTGCATGGAATCATATCACCAACTTAAATATGATTGTGATGACTGTAGTGATTACAGGCATATATCTTTCAACCAACACACACGAAGTGATGAAAACAGGAACCCTCCTGTTAGTAATCACTTCTTACTTTTATTTTCTTGCTTTTTTCCAATTAAATAAAACGACCGACATAACCTTTCATTTTACGTTAATCGCTTTGGCTTTTATCGAGGTCATTTGGGGATATTGTCAATTATACGCTTACCTACCCAGTCAGAATTCTCGGTTCGGCCTTACCGGATCCTTCGATAATCCGGGGCCATACGCGGCTTTTCTGGCTATTATCATGCCGTTCAGCCTGTATTGGACAATTCAATTAATCCAAAAATTGAGAGCCATCGTTCGACAAAAAGGCAGAAAAGGAAAGACGGAAGCGGACAATGAAATAGCAACCATTGTTCTTTTACTTTTCCTATCGGGTTCCACGCTTATCGGAACCATAACTATTCTCCCTGCCACAATGGCCCGGAGCGCATGGCTTGCCGGCATGGCAGGTTCATGTATCGTCCTCTTTTACCTTTTCAAAATAAAAGAAAAACTACAAAAGTTACATAAACAACATCCCAAAGGTTATCTAATCGTATTCATAAGTTTCATCCTGATGCTTTCTATTGCCTGTTATGGAATCTACAGGTTAAAAAAAGATTCCGCCGACGGTCGGTTACTGGTGTGGAAGATATCACTCTCTTCATTAAAAGAGCACCCGTTAACCGGTGTCGGCATTGGAAACTTTCCTGCCGCGTACGGGGAAGCTCAGGCAAATTATTTCATGCAGGGAAATTCCTCTCCAAGGGAAAAATGGCTTGCAGACATTCCTGAATATGGGTTTAACGAATTTTTACAGATTGCCGTAGAAGGAGGTATCATAGGTATTGTTCTCTTTTTAATTTTGCTCTGTTCCACGTTATGGTACGGACTGCGTAACATCCGGCACAATCCGCATACGGTAGCCCCGCTCGCTGCTTTTACAGCCTTTGGTTTTGTGTCGTTTTTTTCTTATCCGTTAAGCACATTGGCACTTGCAATACTTTTTACTCTCCTTCTCGCTCTCTGTAACACGTCACAGGTTCAGGTTTCATCCCGCGGAAAGCTCCATCCCGTCTTTATCTATCTTCTATTTTTAGGAGTAAATATCGGAATTATCTATCCGAAGTATCAGACGCGTCAGGCTTATGCCCAATGGGCGCAAGCTCAAAAATATTACGACATGAAAATTTTTGCCACGGCAGCAGAATCTTACGAGGCTCTCTATCCGATTTTAAAGGTTTATCCCGACTTTTTATTTGAATACGGGGATGCGTTATCAAAGACAGGACATTGGGATAAAGGTAACCGAATTTTATCGGAAGCTGCACGAGGGATGGCCGATCCTATGATTTATAACCTGATTGGTAAAAACTACCAGGCCAAAAAACAATTTCATCGGGCGGAATACTACTTTCTTAAGGCACACTATTTGGTCCCAAACAGGTTGTATCCGCTCTTTCTATTGGCCCATTTATACCAGGAAATGGAGTTGCCGGAAAAAGCATTCCAAACAGCTCAGCAAGTCATCAATGCGGACGTAAAAATAAACTCCACGGCAACAAAGGAGATAAAGTTTAAAATGAAACAATTAGCAAAAAATATACAAGAATCTTCTTTTTTAACTGGTGTTTCACACCAGTAATGAGCAATTCTTGCTCGTACACCAACACACACCTTTGAATTTCAGGGAAAGAGCAGCCAGAGGGCGCTCTTTCCCTCTCTCCTTTTTTCGGGATGATTTGCATCGTCGTGATTATTCTCTATATTCGCGATAAATCTGATACTAAAAACCGCTTATATGAAATACGTTCGTCTGCTGATTTTTACCGCACTCGTTTCTATTTGCGTGGGAGTTTCCGCACAAATCAAACGAGAATTCCGGGGAGCCTGGATACAAACCGTACACCAAAGCGAATACAGTCGAATGAGTATCGATGAAATGAAAGCTGACTTTATTCGGAAGCTCAATCTCCTTCAAAAATGCGGTTTCAATGCTATCATTTTTCAAATAAGGCCGGAAGCAGATGCCTGGTATCCTTCCGAGTTGGAACCATGGAGTCGTTTTTGTACAGGAGTACAAGGTAAAGCACCCGAGCCCTTTTTCGACCCCACAGCTTTTCTTATCAAAGAGTGTCACAAAAGAAATATGGAATTCCATGCCTGGTTAAACCCTTTCCGGGCCAGTACATCGGGAAACACGACTTTCGCGGAATCTCACGTCTACCATCAACACCCGGAATGGTTTGTAACCTACAATAAACAGACTCTCTTCGATCCGGGCATACCGGCGTGCCGGAAATTCATCTGCGAGGTAGTAAAAGACATCGTACAACGCTACGATATAGATGCCATTCATATGGATGATTATTTCTATCCCTATCCGGTAAACGGTCTGCCTTTCCCAGATGAAAACAGTTTCCAAACTTATGGAATTCCTAAAGGATATGCACCGGAGAATAAAGATGACTGGAGGAGGGAAAACGTAAACAGGCTCATACAAGCATTAAAACACACCATCGCTTCTACGAAACCTTGGGTACGTTTCGGTATCAGTCCTTTTGGTATTTACAGAAATAAAAAAAATACGCCGGACGGTAGCGGAAGCAATACAAATGGCCTGCAAAACTACGATAACCTGTACGCTGACATCACCCTTTGGGTTAAAAAGAAGTGGATCGATTACAATATTCCTCAAATCTATTGGGAAATAGGGCATCCGGCGGCCGATTACATTACGTTAGCTCGCTGGTGGGATAAGCATGCACACAACGTTCATCTCTATATCGGTCAGGACGTGGCTCGTTCCATGAAAGCCGGAGATCTAACCCGCAAAATGGAAATCGAACACTCCCTACCCCATGTCAAAGGGCATTGTTTCTGGCCAGCTAACGAAATACTATGGAACAATAACGGAATTGCCGATAGCTTGCAACAAAATTATCACCATTATCCGGCTCTTATCCCGGCCTACACGCATATGTACAATCATCGCCCTAAAAAAATATGCAATCTGAAAGCTGAAAAAAACGCACAAGGTTATACGCTAAAATGGAAAGTAAAAGGAGAACGGGAGAATCCGCAAGATGCCCAATATTTCGTGATCTACCGCTTCAAACGGGGAGAAAAAATAGATTTGGACGATCCGTCGAAGATCATGGCCTTCACCCGTTATACCGAATGCTATCTACCGATGAATGCGAAAGATATGAAATACCGTTTTGTCATCACTTCCGTTGATCGTTTCCACAACGAATCAAAAGGAAAAAAGATTACGCTCAAACATTAAACGGATCTTTACCACGGCTTTTTTTCTGTCTAATTTTACCTAAGAACCAACCTGTTCCTGCTTTTTCCGTATATATTCGTAACAACACGGTAATCATAGCTTGTTGGAAATTATCACGTATCTAAATACGAGAATAAACTTTTTACATTTAATATTGTCTTATATTCAGTAAACATAAATGTTTAACTTAAAACGGAACAAGTATGAAAACAGTAACATTTGTTATTTCCGCCCTTTTGATGTTTTTTAGTTTCAGTATCGAAGCACAAAACCATCATGAAGAGCATCACGGACAACACCAACGCGGCCCGAGAGAAAGGATGAATCCCGAACAGATGATTCAAAGAATGGTCGCTCAATTGAAAAGCGAACTTAAATTAGATGAAAAACAAGAAAAACAAGTTTCAGAATTATTAACCGCCAATTTCAAAAAAAGAGGTGAAATCTTCCAAAAATATCGGAACAACCAGGATTCTTTAATGTTCTACCACCAAAAAGTGGAAAAAGAACAAAATGCATCCCTGAAAAAGATATTGACCGAAGAGCAATATAAAACTTATATAACCAACCTGGAAAAGAAAAAACAAGAAATGGAGAAGCGTCGCAAAGAGATGATGGACAGGCGCAATAATAATAGAGAGGGTACACCCGAGATACGCGGGGAAGAATCACAATGCTGCGGTAAATGCAACTAATATAAAAACGGATGATCTTTTCGATCATCCGTTTCATTCTAATCGCACTCCCATATATTTTATTTCCGACGATCCAAAATCTTCGTAGCTATATCCATATACCGGTAAACGTCCTTCGTCGTCTCTCTTATGCGTTGCTCATCCTTCTTATGCCCTAATCGAACGACAATGGCATTCTTTTCAGGAATGGCAATTACGTATTGTCCCAACATTCCTCTGAAATAAGGGTTACGCATTCCCTTATAGTTCATAATCCAAATCTGGAAACCGTAATAATCCAATGAATCTTTCCCCCATTCATCTTTCAAATAAGAAGCCGGAGTAATTGCCTCCCGCATATAGGCCTCGGAAATCAATTGCTTCCCATTCCAATTTCCATTATGCATCATCAGGCGGGCAAAACGAGCCATCTCCCGGGCTGTAGCGTGGAAACAACAAAACGCCTTCTCATCCCCCCCCTTCTTATCCAACAACCAATAAGCGTCTTTACAAGCCTGCATCGGTTTCCATAGTTTTTCTTCCGCGTATGCACTAATGGTCTTTCCCGTTGCTTTTTCTACGACAAAAGCCAATATCTGGGTATCGCCACTACGATAAGAAAACTGCTTTCCAGGTTCATCGACCGCTTCCAAACAGGTGACCAGTTTATATAAATCGTCTCCGTAATACCCGTGAGTCGTAACGGAAAAAAGGGAACTATACGATTCATCCCAACTCAATCCTCCACTCATGGTCAATAAATTACGAATTGTAATTTTCTCCCTTTTATCCTTACCGAATTCAGGTATATATTTCGCAACCGGATCATCCAGGTTTCCTATCTTTCCTTCGTCCAAAGCAGCCCCGATTAAAAGTCCCACGATACTTTTAGTGGAAGAGAAAATATTAGACGTCAACGTATCGTTCCAACCATCCCTATACTCCTCATACACGATACTATCGTTCTGAATGACGAGAAACGAAACCGTTTTATATTCATCCAAATAAACATCATCCTCTTTCTCCAATTGATAATCGTTATAATCATGAGCCGTCGTCCACTCCCAACAACTATCCGCCTTCACCACGGTATGTTTCTCAAACAAAGACAGGTCGTCAATATCCGGAAACCAATGAATCAAAGCCTGTTGCGCATAATAGGGCAGACAAAAATAAACCACGGTCAAAATAACTATTATTCCTATGCTAATCTTATATATTCGTTTCATATTGTAGATTGACAATTTTAAATCGTAGATCGACGATTGTAGATTAATCCAATGC
>NZ_JAQEHX010000011.1:0-28948 GCF_027666085.1 Sanguibacteroides sp. AM78-02pH3A | reverse complement strand
ATCACTAAATCACATAATCACTAAATCACATAATCACTAAATCACATAATCACTAAATCACATAATCACTAAATCACATAATCACTAAATCATCCGATTATACCTTCGTTTTAATTTTAGCCACTATCTTTTTTATCTTTCCACTACCTATACAAGGGGCATGAGCATCTTCCGGGAAAAAAATTACAAACTCCCCGGCTTGTAAAGGAAAATAGAAAGAAGGTCTATCTTGATAAAACATAAAATCACCCTCAACATCGTAAGCCTTTTTTATGTCACGCAGATCTTCTTTAGCTTTCCACCCATAAATTTCTTCGCCTAACAAGGGAAGTTGTATATCGATGTAAGACTCGTGACGTTCCAAAAAAGCCTCTTCCTCCTCCTTTCCATCCACCTCATCCACTTTTATGTAAGCATCCTCTCCTGCTATATCGATACGGCCCAACGGCATAACGGTCATATCATGTGTTTTTATATAATCGAACACGGCTTTAAAATACGGGTTCAGATTTTCTACACGACTACTATTCAAAAGCTTATCTATAATCATTGCATTTCATTTATCCCGGACAAAGATAACAAATTGTTTTCATTCTTGTCCCGAAAGAAATTTCAACTTCCGATTTCCAACTTTCAATTAGTTATCGTACCTTTGTACCCAATTAAATGATTAAATAAATGGAGCATAGAGCAGGTTTCGTCAACATTTTGGGTAATCCCAACGTAGGAAAATCAACCTTAATGAACCGGTTGGTCGGAGAAAAATTATCTATTATCACCTCCAAATCACAAACAACCAGACATAGGATCAAAGGAATCGTAAACGGAGATGATTATCAAATCGTATTTTCCGATACGCCCGGGGTTGTCAAACCCAGCTATAAAATGCAAGAGTACATGCTCGATTTTTCCAAATCGGCGATCATAGATGCAGACATCATCCTTTATGTTACTGATGTTGTTGAAGATTTTGAAAAAAATGCGGACTTTATTGAGAAGGTGAAACAAAGCAAAGCACCCATTCTGCTGGTTATTAACAAAATAGACCTAACCACGGCGGATAAATTAGATGTTTTATTCGACAGATGGAAGCAAATTTTGCCTCAAGCTGAAATATTTCCGCTTTCGGCCACGGAAAATTTCAATGTGGATAATCTATACAAACGAATACTGGAACTCTTGCCCGTCGGAGAGCCTTATTTCGATAAAGAAGATTTAACCGATATGCCCGCCCGCTTTTTCGTGACGGAGATTATACGGGAAAAGATCCTTTTAAATTATGAGAAAGAAGTTCCTTATTCCGTTGAGGTCGTCGTGGAAGAGTTTAAAGAAGAAGCGAAAAGAATCCATATCATGGCTGTCATTCACGTGGAACGCGATTCGCAAAAAGGAATAATCATCGGACATCAGGGAGCCTCTCTAAAAAAAGTAGGAACGGAAGCCCGTCTGGATATAGAAGCTTTTTTCGGCAAAAAAGTATTCCTCAATCTTTATGTAAAAGTATTGAAAGATTGGAGAAACAAAGAAAAAGATTTGAAGAATTTCGGGTACAAACAAGCCTAAAAACAAATGTAATTCGATGGAACGATTGAGTGATTATAACAGAGAAAACCATAATCGTCAACCGTCAATTTAAAACGTACAATTAATATATATGAGTAATATAGTAGCAATCGTAGGACGACCGAATGTAGGAAAATCAACTCTTTTCAATCGATTGATTGGAAAAAGAAAAGCCATTGTAAATGAAGAGAGCGGTGTAACCCGCGACAGGAATTACGGAAAATCCGACTGGATCGGTAAAGAATTTTCCATTATCGATACCGGTGGTTATGTATCTAACAGTTCCGATATATTTGAAGAAGAGATTAACAAACAGGTGATGCTGGCTTTAGATGAAGCGGACGTTATTCTTTTCGTATGTGATGTGGAACTGGGAATTACCGACTTGGATCAAAGTTTCGCCAAACTCTTAAGGAAAGTGGACAAACCCATCTACCTTGTAGTCAATAAAGTAGATAACGGAGAACGCCTATACGATGCTCACGAATTCTATAAACTGGGAATAGGGGAAGAGTTATTTCCTATTTCTTCCGCCAGCGGTTCAGGTACGGGAGACTTGTTGGACAAAGTGGTTTCACACTTTTCCAATAATACCATTGAAGAAACGGAACATCTTCCCAAGATTGCGATCGTAGGACGACCGAACGTGGGAAAATCTTCCACGATCAACGCCTTAATAGGCGAAGAACGCAATATCGTAACCGATGTAGCCGGAACGACAAGAGATACGTTAGCCACCCGTTACAATCGTTTCGGGCATGATTTTCTATTGATCGATACGGCCGGATTACGAAAAAGAACCAAAGTGAACGAAGATGTTGAATTCTATTCCGTCATGCGTTCCGTAAGAGCAATAGAGGATTCGGATATCTGTATGCTACTCATTGACGCCACCAGAGGCATGGAATCCCAAGATCTAAATATATTTCATTTGATCGAACGAAACCAGAAAGGAGTAGTCATTCTCGTCAACAAATGGGACCTTATAGAAAAGGATAACAAAACCCTTATCAACTTCGAAAAAGAGCTAAGAATGAAAATAGCCCCTTTCGATGACGTACAAATTATTTTCACCTCGGCATTGACCAAACAACGTTTATTAAAGGCTTTGGAGGCAGCAATTGAAACGTATAAAAACCGTTCTCAAAAAATAAAAACATCGGAATTGAATAACGTGATGTTAGAAGAGATTGAGAACTTTCCTCCACCGAGCATGAAAGGCAAATACGTTCGTATAAAATACATCACGCAATTACCGACGGCTACGCCCGCATTTGCTTTCTACTGCAATCTTCCGCAATACGTGAAAGACCCGTACAAAAGATTTTTGGAAAATAAAATTCGCGAGCATTGGAAATTTACAGGGGTACCCATTCAAATTTTCATGCGCAAAAAATAGATTTAAAAGTCAGAATACATATTCTGACTTTTTTAATGGCAATTTGTAAATTAAAAAATTCCCCCTCCCTTAATGCCCCGATCCTTTAATTTTAAATCGCCGATCTAAAATTATTATTATCTTTAGGGCGTTTAAAAAGAAGAAAATGGCCGATACGATCACACACGAGGGAATCGTCATTGCAATCAACGATTCCCATATTACGGTTTCCATCCAAAGTCAATCTGCCTGCGCCGCCTGTCATGCCAAAGGTGCTTGCGGGCTATCGGAAGTGACTCATAAAAACATCACGGCCGAAAAGCCCAATACTCCCGTAGAAGTCGGAGATAAAGTGATTGTTATGGCAAGTGTCGGAAACGCTTTATATTCCGTTTTATTCGCCTACTTTCTCCCTTCCGTTGTTCTGATCGCCATTTTAGCTCTACTCGTCTCCTCCGGGATAGAAGAAACTTGGGCTGCCTTATATTCACTTTTAACAATTACCATCTATTTTATAATCATATACTTCTTTAGAAATCGGTTTGCCCAAAAGATAAAATTCAAGGTTAAAATAGAATAAACATGAAAAAATTAATAACTTTACGAGCGCTATAACTGTAAAGAAGAGACAAAACGAAAAATCTTATGATTACTACTACTATTATTTACACTATTATCTCTTTATGCGCCATCGGAATTGCAGCAGCTGTAATCCTTTATCTGGTCGCACAAAAATTCAAAGTCGAAGAGGACCCCAGAATCGATATCGTGGAAAGTATACTACCGGGAGCAAATTGCGGAGGTTGTGGCAAACCGGGATGTAGGGGATTTGCCGAGGCGACCGTAAAAGCGACCTCCTTGGACGGACTTTTTTGTCCGGTAGGGGGTACAGAAACGATGGCAAAAGTAGCCGCAGCCTTAGGCATGGAAGCAAGTGCACAAACTCCGCAAATTGCCGTTGTGAGATGTAACGGTACTTGTGAAAATCGGAAACGTACAAGCCGGTATGACGGCTACTCATCCTGTGCCATAGAACACTCTCTTTATCGGGGAGAAACGGATTGCACGTACGGTTGTTTAGGATGTGGCGATTGCGTAAAAGCCTGTCCCTTCGATGCCATCCACATGGATGCCAACGAATTGCCCGTAGTCTCAGATGAAAAATGTGTCGCCTGCGGAGCTTGTGTGAAAGCTTGTCCCCGCAACATTATTGAATTACGAAACAAGGGGCCGAAAGACCGCAGGGTATTCGTATGTTGCGTGAACAAAGATAAAGGCGGGATAGCCCGTAAAGCTTGTACGGTTGCTTGTATCGGTTGTGGAAAATGCGTGAAAGAGTGTCCTTTTGAAGCGATCACGTTAGAAAACAATCTTGCTTACATCGATTTCCGGAAATGCAAATTATGCCGGAAGTGCGTTAGTGTTTGTCCCACGGGGGCCATCCATGAAGTGAATTTTCCACCCCGGAAAATAACCGAACCTGCTGAGACTACCGCCACGAATCAAGAAGCGTAGAGTTTAGATATATCTACTGAATCCTAAAACCTAAAATTGAAAACCGTGTTGAAGACATTTAAATTAGGAGGTGTACATCCACCCGAAAATAAATTATCATCACAAGGGGAAATCATTACTTTGCCAATCCCCGAACAAGTGATCATCCCGCTTTCACAACATATTGGAGCTCCCGCTACCCCGGTCGTAAAAAAAGGCGATCAGGTGAAAGTCGGACAACTCATTGCCCAAGCTACCGGATTTATTTCCGCTAACATCCACAGTTCCGTTTCCGGGACTGTCGCCAACATAGAACCGGTAATAGATAGTAGCGGATACCCCAAACCGGCCATTATTATAAAGGTCGAAGGCGACGAATGGGAAGAGGGAATATTACGTGAAGCAGTAAACAAAAGGCCGGACGAATTTACCAAAGAAGAGATCATATCGGCCATTCAAAGTGCAGGTGTTGTCGGAATGGGAGGAGCAACATTCCCCACTCAGGTAAAATTATCACCTCCACCGGGAAATACGGCAGAAGTTTTAATTATTAACGGTGTAGAATGCGAACCGTACCTGACAGCCGATCATCGACTGATGCTGGAACACGGAGCCGAATTGGTCGTCGGAATAGAATTGTTGATGAAAGCCCTTCATGTTCAAAAGGCAATCATAGGCGTCGAAAACAACAAATCGGACGCTATCCAGCTCCTCCGGCAAGAAGCCCGTAAAGTAAAAGGGATTGAAGTATATCCGTTGCAAATAAAGTACCCGCAAGGTGGAGAAAAACAATTGATCCAAGCTACCACGGGTAAACATGTTCCTTCGGGAGCGCTTCCGATTGCCGTCGGGGCTGTCGTACAAAACGTGGGAACTGTATACGCCGTATATGAAGCTGTAATGAAACATAAACCTCTGTTTGAAAGAGTTGTTACGGTAACCGGAAAGTCTTTAAAAGAACCGGGAAATTATCTATGCCGGATCGGCACGCCGATCACGAAATTGATCGAAGCTGCCGGAGGCCTTCCCGAAGACACGGGAAAAATTATCGGCGGTGGTCCTATGATGGGCAAAGCTCTGACGACAACAGACCTACCTATCACTAAAGGTTCCAGCGGTGTCTTACTGCTGAATCAAAAAGAAGCCAGCCGAACATCTTCCCGTAATTGCATCCGGTGTGCTAAATGCGTTAGTGTCTGTCCGATGGGATTAGAACCTTATCTATTGATGTCCCTAAGTGAGCGAAACAGAACGGAGGATTTGGAAACAGAAAAAATCATGGACTGCATAGAATGTGGCTCATGCAGTTTTACCTGTCCAGCCAACAGGCCTCTTTTGGATGTTATACGCCTGGGAAAGGCAAGAACAGGCCAAATGATTCGATCACGTAAATCATAAATCTTAAATTAAAATTCACTTATGAGTAATTTAATCATATCTCCTTCACCTCACATACACAGTAGGGATTCGATAGAAAAAAACATGTATGGCGTACTCATTGCCCTTATTCCGGCATTTATCTGTGCCATCGTATTTTTCGGCTTGGGAGCAATCACCGTAACCCTGACTTCCGTGATAGCCTGCCTCGTCTTTGAATATTTAATTCAAAAATACATATTGAAACAACAGCCTACCATTTGGGACGGGTCGGCTATTATCACCGGTGTTTTGTTAGCATTCAACCTGCCTTCATCACTTCCGGTATGGATCGTGATCATCGGCGCCTTGGTCGCCATCGGAGTCGGAAAAATGAGCTTCGGTGGTTTAGGAAACAACATTTTTAATCCCGCCCTCGTGGGACGGGTATTTTTGTTGATCTCTTTCCCGGTTCAAATGACGACATGGCCTATTCCTCACGGATTCTCCACCACGGATGCTTTAACGGGTGCAACTCCGTTAGCTATTGCCAAGGGAGCTTTTAAGACCGGGCAGCCCATCTCCGATGCTTTATCTGCAGCCGGATTTTCAAATGAAGATTTAGTTTTAGGAAACATAGGAGGTAGCCTCGGAGAAGTAGCTGCACTTGCCTTGCTTTTAGGCTTCGCCTATATGCTTATTCGCAGAATTATCACTTGGCATATTCCCGTAACGATCTTTGCTACCGTCATTATTTTTTCGGGTATTTTACATTTAGCAAGTCCGGACCAGTTTGCCGGTCCGGTATTCCACCTCTTTACCGGAGGCATGATGTTAGGAGCCATTTTTATGGCAACAGATTACGTCACCTCCCCCATGTCCTATAAAGGAATGTTTATTTATGGCGCAGGCATCGGATTATTGACCGTTGTCATCCGAAATTTCGGAGCCTATCCGGAAGGGATGTCGTTCGCCATTTTGATTATGAACGGTTTTACCCCGTTGATCAACAGATACTGTAAACCGGTAAGATTTGCATAATGAAGGATTACTGATTTGGATTTACGATGACCGTAACCAATCGCTAAATCATAAATCGTAAATCATAAATTTTAAAACTATGGGAAAGAAATTAGAGTCAACCTTTAAAAATATGGTATTAGTTTTATCCGCCATAACCCTAATCTCGTCGGCTGCCGTTGGATTTGTCAACGAATTTACTTCGGGGCTAATAGATAAAGCCAAATTGGAAAAACAGGTGACAGCAATCCGGAATGTAGTAGCCGCTTTCGACAACGACCCGATGGCTGAAGCATGGACAGAAAAGACTCCCGACGGAGGCGAATTGATATTTTATCCGGCCAAAAAAGCGGGCGAGCTTGTCGGCACGGCCATAAAGACGTATAGCAACAACGGTTTCAGCGGAAAAGTATGGCTGATGGTCGGATTTAACCCGGACGGAACCATTCACAATTATTCCGTACTCGAACATAAAGAGACACCTGGATTAGGTTCCAAGATGGATAGCTGGTTTACACGGGGAGGGAAAGGAAACGTGACAGGAAAAAAACCGGGAAAAACCGGATTAAAAGTTACTAAAGACGGTGGAGACGTGGATGCGATTACGGCAGCCACGATCTCTTCACGGGCATTTTTGGATGCAATAAATCGGGCTGCAGCCGCTTTAAACGGGGCGGATACCCAATCGGGAGCAACCCAACAAATAAAAACTGAGAATTAACAAATTTAACGACTGCGATACAGTCGCCAATATAAAATTAAACTGGACCTATGAACAATTGGCAAAATTTCACCAAAGGTTTCTTCAAAGAAAATCCGACCTTCGTTCTATTGCTCGGAATGTGTCCCACGCTGGGAGTAACGACATCGGCTGTCAACGGGTTGGGAATGGGATTGGCTACGGCATTTGTGTTGACTCTGTCAAACCTTGTGATCTCATTAGTATCAAACCTGATCCCCGATAAAATCCGTATACCGGGCTTCATCGTGATCATAGCGGCATTCGTTACCGTGGTGGACATGTGTATGGCTGCTTACACACCGGGACTTCATGAATCATTGGGATTATTTATTCCCCTGATCGTAGTGAACTGTATCGTATTAGGACGAGCCGAATCCTTTGCCTCAAAAAACAAGGCCATTCCTTCCATTTTAGACGGATTAGGCATTGGACTGGGATTCGCTATGGCATTAACCATCTTGGGGGGAATTCGAGAAATTTTAGGAAGCGGTAAGTTATTCAACATAACATTGTATAGTGAACACTACGGAATGCTTATTTTCGTCTTAGCCCCGGGAGCGTTCATCGCTTTAGGCTATTTAATTGCTCTGATTAACAGGATCAGGAAGACGAATTGAAGATGATTATGATAAGAACCTAAAATCTAAAACTATAATGGAATATATATTTATATTTATTGCGGCAGTATTCGTTAACAATATCGTATTGGCCCAGTTCCTGGGAATATGTCCTTTTTTAGGGGTTTCCAAAAGCGTACCTACCGCACTCGGCATGACCGGAGCCGTTACTTTCGTAATGATTTTGGCTACATTAGTTACGTTTATCGTACAAAAAACAGTACTTGATCCGCTTCAGATCGGATTTATGCAAACAATCACCTTTATCCTGATCATTGCAGCCCTCGTACAAATGGTAGAAATTATTCTGAAGAAAGTAAGTCCCGCACTCTATCAGGCGTTAGGGGTCTTCCTACCCTTAATTACGACAAACTGTGCCGTTCTCGGTGTAGCCATCATGGTTATTCAAAAAGACTATAACCTGCTGCAATCGGTCGTATTCGCCGCCTCGACAGCTCTGGGTTTCGGTTTGGCCCTAACCATATTCGCCGGTATTCGGGAACAGCTGGAGCTGGTAAATATTCCCAAAGGGATGCAGGGACCCGCTATAGCAATCCTGACAGCCGGATTGTTAGCCATGGCTTTTATGGGATTTTCCGGCATCGTGTAATTCGAAATCATACGATAAAAATAGTCCGGAATTATTTCCGGACTATTTTTATCGACCACATTCCTTCTCTTTTCGTAAAAAATCAAGCATATAATCCGTTCTCTCCCGAACAGACAATAAAGGAACCGGCGTAACGGTATATCCTAACGCTCCATAAGTTCGTTTCATCTCCTCGCAGGTTTCTACCGCCAACTCAAAATCCTGTTTTCGCTCCTCGTCCGTGCAATATATCTCTCTCCACGGAGGAAATAAGAATACCCTTTTATTGTATCGATAACAAGAGGCTGCACTCCTCAATTCATCCCACTCATTCAATCCTATTAAGCGACTGTAACCCAACACATCCGGGATTCCTCTATCGAAAAAACAAAGCTCTTCCGCCTCCTTGTGGTTCTCAAAATCCCGAATTGCATATTGTAACATCAATTCCGAATACTTTCGGGTATTTCTCCAGGGCAAAGCATCTCCTCCGGAAGCAAGCTGTTCACGGATAATACACCTTCCGCTCTCCGCTACAGTAACCGCTCCCCTGAGCCGGAGTTCCTCCATAACAGTCGTTTTTCCCGCACCGGGACCTCCCGTTACAACAAAGAAATTAGGTTTATACATTCTTCTATTATGCGATTGAAAGATTCGACGATTAAAATAAATAAAAAACGTTTATATAATTGATGGAATTCTTTACCCCCGCGGAATTTATTTCCGCTAACACTATAAAACAAGAGGGATTCCGGGATCAGAGGAGCAAACGATTCGAATAATCATAGAATCACTCTATCATTTTTTCATAAGCAAACCCTACAAAATCGGATATGACCCGGTTAGTCCGTCTCTCCATTTCCTCCCGGGGGTTTGTCGTTGCCAATCCTATTACCTTCATTCCTGCCCTCTCCCCGGCTTCCAAGCCCGCAAAAGAATCTTCGAATACGAAACAAAACTCCGGTTTTACTCCCAACGCTTCAGCTCCCAACAGATAACATTCAGGATCGGGCTTAGAGCGAGTAATCTTATCGGCAGTAATCTTTACTTGAAAATATGCGGCTAACTCCGGACGGGCATGATACACGTATTCCATCTTTTTCTCATTGGAACTGGTTACTAAAGCGATTGGGACTCCCCGACTTTTAAGATCTTCTATAAAATCCAATACCCCCGGAATATAGGGATAGTCCATACGAGACTCCAACGCATCCAGCCGTCGTTGAATCGACTGCTCCTTTTGAGGATCATTTCCCAAAAACTCCGCTACGATCTTTTGCAGAGTGAAGCCTTTGACTTTTCGGTGAAATGCCTGTATATCGGGCCGATAACGCTTTCCCTCCTCCTCCCAAAAACCATCGTATGCCTTTTCCGTATCTAAAACGACACCATCCAAATCAAATAACACAGCCCATTTCTTTGTTCTATTCATATCTCCTTCAATTACATTTCAAAAATAGGAAAAAACTCCGAACGGACAATTTCTCCCGAGCGGAAACAAACCGAAAAGAATTTTGGTCGGTAACGTATAACTTCCTATTTTTGTATGCCGTTTTACCAGAGAGTCTATCATTCAATAGAAATAATATGCAGAAGCATTTGAAACATCCTATTTTTCACTTACTATCGGAAATTGCAGCCCAAAAAGGATGTGAAATATATGTTATTGGCGGATACGTACGGGACCTGATCCTGCAAAGGCCCTCCAAAGATATCGATATTGTTGTGTTAGGAAATGGCATTGAATTAGCCGAAACAGCGGCACGGCAACTCGGTAACCTGCACATCTCCATATTCAAAAACTTTGGAACCGCGATGTTCCGCTATAAGGGCGTAGAAATCGAGTTTGTCGGAGCCCGGAAAGAGTCCTACCACTTTGATTCGCGAAAACCCGTTGTAGAACAAGGTTCTCTCGAGGATGATCAGAAACGCCGCGATTTTACGATCAACGCACTCGCCATCTCTCTGAATACTTTTAACTACGGAGAATTGATTGATCCCTTCGGCGGTCTGCAACATATAAAAGAACAGACCATAAAGACACCCCTTGATCCGCTCATCACCTTTTCCGATGATCCGTTGCGAATGATGCGGGCCGTGAGATTCGCCTCCCAGTTAGGATTTTCTATCGCTCCGGAAACTTTCGAGGGAATAAGAGCCAATAACGAACGATTAAAAATCGTTTCAAAGGAAAGAATCATAGACGAATTTAACAAGATCATGCTTTCCCCTAAACCCTCCGTAGGAATTCGACTACTGGAGGAAGCCGGGTTATTAAATCTTTTTTTTCCCGAATTGACCGCATTAAAAGGTGTTGAAATCGTCGAAGGAATCGGACACAAAGACAACTTTTATCATACACTGACCGTCTTGGATTCCGTTGCCAAAAATTCGGACAATCTTTGGCTAAGATGGGCCGCTCTATTGCATGATATAGCCAAACCGGTTACTAAAAAATTTATTACCGGACAAGGCTGGACATTCTATGGCCATAATCATATCGGAGAACGCATGGTAGCCAAAATATTCAATCGACTAAAATTACCCCAGAATGAAAAGATGAAATACGTTCAAAAATTAGTTTTCTTACATATGCGTCCCATTGTCCTTTCCGAAGATATCGTAACAGATTCGGCTGTCAGACGCCTGCTATTCGACGCGGGAGATGACATCGACGACCTGATGTGTTTGGCTGAAGCGGACATTACCTCCAAAAACGAAGAAAAGGTAAGGCGTTTTTTAGACAATTTCCAGATCGTTCGCCAAAAACTGAAAGAGGTGGAAGAAAAAGATGCCATCCGGAATTTTCAACCCCCTATCAGCGGAGAAGAGATTATCGCCACCTTCAATTTACCACCCTGTCGTTTGGTCGGGGATATCAAGAATGCCATCAAAGAAGCGATCCTTGATGGCATTATTGGAAACAATTCCCAAGAAGCCAGAGAGTATATGTTTAAAGTGGCTGAGAATTTAGGAATTTATTTTAAAAAATAAGCTATCTGTTTCGCCTTCGTTCCCGAGCATATTTTTACCGGGGAAGTAGGCACATCGTTATAAGGAATAAATTCCAATGCTTGTAGCAAAGCATACTCATCATCGTCCGTACTAAAAATTTCCAAACTCAAATTAGACTGATTGGTACGGTTAAGCGCTTGCAAATCATCGAACTTATCTTCCTCTAAAATCTGATATAACCTGGAAGACTGGTTGGGTGACAGATAAACCTTGTGTTTTTTTAAGACTTTTCCTGTCGGACTATAAATATAATTCTCTTTTTTCACGAGAAAAGCCACGATCCCCCATCCGATGATCCCCAAACCGATCATGATCGCCACCGAAGAAAGGATGTCATTTTCCGCGGCATTGATATGAGTGGAACCGAAATACAAAACAGC
Organism: Sanguibacteroides sp. AM78-02pH3A; assembly: GCF_027666085.1. Taxonomy (NCBI): domain Bacteria; kingdom Pseudomonadati; phylum Bacteroidota; class Bacteroidia; order Bacteroidales; family Porphyromonadaceae; genus Sanguibacteroides; species Sanguibacteroides sp. AM78-02pH3A. The sequence continues at coordinate 16,794 of NZ_JAQEHX010000011.1, read as the reverse complement.
GGCTCCGACTAACAATAAGCCCAAAGGTTTTACCGGTGATTTCTTTTTCTTTACAATTTTACCTTCATCGACTTTCAATATAATATCTCCAATATAATCAAACTTTTCCATAGTATAAACATTAAATAATGACTCTTTTTTTCCGGGAAATTAAACACAATTATCCCGCCACAATAACTCTATCAAGCATTCCGTGAAAGCAGAAATACATTTCACGAAAGCTCCAACAGGCATCAAGATGCCTCCAGGGTTCAGAATCATACAATGATTTCACGTAAAGCAAAGACATAATATCCCGCGTCTTGCTTCAGTGCAAAAGAATCTCTATAAAAATGTTCGACATTTTTAAAATAGGAAGGAAACACACATTTACGTTCTTCTATCCCGCAAAAAAGATTACTCTTGGGAAGATAACGAAAAGTCGGAAAAGAAGTCAGCACCTCATGTACCGAATTTACAGGTACTGCATTCGCATTTAGAGCAGTCAAAAAAGCCAACTGATGAAAAGCCTCTTCTTCGTTCGAAACAATCTTTTCCTGCTTATCGGCCGTAACGACACGAGTAGAAGAATCTATCTGTTGAATCAGATAAATGATTACTACAAACAGTAAAACACTATATTTCAAATAGGCCTTCATCGTTTTGTTTCGTATTACAAAATTAGCAAATCGCTACGATATTCCATACAATAAACAAAAAAAAATTAGGCTGATATAAATATCAGCCTAATTTTTTCACTTACGCTTACTTATTTAGCCGGTTCGACCTCTCGACCTTTTATAATTTCCACAATATGTTCATTATTGATAATCATCATACCGTGACGGTCATTGGTAATACCCTCTTGTAACGTATAGGTATAAGTCGGAATAGAGCCCTTCATAATTGTCGGGAAGAATACAAATTTCAAGTTAGAACAATGTTCCCGCAATGTTTGTCCGGCCTCTATAATGTGGGTTGATATAATAAAAGAACAATTCCGATTCTCAGCAAATGCTTCCGTTACGGCAACAGTAGCATCGTAAGCATCCTTCACGTTGGTCCCTTTAAACAACTCGTCGAATATAATGACCAGATTTTTACCTAAACTCACCTCTTCTGCCACATGCTTCACACGAAGAACCTCAGCATAGAAATGACTATATCCCATATTCAAGTTATCAGCTACATTTATGGAAGTATACATACCGTCCTGAACCGAAAACTCCATACGTTCGGCCGCAACAGGGAATCCCATATGGGCCAAATAAATAGCGATACTGAAGGATTTCATGAATGTAGATTTTCCGGCCATATTAGCACCGGTCAGGAAAATCACATTATGCTCGTGATCGACATGCACGGAATTGGCAACAGCCCCCGTCAACTGAGGATGATATACCTTCGTTATCGTTATATCGTTTTTATCCTCTACCATTTGATTGGCTTTCGCATAAACGAATTTTTTCTCTCTGGCAATCCGGGAAACCGTGATATACACATCGTATTCATAAATAATCTGCATCATCCTTTTGATTTTCTCTCGGCAAGTATATCGCAAAAGATGATCGAATCTGGCCACCTTCGCTAAAGAGAGACGAGCTACCCCCCGTTCGTTAAGCGCCCAAGCCATTTTTTTATCATGAAGAATAGCATCCATCTCTTCGATCGTCTTCCAATAAGGAGAAGAAGCTCCCCCTTTAGCCAGTTTCTGATTAAAATCGTTTATCAGGTTCAAAAACTCGATGGAAGCGATGATTCCATTATATATCATTTCGAATTCCTTATCCGATCCTATATAATTCAATAATTTCCTACGGCAGGTATTCATGGCTGCCACAATGGGATTCGCATGTCCTAAATTACTCAGGTAATGGTCAACCACATCAAACAATTCGTTTTCGATAGGAAACTCTACATTTTGTTCCTGAAAATAACGGAATACACTACTCCGCTTATTGATAGCCTCAGCATCACTTAAAGGGTTTTGGAACATGTATTCCAAGAGTTGTCCCCCACCCCGGGTACAAGTATGATTAAACACGTTAAATATAGAATTATTCTTATATTTACCGAGCATGTTAAGGTCATCCAAAGTCTGTTTATCTACGGTAAAGCTCATGATCAATTAGATTTAGCGTTGTTGGTTTTCTTTCTACTCTTTATTATCTCAATGATACGTTCATTGTTGATAATCATCATACCGTGCCGGTCGTTGGTAATACCTGAAGCTAACTTATAGGTGTACACCGGCATACTTCCTTGCATAATCGTGGGAAGATAAGCGAAATTAATATTGTCGCAAAGCCCGCGTAATGTCTCTCCTGCCTCAATAATATGGGTAGAAATAATAAAAGTACAGTTCCGGTTGGCCGCAAAAGCCTCCGTTACGGCAACGGTCGCATCATAAGCATCTTTCACGTTAGTACCGCGGAACAGCTCGTCGAAAACGACAATCAGGTTCTGAGAACGACTCACACTTTCGGCCACTTTTTTTACCCGGAGAACCTCCGCATAGAAATGGCTGTATCCCATATTCAAATTATCCGGCAAATTGATCGTCGTATACATTCCGTTCTGGACGGAAAATTCCATGCTTTCGGCCGGAATAGGGAATCCCATATGAGCTAAGAATATACATACGCCGAAAGTCTTCATGAATGTAGACTTTCCGGCCATGTTAGCTCCCGTCAAGAAAATCACATTACTATTGTGATCGACATGCAGGGTATTCGGTGTCGGATTTTTTAATTGAGGATGATACATCCCGTCAATTTTCAATACATTTTGATCCGGCGGTAGAGCTTTCGCAAAAACGAAACCTCGCTTAATAGCCACCTGAGCGATAGAGATATATACATCCATATTATAGATGTAATAGAGCAACTTCTTCATTTTATCCCTGGCGGCATAACGCAAAATATGGTCGTAATCGGCCGTTTTCGCGTAAGCTATTTTTTTCAAACCCTTCTCTTTATAAGCCCAAGCAAATTCTTCATCAAGAATGATCTTATTCATCTCCTCCACCTCTTCTTTATAAGAATCGACAGCATTTATCGCATCGATCTGAATAAAAAAGTCATGCAAGCAATTAATAATCTCAACAGAGGCTAAAATACCTTTATGCAATAATTCATATTCAGTATCTGTCCCCATATAGCTACGGAATTTCCGCTGTAAAGTATTGTTCTCGGCCACAATCTTCGTACGACTATCCGTATTGCTCAGGTAGTGCTCTACCGTATCGAACAGTTCGCTTCGAAACGGAAATTCCACGTTCTTTTCCTGAAAATATTTGATGATCGTACTCCTTTTATTGATTTTATCCACGTCAGACAGCGGATAAAGAAACATTTCCTCCAACACCAAAGCCCCACCTCTCGTTCGAGTGGTGTTGAACAAACTGTAAATCGAATTCCCTCTGTGCTGTTTTCCAAAAATGTTGAGGTCATCCAGGGTTTGCTTGTCAATTGTAAAACTCATAATTTGTTTTTTTCATCGTTTATTTTAGGTCAGTATCCTGAATCGTCAAGACGATTCAGGATACACTGTAATCTTTTTATCTTCCTCTTCTACGAATCCAGATCAATATTGCAAATATAGCCAATATTCCCGGGAATACACCCATAAATCCGATCTTAGAAACGTACATTCCTGTCTCACCCAGGTATACCTTGTTATCCGGCATAGTCGGACGACGCACGTCGATAGGCACCTCATTATCCGACATCCAGAAGAAACCTCCTGTAATAATCGTATAGTTTGAAGCATCTACGTTCTTCCTTCCGATACTGATCTCTCCGTTACTGATACAATCAGCATCCCCAAATATAATAATTTTTTGTTCTTTTTCTCCAACTTTCCGGGATAAAGCCAAACCTGTCACGTACGATTTTTGAACTTCTCCCTTTTCCGGATTATATTTTACCGTATCATCAACAAAATTCGTGACTTGTAACTCGTTCCATACCAAAGAATCCGTTTTAAACAAAGGTGTCATAGTAAACCCTTTTCCCTCCGTGTATTCCAATCCGGAAACATTAGGCATGGTCGCTTTATATTCGTATCTGCGCATGATATCAAAGGCGTAAGAGAGTTCTCCCGCTTCCTTCGTCGGATCCGTGATTATAAAATCAGCAAGGAAGTTCTCACTCGGTTTTACTAACGTACCCGGCACAAACTGTACACCGAACTGTTCTACCAACGGATTCATGACATCCCGACGCTTCGGTTCTCCCAAAATCAACAGGTTTCCGCCTTTGGCAATATACTTATCCAAATACACTTTTTCCTCTGCCGTCATCGGGCTTCTCATCTCGGCGATAACCAAGATAGATACATCTTCCGGAATTTCCTTATCCAAGGCCACGTCACAAAAATCAAATCCTTGATTGATCAACGAATAGCGGAAAGGTTTATCCTGAGCAAAGCGGTTATAATCCCGATCCCCCTCACGTTTATTGTCTCGTTCTCCATGACCGGTCAAAAAGCCGACTTTCGGCAATTTCATCACCAAGCGTTTTAAAGCTGCTGTAATTTCAGATTCGCTCGGGAAACGCATCATATCATCGTAAACCCGAAGGAAGGTCTTTTGTCCGTTTTCCCGTTCTATCAAGCGAACAAATCTATTCCCCTCCGGGAACAAGTCAATCTGTTGACGAATCTGTTCCGGGGTGATAAACAGATTGGAATCCAATCCCCAAGAGTTACAGATTTTCACCATCCGCTCCCGATCCGAAAGCCCCGGATAACGTTTTTCCAAATCAGGATTATTTACCGTATCGTAATAGTATACGTACTTCATTTTAATTTCCGGTTTGAATCGGGTATATTGCTTAAACCGCTCCAAATCCTGATTCACGTAGCGAGGAGTCGCATACCACAACGTTCCGTCCTCTAAAGCATTCGTGTAAGTCGTAATAGTCAAGCCGCCTTCCAAACGTTTTACCACATCCTGGCTATTCTCGGTTAAGGTTCTCACCTTGGTCCGGGTAGCGTCATAAAATGCCATCAACGTAGGACGAGAAGTCAGATACCCCAAAATCATAGCGATGCAGACAACCCCCACGTATTTTCCCATACTGACAGCCCACGGCGTTTTCTGACGACAAGCTTGTAAACGAATAATCGCCAATGAAAGGAACAAGGCGATCACGATAATAAAATACAATAAATCCTCACTGCAAATCAAACCGCTAATAAATTCATCACAACGCCCGGAAATAGATAACCAATACGTAATGTCACGGACAAAAGCAATATCCTGCCACATTCCTCCCACGAAATTCAACACGGCCAATACAGCCAAAGTACCCATGGCGGCAACCACTTGATAAGAAGTCAAACTGGACATGAAAAGTCCGACTGCCGCATAAGCGCAGATCAATAGATAGAGTCCGAGCAATCCGGAAAGGATAGCCGGAAAATCCAACATCTTAACCGTAAAAGCAGTGAAAAGAACATAAACCATCAACACTCCGATCAAAACCAAAGCATAAATCATCATGGAAAGGTATTTTCCTAAAATGATCTGAATGTTGGTCACCGGAGAAGAATAGAGTAATTTTATAGAACCGCTGCCCAGCTCCCGGCTCATTAAGCTCATGGTCAACAGAGGGATATAAAGATAAAGATATTGCTGTACGATAGGAAATAATCCACCCCAAGGCGAAGCGTATACGCCCAAAGTCACACCTCTTAAACCGTATCCTAAAGCTTGATTTCTCACCATGCCTCCCATCACATCGGCAAATGCCATACTCGATTGAAAAGTAAAAATTATAAGAATCAGCCAGGCAATCGGTGAGAAAAATAAAGTTTGTAATTCAGTTCTGGCTATATTATATATCGTCTTCATTGTCTATTTCTTTTTATTTTTTGGATAATTCTGCAAAAATCGTATCTAATGAACTCTTTTCTAAATAAATTTCGGTCAAACGCCAGCCGCGAGCAACACTCATTTCAACTATTCTTTCCGTGACCTCCTGTACATCGGAAAATTGCAAGCGATATTTCGTTCCGCCCAGCTCTTCTACCCCCAATACACCTTGAATACCGCGTAATTCTTCAGCAGAAGGCATAGCTACCATTGAAACGACCAAGGTATTCGGTATAATATAGTTATCGAATTCATCTACGGTTCCGGCAAAAACAAGTCGTCCCTGTTCGATCATACGAATATAATCGCATGTTGCTTGCACTTCCGGCAAGATATGGGTCGAAAGCACAACCGTACGATCTTCTGCAATCTCTTTTATCAAATGACGGATTTCAACGATCTGGTTCGGATCCAACCCGTTCGTCGGTTCATCAAATACCACGAAATCCGGATTATGAACGATAGCCTGCGCTATCCCCAAACGTTGTTGATATCCTCCTGACAAATTACGGATCAATCGTTTCTGAAAATGGGTAATACCACAACGGCCCATGACCTCCATAACCGCCTTAGAGACCTCTTTAGCCGGAATATGGCGTAAACGAGCACAATGGATCAGATACTCTTCTACTGTCAAATCCATATGCAAGGGCGGTTTTTGAGGCAAAAATCCGATATGCCGTTTGGCCTCTACCGGATGCTCCCGTAAATCGATTCCTTTAATAAATACACTTCCCTCCGTTTGCTTTAACACTCCACACATGATGTTCATGGTCGTAGATTTGCCGGCACCATTAGAGCCTAACAATCCATAGATCCCATTTTTAGTAATCTCAAAATTAATATCTCGTATCGCCCACTGAACGCTATAGCGATGAGATAAATTTTCGACTTTAACGATTGATTCTTCCATAGATTTTTGTTAAGTTTTATAGATTCTTAGTTACACACGTCGTATCATAGTTAGTCTAAAAATTATATCATTTCATTAAAAATATGACACAATTCTCACCACTAAAAATAGACATTATTTACCCATGTTTTTCAGGTAAAAAATACTTTATAAAAAACTTAACTTTTACATTCAATCGATTCACTATCTCCCGAAAGCCCTTTATCAACAAAGGAAGGTGTTTTTATTCGAACAAGATTTCACGTCTCAAAAAAAGGATTAATATTTTTTTAACAAGAAGCGGTTTAATTTCATTCCATATTTTAACAGATTTCACACTTTTATGAGCCGATATTAACCCTCGATACCTCTTAAAAATAACTTTTATAACTCGAAAATTCAAAATTATCCCGGTAACCAACGACATTTTGTTTCTTTTAACAAGAAAAAAATACATTTACAATTAGCCCCCATACCGGTAACGTATGAAATTATCTTCCGGTTTCCCAATACAATTGCATTAACCGGGAAAAAGCATAATCCCCCGATCGTTCCTTCGATACCTGCATAAATTTTGTCATAGCGGGAGAAAAACGACCGACCTTTATTTCATAAAAAACGGCATAAACCACCCGATGGGATAATACATGTTTGGGAGGTTCAAATACCCTCCGTATTTCCGGTCGATCTGCCCCATCCAGTAATTGGTTCCACTCTTCAGTCTGTTGAAGTTCCAGAAAAGTCAAAGGTTTATCCGATTCAATTAAAGGAAATTCGTACAGATTACGCCAAATATCTTTATCCTCCCTTTTTTTCAATAAAAAACGGGTTTCGTCATGAACGTGCAAATAATTAAAATAACGGGGTTTCACCTGTACCTTCCCTACTTTCACAGGCAATTGTTCTACCTTGCCTTTTGCCCTTGCCATACAACGGGTATTCAACGGACAATGTTCGCAATCAGGAGATTTCGGTATACACTGCAAAGCTCCAAACTCCATCATAGCCTGATTATAAAGATCAGGACGGAAACGATCGAGTAATCTCCGGGAAAGCTCCGCAAAATAGGTCCTTCCCCGTCCTGAATCTATCGGGATATCAATATCGAACAACCGGGATAATACGCGGTATACATTTCCGTCTATCGCTGCATACGGCAAACGATAGGCAAACGAACAAATAGCGGCAGCCGTATACTCCCCGATTCCTTTCAATGAAAGCACCTCCTTGTAGCTCCGAGGGAACTCTCCTCCATACAGCGAAACCACTTCTCGAGCCGCCCGATGTAAATTACGGGCACGACTATAATACCCCAAACCTTGCCAATAGGTCATCACTTCATCTTCCTCCGCTTCGGCCAAAGAAACGACATTCGGAAAACGTTCCACAAACCGAATAAAATAATCCAGACCTTGTACGACCCTTGTTTGCTGGAGAATAACTTCCGATATCCATATCAAATAGGGATCATCTGTATTCCGCCAAGGAAGATCCCGGCGATTCCGCTCATACCAAGGGATTATTACGTCTCCTATCGACCACTCGTTCATACTCACTAATAGCTAAAATATACCGGCAAAGATAAAAATTTAAAATCCTTTCCTCCGTCATCTATCCAATAAAAAAAAACGGATGCCTCAATCCGTGAGGTACCCGTTTCCACTAATAACAAAAAAACCTATTTTACTCCAAGTGAGCCCGAATCATCCAAGCTACCTTCTCTTTTTTCTCTATCATATCTTCCAAGAAATTCGAAGTACCGAAATCTTTGGATTCTTCTTTATCCATAGTTTCAAGATCCGTCCGAATCTGACGAATGATTTCAGCATTATCATCTCTTAACAGGGCCAACATATGCTTGGCATCCGGAAGCGGTTGCTGCTCATCGTATTCTTTTATGCGGTTATGCTCTAAACATCCCCTCAAAGATCCTAACGGCCGTTCATCCAAATCACGTACTCTCTCAGCAATAGCGTCGATATCTTCAATCAATCCATTGTAAAGATCTTCGAGAAAAGTATGATAGGATCTAAAACTCGGCCCCTTCATATTCCAGTGAAAATTCCATGTTTTTGCTAATAAGACAAAATGGTCTGCAAGTAAATTATTTAAAATGGTCTTACTTGATTTGATCATTTTCGCATCTAAACCAATATTTCCTTCCATAGTAATGTTATTTAAAAGGTTAATTAACTTCTGTTTCTTCATTTATAACGAAGTTAATTCAGGAAAGTTTCGGGCCGAACTGAAATATTAGCCTTAAAAGGAAAAGGAACTACGCAAAGAAAACGAGATTAGAAGTTTTTCCCGGTATCCCACCATAAACGAGTTCCCGGAGTATCATCCCCCTGTAAAGCTTTTTTCAATTTCTCATATTGTTCAGGATCCACATCGATCATGGAAGCCGGAAAGTTTAGTCTTCTGATCATCAATTCCGTATCGATACAACCGTCTTTACTGTTATTAACCCGTACCGGAAACAAACGAGGATAACCCGTACGCCTTTGTTCCGCCCAAGCTTCACACCCTTCAGGAAAAACAGCTAACCATTTCTGAGTAATGATTTTCTCTAACTTCACCTCCCTGGAAGCACTCTCGTCCCACCGAGGAGAGACCAAACAACGAGCTTTAATATTATTAACTGGCTCAAAAACATCCACGTAATCGGCCCCAACCCGATCGCTCTGCAAATATGCCTCCACCCCGGCAGCTCCCCATTGATTGAAAGAACAACGCACCCCCTCCCGATAACAATCTCCAGGAACCTCTGAAGTCCAACCGTGCAAAGCAGCCTCAGCTCTCAAAAACCAAACCTCGGCGGCCGTCATCAGAATAGCCTCACTGCTCTCTTCCACGTATATCCTGGATAGCGCACTATACCGCGTATGAGCAAAAACAGTTCCTTGCCGAATTCCCCGGTACTCTCCTTTTATAGAAATGATATTCCCGTTTTCTCCCTGAACATCATTCGGACAAACTTCAAAAAAATGGGCTCTTCTTGGATCTTCATAACCATTTAAAATTGACTCCATAGAGGCATTCATGTAGGCTTCTCCCCATACCTGATTAATCACCCCAAGCGGATTAGTGTAACCATTCTTGGTTGAAACTACCGCCTTTTCAGGTGAAGTCGTGAAAATACCGTAAGAGTTAACCATCCCTTTTCTAAACTCTCTTCTTGCCTCTTCCGGATTTACCACTGCCAGACGTATAGCCAGACGGAGACGAAGAGAATTGGCAAATTTAACCCAGGACTCATAGGTTCCGTCCATTATAATATCGAATTTAGCAAAAGCAGAAGCATCTTCTCCTTCCTTTATAGCCTGATCCAATATATTCACAGCTTCATCGAGATCCTCAAAAAACATCCTGTATGCCTCTTCCTGGTTATCCGGGGCATAGCTCTCCCTCAAATTTCCAAACTGAGAATAGATGATAGGACCATAATAATCCGACACCCGATGCATCACCTCCACCTTCAGAATCTTAGTTATGGCAAAAAAAGCCGGATAATCCAATCGAGTCAGATCTTCCAAACGTTTAATCTGAGGCATTACATAAGCGTAGGTATTCTCCCAGAATGTACCATTCCAACCATTCTGCATATTATAATCCGAATTATGAGACCCACCGTTCAACGGCTTATAATCATGCATATACCCGCTAAACATATCTGCACTCAGATTTTGCATGATCTGGTATGGCCAATTCTTTCCTTTTCCGAAATCATAATTAAAATAAATACCTTGCTGGATAATACCCAAAGGTATCCCCAGGTGATTCAGATCTATTTCCATCTCCTCATCCGTCATTCCGGTTTTATCCGTGTTTAAGGATTTAAAATGACCCGTACAAGCCACCCATCCCCATACAAAAGCAATAAAAACGAAACTATATTTCCTCATCTCATTAAAATGTAAAATAGATATTAAAACCGATATTCCGGGTCGTCGGCATCCCGTATACTTCAATAGCCTGATTATCACTACCCGTGGAAAGTACCAAATCGGGATCAAAGGGAGCTTTTTTGTACAGGAAACACAGGTTACGAGCTACAAAATTCACTTGTACGCTCTTGAAAACACCACTTTTTTTCATCCAACCGTCGGGAAGCGTGTAACCGATGGACAACTCCCGAAGACGAATATTCGTTGCATCGTAAATATAATACTCCGTTACTCCCGCACGTCCCCCGACAAGACCTTTATAAAAACCTTTCACGTCCGTAATACGTTTTCCCTCCAGTTCGACAAATCCTCTATCCCTTGCCTTTCCCGTGGCTTTAGTTACCCCGAACATGTCCAGATCCGCCTGCGTTTGCGAGAGGACATCCCCACCGAAGCGCCCGTCCAACAAAAGATGGAAAGAGAACCCCCTATACCTCAAATTATTACTCCAACTCAAAGTAAAATTCGGATTAGCATTTCCCACTTTCACCGTATTGCCTTCTCCGACAATCTGGGGAAGACCGCTTTTTTCTCCCTCCGCCTCGTAAACGATCTCTCCATGTTCGTCCCGTTTAAAGGCTTTTCCGTATATATCCCCAAATGATCCACCCTCTCTTAACTTCATCGCGTAACTGGAAGAGAAGCCACGCGGACCGTATATAAATACCGGAAGCTCCTCATGCAGGCGTAAGACCTTATTCTTATTCGTGGCAAAATTGATCTTCGATTCCCATTTTCCCTCTTTGAAAATAACAGGAATACCTCCCACTGAAAATTCAACCCCGACATTCTGAATATTTCCGGCATTCACGTAACGATAAGCATATTCATCTCCATCCTGTGCGGGCAATTTAAAAAACTGATTCCTTGTATTCGTTCTATAATAAGTAAGATCTACATATAAACGATCGAGCCAGCATCTCCATTCCGTTCCTAATTCGATAGAACTATTCATCTCCGGTTTCATCTCCTCAAAGGGAGCCGCATCGGCAGATTGTACGCCTCCTCCGGCCAACACATAGGACATCGGATTGGTAATGTATAATGGTATATCGTTACCTACCCGACTCCAAGATACACGTAATTTAGCCAAATCGACCCATTTCGGTAAATTTAAAGTTTTATTCAAAGCCCATGCTATACCTAATGACGGATAAAAGAATCCTGTCGATTCATGGGAGGTAAAAGCCAATGTAGAAGACCAGTCATTCCGTGCCGACACGTCCAAAAACAGAAAATCACCGTATCCGATCTGAATCGTTGTAAAAAGTGATTGCATCTGCCGGGTCGCCCTATTCTGCTCCTCAATATAAGCAGAGGTATTCATATTGATATTGGCAACCGTAAATACATTAGCGTATTTCAAAGAAGCTGTTTTCGAATCATACCGAAGTCTGCTGATCGTATTATTATTAATACTGGTTCCGAGTGTCATATGAAACGTAAACTTTCCAAATAACCGCCGGTATGTGGCCAACAAATCCCCGTACAATAACGTTTGCTGGTAAGTATAATCTATATAACGCCCATTTTCGCCCGCAAGTGCCGGAGCGGTTGAGGCATAAAAACGCTGTCTGAACTTATCCGAAACATCATCTATACTGACTCTTCCCTGTATAGACAAATCTGTCGTTATTTTCACATCCGCCGTCAAAGAGACAATGGCCCTGCTCCGAATGTCTTCGCTTAAAATACGATTTGTCACCCAATAAGGATTCTGTTCGAAATCTTCCACCGAGCTATGCCAATTCTGCACCATCAGATTCCGTTTTTCATCCAATAGCTCAAAATGTTTTTTATACTTTGAAATATCTTCCCCACGAGGAAAACGATACAATCCCACGAGAGGATTCATATAAAAGCCTCCCGGAGTAGGACGATTCTTTATTTTTTGTCTCATTAGATTCAAATTACCATCCAATTTCAATCGCCCTTCAAAAAAAGAAGCTGTTTCTTTCAAATTGATATTATGTTTCATAAAGCGATGCTGAGGAACGATTCCTCTCACTGCCGTATTCGCGTAAGAAAAATAGGTCTGCATAATCTCATTTCCCGTGGAAAATGAAAGAGAATGGATCGCTGAAATGCCTGTCCTAAAAAAATCCTTTGCTGCATTGTACTTTTTCAAGTTATCCCGCTCCCCCCAACTCTCAATTCCGTCACTTACCCCGTAGTGATTCTGAAACTCGGGTAAATTAATCGCCTTCTCAAAAATCATACTTGAAGAGAACTGCACTTCTTGCTTTCCTCTCAATCCTTTTTTCGTCTTAATCAAAATTACCCCATTGGCAGCTTGTGTCCCATATAAAGCAGAAGCTGAGGCCCCTTTCAATACACTGATACTTTCTATATCTTCCGGATTCAAGTTAGAGATACCGTCTCCTCCATCCCGGTTCCCGGCATCTGCCGTTCCCCCGATAGCCGTATAAGCCTGTTCACTACTTTCATTTAAAATCGGTATACCGTCGATCACAAATAGAGGTTGATTATTCCCGGCCACGGAACGAATTCCCCGAAGTAAAACTCTTACCGATCCACCTGTACCGGAAGCACTTTTATGAATCTGCAATCCGGCAACTTTTCCCATTAAGGCCACGAATAAATTGGGATCTTTTATCCTTATCAATTCATCCTGTCCGATTTGCGTAACAGAATAAGGCAAGGAAACGCCACTTTTTTCAATACCTAAAGCCGTAACAACCACATCCTTCAAAAAGACCATATCCTCCTCCAGATGAACCCTTAAAAAAGCTTTCCCCTGAATAGGGATAAACAAGGTTTTATAACCGACAAAAGAAATAACTAACTCTCCGTCAGCCGGAACAGAAAGCGAAAATTGTCCCTCTTTATCGGAGACGACCCCATGGTAAGTTCCTTTTTCAACGATATGGGCTCCCGGTATAGGAACTCCTTTTTCATCCTCGACAATACCATTAACCCGGATGATGTTGGTTGCCAATCGAAGGGAATCCGGCACCGAATCTCTCTCCCGCATACCGAAACGGCCAAAATTAGTTTTACCGTACAGACAAGAAGATACGGTTAAAAACAAAAATAACGCATAAATACACTTCATCACACAAATACCCTCTCAGTTTATTTTAACAGGCCTCTCCCCTTCCAGAGGCTTTTTTCCACATTTATTCCAATCCTCTCTTCTTCAGCAGAGGAATTTCCGACGGAGTTTGTCCACGAAACTTAATATATTGTTTCATAGGATCATCGTATCCTCCCTCGGAAAGAATATATTTTCTCAAACGTGCAGCCAACTCCGCATTATATATATCTCCGGAATCTTTAAAAGCTTGGAAAGCATCCGCATCCAATACTTCTGCCCAAAGATAGACATAATAACCGGCCGAATACCCTCCATCGAAAATATGAGAGAAATAAGTAGTCCGGTAACGAGGTAAAATCTCTTTTATCAACCCATGCTTATCCATCGAAGCTTTTTCAAAAGCATTCACATCGTACTCCCGCGAAGTTGTTTGAGAATACCAATCCATATCCAATAAAGCCGCAGCTACATATTCCACCGTAGCGAATCCCTGATTAAAATGACCGCTCTCCTGTATCTTTTGAATCAATGCATCAGGCATAGGTTCACCCGTCTTATAATGTCTGGCATACATCTTCAATACCTCAGGTTCACCAGCCCAATTCTCCATGATCTGGGAAGGCATCTCTACCATATCGTGAGGTATGGTGCCGGCTATCCGCTTATAATCCCCCCGGATAAAAAATCCGTGAAGAGCATGTCCGAATTCATGAAACATGGTTTCCGTATCGTCCCAACTCAATAATACCGGCTCATCACCGACCGCAGGAGAAAAATTATAAACGACAGAAACCAGCGGGAACTCTTCTTTTCCGTCCACTTTCGTGTAATGACGGAATTCTGTCATCCAAGCCCCTGCCGATTTGCTGGATCGAGTAAAATAATCCAGATAAAGAATAGCTAAATGCGATCCGTCTGCATCTTTTACCTCATAAGTCTCTACATCCGGATAATACACCGGTATGTCCGTCCTTTTTTCCAAAGTAATCCCGTATAACTTACGAGCGACTTCAAACATTCCGTCACGCACATTTTCCAACTTTAAATAAGGTTTCATCTCGGATTCGTCCAAATCGTATTTCTGCTTCCGCAATTTTTCAGCATAATACCACCAATCCCAACTCTCCAACTTTTCTTTCATCCCCTCTTTATTGGCGATAGCCTGCATTTCGGCTAATTCCTGTTTCGCTACCTTTAAAGCAGGCCCCCATACCCGGCCCATAAAATCATACACATTTTGAGGCGTTTTGGCCATGTTTTTATCAATCACATACGAGGCATAAGTATCAAAACCCAACAACTTCGCTTTTTCCAACCGCAAATTGACCATTTGGGCAACAATTCCCTTGTTGTCATTCTCGTTGTTATTATCTCCCCGCATATAATATCCCTTGTACAATTTCTCGCGTAATTGACGATTCTTGGCATATTGTAAAAAAGGAATCAGGCTTGGTTTATGAACGGTAAATACCCACTTACCCTCTAAACCCCGTTTTCTGGCCTCGGCGGCAGCGGCGATAATTGCCGTCTCCGGCAGTCCGGCCAAATCTTCTTCTTTGTCAATCTCTAAAACAAACGCGTTTGTCTCTTTTAGCAAACGATCTCCATATTGTAAACTGAGTTTAGCCAATTCGGCATTCACCTGTTTCAGTTTAGATTGATCCTCCGCACTTAAATTCGCTCCACCCCGAACAAAATCATTATAATACAACTCCAACGTCCGAAGTGCTAACGAATCCAATCCCAAGCTCTCTTTTCTATCATACAATGACTTAATACGGGCAAACAATTGGGGATTCATACTGATTTCATCGCTATGAGCCGTTACCATAGGACTGACTTCCATGGCGATTTCCTGCATTTCGTCACTCGTAACGGCTGCATATAAGTTGAAGAAAATAGATGACACCCTATCCAATAACTCTCCGGATCGATCCAAAGCCATTATCGTATTCTCGAAAGTCGGTTCTTCCGTATTATTAACAATTACTTCAATCTCTTTTTTATGCTGTTTTATCCCCTCGTCAAAAGCAGGTTTATAATCGGATAATTTAATCTGGTCAAAAGGAGGCGTATGAAAAGGAGCTGTAAAAGGCTTTAACAACGGATTATTAGTTTGACGTTTTTCCTCTTTACAAGAAGTTATCAATGTCACCACACTCAAAAATAAAATTACCGTTCTTTTCATATACATGTAAATTAAATATAGTATTCACAGCTTATCCATAAAACGAGATAAAGATACAGATTAAAAATAATAAAATGTTAATTGATATCATTTTTAACGTTAAAAGATATCTAATTCCCTTATTTCCACTATTTTTACCCTGCAAAGTTTAATAATATTTTTTATGAATTTACTTTTTGTCGCAATCGGTTCTATGCTCGGGGGAGTCTCCCGGTACTGGTTAACGGGTATCATACAAAAAAATGTCCCTACTCTTTTCCCTTTAGGAATTTTTACAGTAAACATAATCGGGTGTTTTATTATTGGTTTGCTGACTGGCTTATCAGCACATTCCAATTTACTCACCCAAAATCATCGTCTATTTCTAATTATTGGATTTTGTGGGAGTTTCACTACCTTTTCCAGCTTTTCGGCAGACAACTTGAAATTATTAACAGCAAAAGCCTACTTGTTGTTTTCATTGAATATCGGTCTTAGCGTCATCTTAGGCCTATTAGCCACTTGGTTAGGTTATTATCTTATTCAAACTCTTTTTAAATAATTTTAAAAACTAAAAGGGACCATTATCTCCAATGGTCCCTTTCTTCGAATTTAATTTCTGTCAATAATGCACACTACGAATTTCCCCTGGTTTATTCTAATTCCAACAAAATATCAACGTTAAGAGACACCGACGTCTAAATCCTGCAAACACAGGATTTAAAACGAACGGTGAATTTTTAAATCATCATGTCATACATTTTATCTCCCTCTTCTTCTAATCCATATGAATATCGCGATAAACAGCAATAAGAAAGGAAATACTCCCATAAACATGATCTTCGTGATGTACATACCGGTCTCGCTCGGGTA
>NZ_JAQEHX010000010.1:0-105138 GCF_027666085.1 Sanguibacteroides sp. AM78-02pH3A | reverse complement strand
GGTACTAATAACCCGATAAACTCTGTCGGTTGTTTCATTTCCACGTTCGATGTCCCTCTCCATTCAACTAGCTTAAGGTTTGACGTTGAAGACGTTGAATTTTTTTAAAGGTATTAAAAGGTATCTACAGCGACGGTGATCCACCTCTTCCCATGCCGAACAGAGAAGTTAAGCCCGTTAGCGCCGATGGTACTGCCGCGAGGTGGGAGAGTAGGTCGATGCCGAATTTAGGGAGAAGCCACGAGAGATCGTGGCTTTTTTTATTGTAAATTAAAATGATTAAGTGATTAAATGATTTGGTGATCGAGTGATTGGCTGATTCGAATTTAGTCCCGCGATCGTCCTTTTTTTAATTTTAGATTGTAAATTGAATCCCGTTTTTAATTTACAATCTACAATCTAAAATTTACAATCGTCAATCCTTTAATCTCTCAATCTCTTATCATTTTGTCTCCAATCGTTAATCTATAATTCTCAATTGTCAATTTTTTTTAATATTTTTGTCAAAAATAGGACGATATAATGAATAATACGACTTCTTTTATAGTTAAAAATATAGCGGCTTTGTTTTTGATGGTTTTTGTCGTACAGACTGCGATTCGCGATAACGGCGGGTATAATTGGGTTTTTTCTATGCTGGAGGGAAATCTGGAGATGATAAAACGCTACCCCCGGATGAGTACAGAGCAGAAGAACGAGATTAAACATGGAGCGAATTTTAATTATTTACATTTTCTAAAGACCAATACTCCGCCGGATGCGGTTATTCTGTTTCCTCCGAAGGATACGCTCTTGCATGTTAAGCTTTTTAAAGATAAGCCCTCCAATAGTGCTTCTTTGAGAAATAGAATATGGGCGTCTTATTTTGTATATCCTCGTAAGATTATATATGCCGATAGTTTGAAAGGGTGTCCGGCAGAAGTGACTCATATTGCCGTTATCGACAAACATGGGTACGAATATGTAAAAGATAGCGTCGATTTGGCTACCGCTCCTGCTTTTTCGGTTATACCCATAAAAAGATAATTTATGATAGCTTTATTTTCAATCGTATCGGTGTACTTGATAGGGATGATTGTTTTGAGATTGATCAGCCGGGAATGGTCGTTATCGGAAACATTAGGTTTCGGTTTTCCTATCGGTATGGGATGTGTGACGGTATGGATGTTTCTTATGGATGTTTTGGGGATCTCTTTGATACGCGGGACTGTTTTGTCTGGTACTTTTTTATTGGTGGCGTTTTTATATTTTCTTTTGTATTATTTCAAAAAAGATCAGGATATTTTTGCACCTATAAAACGGTACGTCCGTAAGGGAGAGATCAGTAGACTTTTACACAAACAAAATGCCGGAGTTTTATTTTTGTCGGGAGTATTGATCTATTTGATTTATCTGGTAACGGTAAAGGCTTTATACTGGCCTGCTATTCATTACGATACGATTGCCGGGTATGATTTTTTAGCCCGGGCGATTGCCCACGAGGGAACGCTCCATAATTCTCTTTTCGATCCGGCCCATCGTTTGGTTTCTTACCGTAGTATTTATCCTCCTCTTTTTCCTTTAAGTTTTGCCTACGCATATATTTGCGGGGAAATGTCGGTAAAGATTATTCCCATCTTGTATTATGTCTCGATTGCCTTTTCTTTTTATGGTTTATTACGTCGTTATGTGAATCCGTTATCATCGATGTTGATGGTATTGATTTTGTTGGCAACACCTGAATTTGCGGCACAATCGACCTTCTTAATGACGAATATGCCGCAAACTATTTATACTTTGATCGGAGTGATCGGTTTTATTTGTTGGTTTAATCATAAAGGAGAGCGTTATTTTGCCCTCAGTATTATTACCTTGACCTTGGGTGTCTGGGGACGAACGGAAGGGGTTGTATTCTTTATTCCCTGTTGTTTTGCTTTGGCTTATCGACTGATACGGGAATGTCGGGAGCGGTCGTTGTTTTCCCGGGAAAATGTAAAGAGGTGTTTATGGTTTGGTATACCTTCTTGTGTCGCTTACGGAACATGGGAAATCTATCTGAAATACGTTCTGAAAGCCTCTGATTTGCAACAACCTTTTAAGCTGGGAATTATAGAGTTGAAAGGTAAGTTCGACTTTATGATGCGTATCGTTGAAGAGATCAGTTTTTCTTCTCAATTATACGGTTGGGTTATTTATTTGGGGATCACGGCTTTCGTGTTGAATCTGATTTACCTGATGTATAAACGGGAGTGGTTGTTTTTCAATGGAATAACCTTGTCGTTGATCGTTGCGGCATGGTGTATTTATTTGTGGGTCTATTATCAGATCGATGTACCTTCTCTTGATATCTTTGAAGGTTATATCAGTTATGGCTATAAGCGAGGACTTTTTAATTTCTTGCCTTTACTTCTCTTCTATTTTGCCACTTCGAAAGTGGTACAAAATTTCTCGAACATGTTGTATATGGAGTATCCTCAAAAAAAGTAATATGATGAAAACCTGTTTGCTTATTCCTTGTTATAATGAAGGATTGACGATTCGTAAAGTAGTGGATGATTTTAAAAGAGAGGTGCCTGATTTAGAGGTGTATGTATATGATAACAATTCTACGGACAATACCGTGGAAGAGGCTTTATCGGCGGGAGCTATCGTACGTAAAGAGCGTCGGCAGGGAAAGGGGAATGTCGTAAGAAGCATGTTTCGGGATATCGATGCCGATATCTATATTATGGTGGATGGGGACGATACTTATCCGGCCAAGGCGGTTAAGTCGCTGTTGGAACCCGTTGAAAAGGGAGAGGCAGATATTGCGATCGGAGATCGTTTGAGCAACGGTACTTATTTTAAAGAAAACAAGAGGTCTTTCCATGGTTTCGGTAATAATTTGGTTAAGTTTTTTATTAACTACTTTTTTCGTACGGATTTGAAAGACATTATGACAGGATACCGGGTTTTCAGTCGGAATTTCGTGAAGACTTTTCCTGTAATTAGCGAAGGGTTCCAGTTGGAAACGGAAATGACCATATTTGCCTTGAGTAAATATTTCAGAATCGTAGAGGTACCGATAGACTTTTCTGAGAGACCGGAAGGGAGTTTTTCCAAACTGAATACTTTTTCTGACGGTTTTCGGGTTATCATGTGTATTTTCAATATGTATCGGCATTATAAACCTTTACGTTTCTTTACCGTTATCGCCTTATTTTGTATGATACTGTCTTTTATTTTCGGTATCCCGGTAATCATGGAGTATATAGATTACCAATATATATATAAGGTCCCTTCGGCTATATTGGCCGGGTCATTGTTTGTTATTGCAACTTTGACTTATACCTGCGGTTTGATTTTGGATGCGTTGGCTTATAAAGATCAGGCCTTTTTTGAGCAGATATTGAAGAAATGATCGATGAGCGTAAGGAATAGGTTTTAATTTTATATATTCGTGGTTTGAAACAAGATTTAGGAAATGGCATTATTCGGTTTATTTAATAAAAAGAAAAAAGAGAGCCTTGATAAAGGTTTAGAGAAGACAAAAGAGAGCGTTTTTAAAAAGCTTTCTCGGGCAATAGTCGGAAAATCGAAAGTAGACGATGAAGTTCTCGATAATTTGGAAGAGGTTTTGATTACTTCGGATGTAGGAGTGGAGACTACTGTCAGAATTATTCGCAGGATAGAAGATCGGGTCGAACGAGATAAATACGTCGGTGTAGAAGAGTTGAATCGGATCTTGAAAGAAGAGATCGTGGATCTCTTGAAGGAGAATAACGTATCGGATTATAATTCATTCGATTTACCGCCGGGAGACGAACCTTACGTGATAATGGTTGTTGGAGTGAACGGGGTCGGAAAGACAACCACGATAGGTAAGCTCGCCAATAAGTTCAAAGAAGCCGGAAAATCCGTGGTATTGGGTGCTGCCGACACCTTTAGAGCTGCTGCCGTTGATCAGTTGGTCATCTGGGCCGAGCGGGTCGGAGTACCTATTGTAAAACAGGCTATGGGAGCAGATCCGGCGTCTGTTGCTTACGATACGTTGAGCAAGGCGAAAGCCGATCATGCGGATGTGGTCATAATCGATACGGCAGGACGTTTACACAATAAAGTCAACTTGATGAACGAGTTGACAAAGATTAAAAAGGTAATGCAGAAGGTAATACCGAATGCTCCTCATGAGATTTTATTAGTGCTGGATGGCTCCACCGGACAAAATGCTTACGAGCAGGCAAAACAATTTACGTTAGCGACAGAAGTAAATGCATTAGCCATAACCAAATTGGATGGAACAGCTAAAGGGGGGGTCGTGATCGGTATTTCGGATCAATTTAAGATACCGGTGAAATATATCGGTATAGGAGAAAAAATGGAAGATCTGCAAGTGTTTAACCGGGAAGAGTTTGTCGATTCTCTGTTTAGTTAAGCCGAATGATTTAATTGTAAGTTGTAAGGAATACCGTGATTCAATGATTTTGTGATTGAGAGATTGAATTCATATCTGCTGATTTCTGAATTTTAATTTACTATTGTCTACTTAAATTCTTGCATTTCAATTGAAAAAGATTCTTTTTGTTTGTTTGGGTAATATCTGTCGTTCTCCGAGTGCGGAGGCGGTAATGAAGTATTATGTGAAAGAGAGAGGATGGGAGGATCGATTTTTTATCGACTCCGCCGGATTGAGCGGATGGCATTCCGGAGAACCGGCAGATGAGCGGATGCGACAGCATGCTGAAAACAGAGGTTACGAGTTGACCAGTCGTTCCCGTAAATTTTATCCTCCGGCCGATTTTAAAGAATTTGATATGATCATCGGTATGGACGATCAAAATATCCGGGATTTACGGGCTTTGGCCGATACGGAGGAGGAGTTGGGGAAAATACATAAAATGACTGATTTCTGTCGGCATTTTTCCTGTCGAACGGCAATACCGGATCCTTATTATGGTGGGGAGGCCGGTTTCGAGTTGGTGTTGGACCTTTTGGAAGACGGGGTTGAAGGATTGCTCGATGCATTGAAATAACCCATTGAAACGGGTACCATATGCTATTTTAAAATGGTAAATTAAAAGATGCTGAGATATAATGATTATAGGATTTGGTGATTGGAAGATTCAGTGATTGAAGAAGAGTTGACGCTTGAAAGAGGGTAAGAGCACTATTCAATCGTAAATCATGAAGCAAAAAGAATTAAACCCCGAAAGTTTCGATATCTGACTTTCGGGGTTTGTATTATTTGAATATTTTTTATTTCGACAGTTTATCGAGGTACTCGTTCACGTTTTTCTCGATACGTTCCAGTATGTTTGTATTTTCGGCCTTAATGAATTCGGTTCCCGTTATATTTTCATAAAGTTCGATATACCGGTCGGTAATGTTTTTCACCACCGCTGGAGTCATTTCAGGTACTTGTTGCCCCTCTTTTCCTTGGAAGCCGTTTGCCATCAGCCATTCGCGAACGAATTCTTTGGAAAGCTGGCGTTGTTTTTCTCCTTTTGCTAATCTTTCTTCATATCCGTCAGCATAGAAATAACGGGAGGAATCCGGTGTGTGGATTTCATCTATTAAGAAGATCTGTCCGTTTTTCTTTCCGAACTCGTATTTCGTATCCACGAGGATAAGTCCCATTTTAGCCGCCATTTCCGAGCCTCTTTGAAAAAGTGCATACGTGTATTTTTCGAGCATTTCGTAGTCTTCTTTGCTGACCAAACCGCTGGAGATGATCTCTTCTTTGGATATGTTTTCATCATGGCCTTCCATGGCTTTGGTCGTCGGCGTGATAATGGGGGAGGGGAATTTCTGGTTTTCAACCATTCCTTCGGGGAGTTTTATCCCGCAAAGCGTTCTGTTCCCCGCTTTGTATTCTCTCCATGCACTGCCTGCCAGGTAACCGCGGATAACCATCTCCACCTTGAACGGTTCGCACATGTGGCCGATTGTTACCATCGGGTCCGGAGTGGCGATTTTCCAGTTGGGAACAATGTCGGAAGTGGCATCAAGAAATTTCGCCGCAATCTGGTTCAATACTTGTCCTTTGCAAGGAATCCCTTTGGGCAGGACCACGTCAAAAGCAGAAATTCTGTCGGAGACGAGCATGACCAGGTATTCGTCATTGATGTTGTACACATCCCGAACTTTTCCGACATATAGATTTTTTTGTTTCGGAAATTTGAAATTTGTTTTTACAATCGCTTCCATGTTATTCGCTTTAATGATCTGTTATATGGATTTTTTTTCATTGTTGTAAGCTTTCACGATCTCTTTTACGAGACGGTGGCGAACGATATCGTTCGTGTCGAATTCTACAAAGGCGATGCCCTTGATGTCCTTTAGTATCTTGAAAGCATGAATCAGACCAGAATCGTTTTGTTTCGGAAGATCGATTTGGCTCATGTCTCCCGTGATGACAAATTTAGCACTGATTCCCATTCGCGTAAGGAACATTTTCAATTGATTGCGGGTCGTATTCTGAGCCTCGTCCAAAATAACAAAGGCATCGTTTAAAGTGCGTCCGCGCATGTAGGCCAAAGGTGCGATTTGAATGACTTCGGATTCTAAATATTCGGTTAGCTTCCGAGCCGGGATCATATCGGACAAAGCGTCGTACAAGGGTTGTAGATAGGGATCTACTTTTTCTTTCATATCTCCCGGCAAAAATCCTAAACTTTCTCCTGCTTCAACAGCCGGTCGGCTGAGTATAATCCGTTTTATTTCTTTATTGCGTAATGCCTTTACGGCTAAGGCTATAGCTGTGTATGTTTTCCCTGATCCAGCGGGTCCGGTAGCAAAGAGCAGGTCGTTGGTTTTGGAGAGGTCTACTAATTTGCGTTGATTGACTGTTCTTGCCCTGATAATTTTTCCCCCGTTTCCGAAAACGATTATAGATGCCGGATCTTCCGGATCTTCAATAACGTCGTCTTCCAGGATGATCCGTTTCAGGTTGGCGACCGTCAGCATATTGTATTTGTTATAGTGTTCCAGTAAGGCGTTTACCTTAGCGTTTAAGATTTCGATATCTTTTTCTTCTCCTTGAACGATGATTTCGTCACCTCTGGCTGTGATTTTTAATTTTGGGAAAAACTCCTTGAGTGTAATGAATTTTGCGTTATTAATGCCGTAAAAGTCAATGGGATCAATGTTTCCGATACTTATTCTTCTCTCCATCGTGAAATTAAAATAAATAACTTATTTTTGCAGGTGCAAAGTAGTTAAAACAATCGAGAATTGAAAATAAAAATAGGGTTTATCCATTGAGGATTCACGGCCTTGTCCGAGAAAATTTCGAGGTTTTGACGATACCGTTATTAATAATTTTAAATTGCAATGAGTCAAGATATTGAAAAGAGAAAAGAGGCTTTTGCCGATTTATTGGATATCATCGCAACCCTACGGGTGAAGTGTCCCTGGGATAAAAAACAGACGTTGGAAAGTTTACGAAATTTGACGGTGGAAGAGGTGTATGAATTGGGGGATGCAATTCTGAAAAAGGATATGCAGGAGATAAAGAAGGAGTTGGGAGATCTGATCATGCACATTGTTTTTTATGCTCGTATCGGTGAGGAGCAACAGCAATTTGATATAGAGGATGTGTTGGTAGAGATTTGTGAGAAATTGCGTTACCGGCATCCTCATATATACGGGGAGGTACAGGTGGAGAATGAGGATGATGTGTTGCGGAATTGGGAGCAGTTGAAATTGAAGGAAAAAGGTCGGCACCATAAGGTATTGGAAGGAGTCCCGTCTGCTCTTCCGGCAATGATTAAGGCTTTTCGGGTGCAGGATAAGGTAAGGGGAGTTGGATTCGATTGGAAACAAAAGCAAGATGTATGGAAAAAAGTAAGAGAAGAGCTGGATGAGTTACAGGCGGAGATGCAACGGGAAGATACGGAAAAAATGGAAGAGGAATTCGGTGATTTTATGTTTGCCTTGGTCAACGCCGCCCGTTTATACGGTATTAATCCGGAAGATGCATTGGAGAAGACGAATCGGAAGTTTATTCGTCGTTTTTCTTACGTGGAGAGTAAGGCAAACGAAGCGGGAGTAAAACTTGCCGATATGTCTTTGGAGGAGATGGATGGGTATTGGAATGAAGCCAAGAGACGGGAGAAAACAGATAAATAAAAAAAGTCCAGATCGTATGGTTATGATAGATTTAACGGGTAAATGGAAATATAGGGAAAATTACGGTTACGGCATTACGGAAGGGGAGTTGTTTTTGAAACAGGAAGGAAGTGAACTCTCGGGCCGGATCATATTTACGGATAAACCGAAGGAAGAAGAACCTTATATGCTGCAAGAATTTTTAAAAGGGCGTATCGAGGAACATAAGGTGAAGTTGGATGCGGTGGAGGTAGATATTATTCATTCGGAACATGAAATTTATTACGAATTGGACAGTTGGTTCGGGGTGCTGGTTGATGATGTCACCATTATGGGAGTAAGTGTCGATGCTCAGGGAGTGGAAGGAAATTTCAGTTTTGAGAAAGTAACGTGAGGATCTTTATATTTGGATATAGAGGGGATAAGTTTTTTATAAAACAGGCGGAAGAAATTTAGCGCGTATTTTAAAAAGTTGACGAAAGTCAGCTTTTTTTTGTTTGTAATAGAATACATTGCCAAGGAAATAATGAAAAATAACCTACTAAAACCTATATCTTATGTCAAAAATTAATCATCATCCGATTTTAGATGTTCCCAAACGTGATAAAGTAATTTTTACTTTTAACGGGAAAAAAATAGAGGGGGAGTGTGGAGGAACGATTGCGGCAGCTCTTCATCAAGCCGGTTATCCGGTACATAGTCATAGTTTGGATGGGCGTAAACGTTCGTTGGCCTGCGGCATTGGAAAATGCGGTGCTTGTGAGATGTTGGTAGACGGAAAAGTAAAACGGATTTGCGTGACGAAGGTAGATGGGGTGAAAGAGGTACGGGAGATTGCCTCCGGAGAGATGGCTAAAATAAAGGAGACAGCTCCCGAGATATCCCGGAAAATATTACGTACGACGGTAGTGATTGTCGGTGCCGGGCCAGCTGGCTTAGCTGTTAGAGAGGAGTTTGAAAAACGGGGAGTTGATAATATCGTTATCGATAATAATGACAAGATCGGCGGACAGTTTAATATGCAAACGCATCAATTTTTCTTTTTCGAAAAGGAGAAACGGTTTGGAGGGATGCGGGGATTCGATATCGCGAAGACTCTGGCCGGAGAGAATATGGATGGCATTTACCTGAACTCTACCGTGTGGGATATTTTGGAAGGGAAACGGGTAGCTGTGAAAAATTTAGAGACAGACACGGTTTTCTTTGTCGATGCGGATTATTTAGTTGTGGCCACGGGTGCCGTTCCTTTTATGCCTGCTTTTGAGAATGACGATTTGCCGGGTGTTTATACGGCAGCCGTGGTTCAGAAAATGATGAACAATGAATTTACGTTGTTAGGAAAAAACGTGTTGACCGTGGGAGCCGGGAATATCGGTTATCTTACCTCCTACCAACTGATGCAGGCAGGAGCCCACGTGAAAGCCATCATAGAAGCTATGCCGAAGGAGGGCGGGTTTCCCGTGCAGGCGAATCGGGTACGTCGGTTGGCGATTCCCATCATGACGTCTCATATGTTATTAAAAGCTATTCCCAATGCCGATTATACCGGTGTCACCGGAGCTGTCATCGCCGAATGTGAAAATTTCAAACCGGTGCCGGGTACGGAAAAGATATTGGACGGAATAGATGTCATTAATATCTGTACCGGATTGATACCGGATAATCAATTATTGACAAAGGGTAAAGCTGTATTCGGCGCTAATTGTTATGCTGCCGGGGATGCGGTAAGAATTGGGGAGGGAACGAGTGCCGTGCTTCGCGGTAAACAGGCAGCGGTAGAAATCATGATCGATTTGGGCGTCCGGGTCAATTACGATGATTATTTGGTGTTATCCAAAGAGTATATCGATTCGCAGCAGCATCCGGTACGAGTATTGGAGGAACCACGTTTGCCGGATCTTACGAGAATGAAGCAAAGAGGATTCGTGCAGATGGATTGTTTGTATGGTTTTGCATGCAATCCGTGTTCTTTTGCTTGTCCTCACGGAGCGATAACAAAAGATGCTACTTTTACAGTTCCTTATGTCGATTATGACAAATGTATCGGTTGTATGGAATGTGTGTATCAATGTCCCGGATTAGCCATATTCGGGTATGATATGCGTAAGGATACCCTTTTCTTACCTATCGAATATGAGGTGGCGGAAAAGGAAGAGGTATATTTAGTTAACAATTACGGGGAAAAGTTAGGATCGGGAATCATCGAGAAAGTGTTGCATAAACCGAATAAAACCAATATAGTCAGGGTAAGATCATTGGATATTCACGGGGAAGATTTGGTAAAAGTTCGAGGCTTCGTCGTAAAGAATCGTTACCCCGAGAATTTGAAGATGGAGCCTTTGTTGAAGGATAAGAAAGAGGCTACTTTTATTTGTCATTGTGACGATGTGACTTTGGACGACGTTTTGCAGATAGTCGGCGATCGTACTTTTATCTCTATCGACGAGATAAAGCATTCTACCCATCTGGCCATGGGACCTTGTCGGGGAAAACGCTGTATCCCGCGCTTGAGGACGGCATTAAGGGCCAAAGGAATTGAAATTGTCGGGGATGCCACACCGCGGGCACCGTTATCCAATCCGTTGACTTTAGGTGAAATCTATCCTTCTAAAGCCGGGGATGTTTATTTGGTGGCCAATCGGGAAGGTTTTAAAAAAGTTGAAGTAGGGGCATTGATAGCGGGAGGAGGTATCGCCGGAAGTGCTTTGTTCCGTTATATGGCGGAAGCGGGAATGAATCCTGTTCTGGTAAATGCGGATCGGGGATCTTCCTGGCGAAACATCGGGGGGGGGCGTACGGCATTCTCTTTACCGGAATTAGCAGAAATCGCTGAACGTAATCATCAGTTATTTAAGGATCTGCAAAGAATATCCAATATCGATTATAAGGCTACTTGTTACGTGAATCTTGCTCACGATGAAGCTACTTATAACGCATTGGAAGCCAGTAAGGCATGGTCCGATGCTTATATGGTCGATCCGAAAGATTTCAAAAAAGAGATTTCTCCGGCATTTAGCACGAAATCCAAACGTTATATAGGAGCTTTGATCACGAATAATTGTTGGCAAGCGACCCCGGGGAAGGTGGTTGAGTTGATACGCAATATTGGGATAGCTGCCGGAGGCCGGGTCATAGAAGATTGTAAGGTGATCGAGGTGGCTCGCGAAGGTTCTACCTATTCTGTCTTGGTATTGACTCACGATAAAAAATACGTGGAATTCCGGACCGAGAATTTCGTAAATGCCTTGGGAGCCGGGGCCGGAAAGATTTGTGAGAGCTTGGGTATTCAGGCGGGACTTTATCCCGTACGGCATCAAGCTTTTATAACCCGTCGATTACCGATGTTAGGAAAAAACGGGAATAGTTTGGATATGCTGATCGATCGACAAGAGTACAAAGGTTTCTCGGCCGTCTACGGTCAACAGATTGCTTATACGGGACAGATTATCGGTTGTGCTTCTCCGCGGGTGGATGCTTTGCGAACGGATAAGGACTTGATGTTGAATACGAAAGAATTTTTGGAGATTATCGGGGAATTTTTTGTGGATTGGATTCCTGATTTGGCCGGGGTCGGGATTCAGGCTACCTGGTCTGGTTATTACACGGAACCCCGTTATATCGTCGATCCCGAGTTGGGGTTGTTTGTCGGCATGCGCGGGCACGGGTTTATGTTGTCGCAATATATCGCCAAGATGTACGTGGATAAATTGATGGGCCGCCCTGTTCCGGAGTATTTCGATAAGCTCAAACTAAACGGACCGGGATTAGCGGAGAGGGCATTTAAGTGATTCAGTGATTCAGTGATTCAGTGATTGTCGATGGGGGCATTAAGCGATTGACTATTATTGATTTTAGATTGTAAATCGGGTGCTGAATTTTTAATTTACAATCTAAAATCTACAATTTATAATTAATTCCTATCTTTGTGCCCAAATAAATAACAAGAGATGATAAAGTTAGGAGAGTATAATATATTGAAGGTCGTTAAAGAGGTCGATTTCGGGTTGTACTTGGATGGAGGGGAGTATTGGGGCGAGATTTTGTTGCCGCGGGGTGAGAATGCTCCTAAAGAGGTCAGAGAGGGGGATGAGTTGGAAGTTTTTATCTATTTCGATTCGGAGGACCGGATTATCGCAACCATGAATAAACCCAAAGCTATCGTGGGTGATTTTGCTTTGTTGAAGGTAGTAGGAACGAGTAAGGTAGGTGCTTTTTTAGATTGGGGATTGCGTAAAGATTTATTGGTGCCGTTTCGGGAACAACGAGAAAATATGATTGTGGGGAGGGAGTATTTGGTTTATGTTTACGTAGATCAGGTGACCGACCGCATCGTGGCCTCTTCGAAATGGCATAAGTTTTTAAATCAAGAGCCGGCGGATTACAAGGAAGGAGAGGAGGTAGAGCTTTTGATTGCCCGGCGGACCGATTTGGGATATAGTGTCGTCGTAAACGGCGAACACGAGGCCGTGATCTATCGGAACGAAATTTTTCAACCTTTGACGGTGGGTGAACGGGTTACGGGATATATAAAGAATTTGCGGGGAGACGGGAAAATCGATTGTATCCTGCAAAAGAATGACGGTCACCAGCAAGTGGATCGGTTGTCTCAATTGATCTTGACCAAGTTGGAAGAGAACGGCGGGGTTTTAGTCGTCTCCGATAAGAGTGCGCCGGAAGATATTTATCGTTTGTTCGGTTGCAGTAAGAAAAACTACAAAAAGGCAGTAGGCGGATTGTTTAAGCAACGCCGGGTGGAGATCGGAGAACATGAATTGAAATTAATTCGATGATAGGTCTTTGAATACGGAGGAGAAAATGTCTAAGAGTAAAGCCTATATTACAAGTCTTCGATTAAGAACATTGCCTTTATCCGTATCAGGGGTTTTATTGGGAGCTATGTTGGCCGCGAGTGACGGTTATTTTAAGCCGTGGGCTTTTGCGTGGGCGATCGTGACGACAATGGCGTTACAAATACTCTCCAATTTGGCTAACGAGGTAGGCGACCTGGAGAAGGGAACCGATAACGAAAGACGGTTAGGGCCTATCCGAAGCGCACAGAGCGGAGCGTTGAGTAAACGGGAGATGATCCGGGCCATGTCGTTTTTCGGAGGTATGGGGGTCGTTACCGGAAGTTTGTTGGTATACGATGCTTTTGGGGATCTGTTGGATCTGAAAAGTATTATTTTGTTCGTTGCCGGGGGAGCCTCTATTGTGGCTGCCGTGAAATATACGGTGGGGGATCATGCGTACGGTTACCGTGGCCTGGGTGATTTGTTCGTTTTTATCTTTTTCGGGATAGTAAGTGTTTTGGGTAGTTATTTTGCCATGGCGGGCCGTTTGCCGTGGATTGCCCTTTTTCCGGCAGTCTCGATCGGGCTTCTCTCCACCGGGGTATTGAATATGAATAACATCCGGGATATGGAAAATGACGAAACTTGCGGAAAACGAACGATTCCCGTCATGTTGGGAATAAGAGGAGCAAAAATATACCATTTTATCATGATCGTAATGGCTCTCGTTTGTATGGGGCTGTATACTATTTTGCATTCTAACGGCTGGTTCGGGTATCTTTTTACATTAACTTTACCCCTGTTCGGAATTCATTTGGCGAAGGTGTATTATGGAAAAGGGAGAGCCCTCGATCCTCAATTAAGATTTCTTTCTTTAAGTACGTTGCTTTTGACGTTATTGGTTGTGATAGGACAAATGATGTACAATTGACAATTGTAGATTAAAAAATTCTGTGATTGAGTGATATAATGATTCTGTGATTGGAATTAAGATTTCGATATTCTGTAATTTAAAAAATAAACTGACGGGATTTCCCGTCAGTTTATTTATAATTTAAAATCTACAATCTACAATTAAAAGGGTAGATCGTCGGCCTCCGGCATAGGAGGGATATCTTCCACCCGGTATTGGGGAGCGGGGGTACCGGCCATTTGCGGCTCTGCCTGGATTTTTTCGATTCTCCACCCTTCGAGATTGGTGAAATAGGAGATTTGTCCGTTGTTTTCCCATTTTCTTCCTCTCAGATTGAAATAGACTTTGATGTCTTCGTTCAGGTGTATGTTTTCAAGCAGATCACATCTATCCTGTATCAATTGGATTTTCACGAAATCGTTCCATTGGGAATTTTTCTCGTTTTCCACCTCAATGACAAATTCCCGTTTTTGGAAACGATCGCTAATCTTTTGGGTATCTTCTTTATAAATTAATTTTCCAATAACTTCGTAGTTCATATCTTTATAATTAAAACAAGCCCAATTCATTTGGGCTTGTTACTTATTTTCATACAGCGTGATAAATTATTTACTTTGCGGCAGGGGAAACGATCTCGAGTAATTCAACCTCGAAGACCAATGCTTCATTCGGACCGATGGGGCCGCCGTTCGTTCCTCTCGGGCCGTAAGCCAATTTGGAAGGGAGGTAAAGCGTCCATTTGGAACCTACGGGCATCATCTTCAATGCTTCAGTCCATCCGCGAATGACTCCGTTTACCGGGAACTCCGCGGGTTTGTTGTGTTTGTATGAAGAATCGAATTCTTCTCCGTTAATAAAGGTTCCTTTATAGTGAACTTTCACGATGCTTGTGTCGGACGGAATCGCACCTGTACCCTCTTTTTCGATCTTGTATTGCAAGCCGCTTTCGGTTGTTTTTACACCCTCTTTTTTGGCGTTTTCAGTCAGGAAAGCTTCTCCTTTTTTCAAAGTCTCTTCAGCTTTTGCAGTCATAACTTTTTGAATGTAGTTACCGAGGAATTGTTGCATTTCCATTAAATCTGCCGGAGCTTTTTTCTTCTGTAAAGCGGTATTCATACCGGCAATAATAGCCTCTACGTTTGGTTTGTCCAAACCGTTTCTGGTTAACATGGTACCGTTCATGTAACCGATATAATAACATGCCGTGTCAGCTTCTGTTTTTAGAGTAGCGGTAGTTTTTGTCGCGTTGTTACAACAGCTGGTAAAACCGAGAACAACAACAGATAACATTAAGATCAAATTCTTAGTATTCATAGTTTTATTAATTAAAATTATACGATATCCAGTAATTCTATATCAAAAATCAAAGTCTCGTTGGGACCGATGGCTTGTCCTGCTCCGTGTGCCCCGTAAGCCAGTTCTGACGGGATAAATAGTTGCCATTTGGAACCCACGGGCATCAATTGTAAAGCTTCCACCCAACCGGGGATTACCCCGTTTACGGGAAACTCTGCCGGTTCTCCGCGGCGGTAAGAGGAATCAAATACGGTACCGTTGATCAAACGTCCTTCATAGTGGCATCTAACCGTGTCTCCCGCTTTGGGGATTGCTCCGTTTCCGGTGGAGATCACTTTATATTGCAGGCCGCTATTCAGGGTAATGACGTCCTCTTTTGTTTTATTCTCTTTCAGAAAGGAAGCTCCGGCTTCTTTTGCCGCATTTCCTCTTTCGTTCTGTAATTTTTCAAAATAAGTCTGTAAAATCTGATTGGCTTCTTCCGGGGTGATTTCAGGCATCTGGCCAGCGTATACAGTACGTAAAGCATCTACAAACGCTTCCGTATTTATTTGATTAACACCGGATGAAAGGAGGTTACTTGCGATACTTAGTCCGAAACAATAACTCACTTTGTCTAACTCTTCAGTATACTTCATTTAAAGGTTGATTAATGAATAAATATTTTATTTTCTAATTGACAAATGTAAAAACAATGCGTGAAATCACAAACAGGTTTGAGCCATTTTTTGCAGTATGTGAAATAAACGGAAAGATTTAATCCGAAGTGATTCTCCCGTCGCGTAATTTTATTTGTCGATCCGACATGGCTGCCAATTCCGAATCGTGGGTGACGATCACGAATGTCTGTCCTAATTTTTCCCGTAAAGAGAAAAAGAGCTGGTGCAATTCGTTTTTGGTTTGGGTGTCCAGGTTACCGGAGGGTTCGTCTGCCAATACCACTTTGGGGCGGTTGATCAGGGCTCTGGCCACGGAAACCCGTTGTTGCTCGCCTCCGGAAAGCTGATTAGGTTTATGATGGATTCTGTCGGACAGCCCTAAAAGTGTTAAGAGTTTCAGTGCTTGTTTTTCCGTTTCTTTTTTTCCTTCTCCCTTGATCCATGCCGGTATACACACGTTTTCCAGGGCTGTAAATTCAGGTAGCAGATGATGAAATTGGAACACGAAACCTATGTTTTGGTTGCGGAAGATGGAAAGTTTGTTGGAAGAGAGTTTCGCCACGTTAATGCCGTCGTAATAGAGTTCCCCCCGATCCGGCGTATCTAACGTACCGAGAATGTGTAATAACGTGCTTTTTCCTGCTCCGCTGGCTCCCACGATAGTGACAATTTCTTTCTCCTTAATCGTCAGGTCGATACCTTTTAATACTTCTAACTCTCCGTAGTTTTTAGTTATATTTTTGATTTCAATCATACGATGATTCGCTATTTTTTCGGTTTAAAGATAGTGATAAATGTGGAGAAGCCGTATATTAGCGGATTAAAATATGAATTTATGGAATATTATATAGATCCTGTTGTGTTTGTAGCGGAAAAGAGTGGCTTCGGCAGTCAATACGTGAAAAATTTGTTGAATCTGCTGGATGAAGGAGCGACGATTCCGTTTATTTCCCGTTACCGGAAAGAGATGACCGGAAGTATGGATGAAGTGGGGGTCGGAAAAGTACAGGAGATTTACGGGCAGTTTAAAGAATTGGAGAAGCGTAAAAAGACGGTGCTCGATAGTATCGAACAGCAGGAAAAGCTGACATCTGAACTGAGGAAGACGATTGAGAGTTGCCGGGAACTTCGGGAATTGGAAGATATTTATCTTCCTTATAAACCTAAAAAACAAACCAGGGCTTCCAAAGCAAAAGCTAAAGGTCTGGAGCCTTTGGCCGTCATGTTGATGAAACAGGAGGGGGGAGAGGTATGGACGAAAGCTACCCGTTTCGTGAAAGGAGAGGTGGCGAATGAGGAGGAGGCGTTGCAGGGGGCGAGGGATATTATAGCCGAATGGGTCA
This sequence comes from Sanguibacteroides sp. AM78-02pH3A, assembly GCF_027666085.1. NCBI lineage: Bacteria > Pseudomonadati > Bacteroidota > Bacteroidia > Bacteroidales > Porphyromonadaceae > Sanguibacteroides > Sanguibacteroides sp. AM78-02pH3A. The sequence goes on along the minus strand of NZ_JAQEHX010000010.1, from coordinate 88,070 downwards.
GTGAAAGTGAGCGGGCTCGGAATACGACCCGGCGTTTTTTTGACCGGGAAGCGACGATTACCTCTAAAGTGATAAAAGGAAAAGAGGAGGGGGGAGAAAAATATAAGGATTATTTCGATTATACGGAGAGTTTACGTCGTTGTCCGTCTCACCGGATGTTGGCTATCCGGAGGGGAGAAAGCGAGGGTATTTTGAAGGTAAGCATAGGTGTGCCCGACCAAGAAGCCGTAGAGGCCTTGGAAAAGCAATTCGTAAGAGCCGGTAACGAGAGTGCGGAGCAGGTGAGGGAGGCCGTACGGGATGGTTATAAACGCTTACTCGTCTCTTCCATAGAATCTGAATACAGCGTGGCAGGCAAGCAAAAAGCCGATGAAGAGGCTATTAACGTTTTTGCCGAAAATTTGCGCCAATTGTTATTAGCTCCCCCGTTGGGCAGCAAGCGGGTATTGGGTATTGATCCGGGATTCCGTACCGGTTGTAAGGTGGTTTGCTTGGACGGGACGGGAAACCTCGTGCATAACGAAACCATCTATCCGCATCCGCCTCAAAACGAAGTACGACAGGCGGCTAATAAGGTCACTCAATTGGTGAGTGCTTATAAAATAGAGGCTATCGCTATAGGGAACGGTACGGCAGGACGGGAAACGGAGCGTTTTATACAAAATCTGCGTTATGACCGTAAGATTCAGGTCTTCGTGGTGAGTGAAAGCGGGGCATCCGTCTATTCGGCCTCTAAAATAGCCCGGGACGAGTTTCCCCAGTATGATGTAACCGTTCGCGGAGCCGTGTCGATCGGGCGTAGGTTGATGGATCCTTTGGCTGAATTGGTAAAGATAGATCCGAAGTCGATAGGCGTGGGACAATATCAGCATGATGTCGACCAGGTGAAGTTGAAGGAGAGTTTAGACCGGGTGGTGGAGTCTTGCGTAAATCGGGTAGGTGTAAATGTGAATACGGCCAGTAAGTACCTTTTGACACATGTCTCCGGTTTGGGACCTGCTTTGGCGGAAAATATCATAGAATACATAAAAGAGAACGGTCCGTTCAGAAGCCGCAAAGAGATAAGGAAGGTGAAACGAATGGGGGAGAAGGCATTCGAGCAATGTGCCGGATTTCTGCGTATAGCCGATGCGGAATATCCGTTGGATAACTCTTCTGTCCATCCCGAATCCTATGCTGTGGTAGAACGGATGGCAAAAGATTTGGGACTTCCCCTGAAGTCTTTGATCGGAAATGAGGAGGTATGCGGTAAAATCGATTTGAATCGCTACGTGGACGAACGGATCGGTTTGCCTACCCTAAAAGATATTATCGAGGAGTTGAAAAAACCGGGACGGGATCCCCGGTCTGTGGCAAAGGTGTTTAGTTTTGACGAGCGGATTCATTCCATCGATGATCTTCAGGAAGGAATGGTCGTACCGGGTATCGTGACTAACCTGACTAATTTCGGAGCTTTTGTGGATATCGGTGTAAAACAGGACGGTCTGGTCCATATTTCGGAGATTGCCGATCAATTTATCTCGAATCCCACGGAGATCCTCTCCTTGCATCAACATGTGAGCGTCAAAGTAATTCAGGTGGATAAAGTCAGAAAACGGATCGGGCTTTCCATAAAACAGGCATAAATTATATTAGACGAGAGCTTTTACTCGTTCCCCTTTAGGACATTTACCGGATTTTCCCGTGCGGCGTTGACGGTTTGCCAAATTACCGTTAACAGGCCGATTGCCAAGGCGGAGATCCCGGCCATGATAAAGGCTCCTGGCGAGAGGGAAGATTTATAAATAAATCGGGTGAGCCATTGCTCTGAAAAGTAGTAACCGATGGGGATAGCGATTGCGTAAGCGATCAGAATCCATTTTATGAATTTCCGGCATAGTAATATAACGATCTGATTTTCGGTAGCTCCGTTGATTTTTCTTAATCCGATCTCCTTTTGTCGGCTCTCCACGGAGAACCACGCCAGTCCGAAGAGACCGAGGGCACTCAGTAGGATGCTTAGCCAAGAGAAAACCGTAAGGGTTTCCATGATCCGGACTTCTTCCTGATGAAACTCCAGGTACATCTCTTTCATGCTCTGCGTGAGGAGTGGAGGGAAAGCCGGGTAGTTGCTTTGCCATAATTCCCGAAGTTTGGTTTCGGTTACTTCCCGGGAACCTTTTTTTATCCGGATGGTAAGGCGGCCGGAACCGTCGGGTGAATAGCGGATCAGCATGGGTTTGATGCCTTCGGTGAATTTATTCGTGGCATAGTCGGCAATGACCCCGATAATTGTATACCTTTCATTGTAATCATAGGTGAAAGTTTTCCCGATGGGAGTCGGCCATCCCATTTTCCGGACAAAAGATTCGTTCACGATGGCCTCGTGGTAGGCTTGGGGGCCCGGGGAAAATCCTTTTCCTTCCGCGAGTGGAATATCATAGCATTCGAAAAATGAATCGTCGGCGTCGGTTATGTTGATGATGGTATCTTTTCGAGAATAGGTAAAATTCTGATGCATGGCCGAACCTGTAATATTCAGGATTTCCGGTAGGGCATGGAGTTGTTCCTTGAAGTTCCGGAATTCTCCTTTTTCCAGAAAAAAAACTCCCCCGTATAACGCTATAATCTCTTCCGAATGGGGGCGGCTGTGAACGATATAGTTCATTTGGTTTCGGATATTAAACATTAGAATAAACAGAATAATGGAGAGGGAGAACTGTACGATAACAATGTCCCGGGTCAGTCGGTTCCGTCGTGAGAGTTTTCGTTTTAAAATAGGACTTAACAGGCTGTTCTTCAGTTTAAAACCGATGTAAATGACGGGGATGAATATAATCACCGTTAGCAGAAAAAGCAATATCAACGGGGTTTGTCCGGATAGGAAGTCCAATATTTGCATATCGCTTTGGACAAAACTGTCGAAGATGGGGAGTAACCTGTAAATAAGCATCAGGGCGATACCCGAAGAGAGAAGGGTGAGCATGGCAGATTCTCCGATCAATTGCTTGTAAATGCCGTTTTTCGATTCCCCGAGTACCAGTTGGATACTGGTATTTTGTAATTGTTTGAACGTGCGGGTCATATAGATGTTGATATAGTTGAAGCAGGATACGATCAGGATAAGAAGGGCGACACTCAGGCTCGTGTAGATGAATGTCGGATCCCGTTTATCGATCAGCTCATTATAGTAGAGATAAGATTTTTCCGAGAAGTAGAGTTGATTGCTCGGTTTTAATACGACCTTACCCCTGTTGGCATTTAAATTTTGAATCAGGGTATCCTGACTGATTTTTTGCTGAAAGGTTTGCGGGTTGACCGATTCGTTTAGTTTAACGAAAGCGTAGAATTGACTCGATCCCTGAGCTTCGTTGATTTTATTTTCGGCAATGCCCCATAATATCCCGAAGGAGAGGAATGTCTTTTGACGGTCGTCGATGACCGCGGTGATACGGAATTCCTCTTCTACCGGAATATAAGTTATTTTGCCTTCTATATTTTTAATCGTATAGCGGGTAAGTCGTAGCGTTTTCCCGACGGGATTTTCTTTTTCGAGGTACTTCCGGGCGAAAGAGCGGGTAACGGCTATTTCATTTTCATGGGCGAGAGTGGATTTCAGGTCTCCGGACAACATTCTAAAATGAAAAAAATCTACGGTCTCGGGTATCACGGAGTAAGCCTGTTCGTAAGGAATCTCTGTTTTTCCCGGAAAGAGGTTGACGGGTTCGTTTCGAAAAACAGCATGGGATTTGATCTCCGGATAACTTCTTTGCAGGTAATCGGCGATCTCTCCCGAAAAAAGAGTGTTATAGGATATTTCTTCTTTTGTTTGGATGAGGTAACATTTTTCACTTGCCGGGATAGCTTGGGCAATCCGGTATTCATGCATGACAAATCCTGCAAGCAGCATACTTGCCGTCAATCCGACGATAAGGCTGACGATGGATATGAACGTGTATATTTTGTTTTGTTTCCATCCTCTGAGTATAATCTTGATGCTTGTTTTTCGCATGGCTGTACAGTTTAGGTTATTCGTTTTTTAATACCTCTACCGGATTGGTCCGGGCGGCCTTCCTGATTTGCCAGGTAGTCACTCCGAGTACGATCAAGGCAACGATTCCCGGAACAAAGATAAAGATCCATCCGGAAATTTCCGTTTTGTAGGCGAAACCCTCCAACCACTTGTTCGACAGGATATAGGCGATCGGTATGCTTAAGGTGCAAGCCGTCAGTGTTTTTTTCATGAAATTCCGGTTTAATTCTCGGGTGATACGGGATTCGGAAGCCCCGTTTATTTTTCTCAGAGCGATCTCTTTTCTTTTTGTTTTAGCCACAAATGTCGAAAAGGAGAAAATTCCCATACCTCCGATTAGGATAGCGATGATCGTGAAAATCGTAATTATTTTGACGGTCGCTATGTCTTTGTCATAAAAATCGGAATCCGCGTATTCATGGTAACTGAAAAGAGTGCCGGGATAGATCCGGGTATATACTTGTTTTATATAATCAATGACTTCCTGACGTTTACCGGGTTGGTAACGGACAATCAGATTCATACTTCGCATGTACAGGCCGTTATATATAACAACGGGTTGAATGGGTTGGTACAAGGGATTAAAGTGGAAATTTTCCGTTATTCCGACTATCTTGACACGTGTATCGTACAGATTTATGATAGCATCTTGCGGGGAATGCAGGTTCAGTGTTTGTACCAAAGCTTTGTTCACGATAACTTCCCCGTAATAAGAATTGGGATTGTCGGGGTCGTATTCGGTAGAGAGTTCCTGAGGCATACGTCCCTCGCTTAGCTTGATTCGGTAAATAGAAAGATAGTCTTTATCCCCGATAAGGGTTTGTATTTTTATTTGATGATCGGGTTTATTTTCGGGATAAAGGTCTATGTAGAACGAAGGGGATATGGGTAGGGATTCTCCGTTGCTGACGGTTACGATATCCGGGTTCCGCAAAAGTTCTTCCTTACATAAACCGATGCGATTGGGTATCAGGAAATGGAGCGTATTTTGAGTGCTATACCCTAAATTTTTATTTTTAATGTAGTCCATTTGACTGTAAATGACAGTAGAGGAGAACAATAGGGCACAGAATATAGCCATTTGGGTTATCGTCAGTACCTGTTTTAAGCTCGAATGCGGTGGAGCGGACCGGAGGGAACGGTAGAGTCCGTTCCTTTCCAGTCTGTTCCTGATGTAAAAGAATAAAAATGACCCGATCATCCCGGCTGCAATTGCAATTATGAGAAGAAACAAAATCGTTTCTTTTCCGGTGAACGTGAAAGCGTAGGGATGATGGGGCGATAATATACGGTTAATAACAGGATGAAGCAGGTTGCCAGCCCCGATAGCGATCCCGAAAGCAATAAGAATTTGTAGCCCGATTTCTACGGACAATTGCCTCTTAAACGTGTTGGAACCGGCTCCGAAACACTTCTGTAAAGCGAATCCGGCGATCTCCTTTTGTTGGAATTGTGCTGTTTTGATCATGATATAATTGGAGGCGGCTAAAAACAGAATCAATAGGGTAATGCCGCATAGTAGGAGAGTGAAAAGCCAAGAGCCTCTGAGCATATTATCGGGAACGATATGGCCGGAATGAAAATAGATCTCCCGGAACGGTTGAAGTTTAAACGCTTCGTTGCCGAGGGTTCCCGCGGGAAAATGTTTGGCAGTCAGCAGGGGAATCGCTTTTTCGATCTCCGCTGGATCAGCCTGATCGTCCAGTTGCAGAAAGAGATGAGTCCCGATGACACCCCATCTCTCAAATATATCTTTCTCGTGTACGGGGGATAGGATGATATCTGCTTGAATGGAGGAGGTAGGGGGAAGATTGTCCATTACGGCAATGATCTGGAACTCTTTACCCGAATCTTCCCGGTAAGTATATTTGGCTCGAATGATTCTTCCGATCGGGTTTTGTGTCCCGAAATATTGTTCTGCTTTTCGGGAGGAGAGTATCGCCCAGTTGGAGACATCGGGGATATGAGCATCTCCCGTCAAAATAGGAAAATGGAATAGATCGAAAAGCGAAAGATCGGCGTACATGCAAGCTGATTCAAGGAATATCTCCGTGTCTCCTTCCGGTTGAATACCGAGGGATTGAGGAAAGAAACACCGTACGTAGTTTTCTATCCCCGGAATCTCCTTTTTAGCATAGGGACCGATGATACCATAGGTCCGGCCGGACCATTGAGGGGAATTTTGATCGTTATGGGTTACGCGATAAATCTTTTTCGTACCGGGGTAAAAACGGTCGCTTTCCCATTCCCTGCTGATGTGTTTGAAGATCAATAGGGCGGCTGTAAAGGCAATGGCCAATCCCGACAAATTAATTAAGGTGTAGCTTTTGTTGCGGAGTAGTTTTCGAAATATGAATTTGAGCTGATTCATGGGAAACGGATTTCTTTTTACGGTTTATTTGAATGCAATGTATAAAAAGATTTTTTTTATTTAAAGATCAGTCTTTCGTTATCCCCGTACATTTCGTAGCCGGACGTGATCACTTTTTCACCGGGCTGAATTCCTTCCAGAACCTGATAATACCTGGGATTTTGTTTCCCTATTTTGATTTTCCGTCGGTAGGCCTCTTTACCATCGGGCGTAAGCACGTATATCCATTGTCCGCCGGTACTTTGGTAAAAGCTTCCCCGGGGAATCAATATCGATTCGTCGGAAGCTCCTAATTGTAAATTGATATGATATGTCTGTCCTGTCCGGATGTTATCCGGGATCTCTTCCGTGAATTCCAAGTCGGTTTTGAATTGCCCCTCTTTTACGTCGGGGTATACTTTTATTACCTTCATGTTGAAATCTTTCCCCTGTCGTTCCAGGGTAGCTTCCAAATTTTTGCGTACCCGGTCGATGTAATGTTCGTCGATCAGAGCGGTTACCTTATATTTGCCTAAAACGTTTATTTTTCCGATTTGCGTACCGGAGCTGATGTATTGTCCGATTTCGATACTCAGTTCTCCGAGTTGCCCGTCGATAGGGGCACATACTTCCAATTGGGCATACCGTTCCCGGGTCAATATCAGATTACGTTTTCTGTTTTCCAGTTTGTTTTGCATGATAATGGCCTGCCTGTGGCGTCGGATGGAGTCCTTGGCTTGTTTTTCCGAAATCAATTGCTGACTTTTAATAGCAAATTCATAATCTTCTTTGGCGATGAGGTATTCCTCTTTGGCAATCAGGTCTTCTTTGTAAAGCTGTTCGTTTTGTAAATATTTTCTTTTTTTCCGTTCGGTATCCAATTCCGTGTTCAGGCGTTCCTGTTGTAGGTTGAGGGTTTCTTTTTCCAAATCCAAAAGGGCATTTTGGGTATTGTTCTGTTCTTCCACGAATCCGGCCTCGTTATTCAGTATTTCGGTTTCGAGGCTTTGGTTCTCTAAGCGGAGAATGATCTCCCCGGCTTTTACCATCTCTCCGGCTTCTTTAAACTGCTCTTTCACTCTTCCGCCTTCAATGGCTGTGAGTTGTGAAAAGTTAAGGGGTTCCACGTTTCCCATAATACGGATATAATCGTTGAATACTCCGCGCGTAACCTCCTCAACGGTGGCTTTGTCCTTATCCACTCTCAGACTGGATTGGTGGTTCCCGAATATGGACCAACCGATAAATAGCAGTATAAAAACGACTCCGGCCAGGTAAGGTATATGTTTTTTCTTTAAACCTTTTTTTTGTTCAATGGGTCTGTCCATGATGTATTTGTTTCCTATTATTTGTAATTGCGAAAATTAAAATTATCGGGGGAGGTCACTTGGGTTTGTAATGGAATCCCCCGGTAAAAATCGATCATCTTTTTTTGCATGATATAATTGAATTTACTCTTCTGTACTTCCGATCTGGCTTCTAATTGATTGTTGGAAGTGTTGTTAAGATCGATGATCGTGATCAGGCCTTGTTCGTATCGTTTTTGAGCGGCACTTTGCGAAAGGGTTGAAAACTTTTCCCGTTGGAGGGATATCCGGTAGCGCTGAGCACAAGATTCCAATTCCTGCAACGCTTTTTGGATCTCGTTGTACAATTCTCTTTGGGTTTGAAGAAACTGAATTTCCGTAGCCGTTAACGAATTCTTGGCTTTTCTTAGTCCGGAACGTTTGCTTAAGCCAGAATAGAAAGGAATGCTCATACTGATACTAAAACCTTTTCCTATTCTGTTCCGGTCGAAGATCTGATTCCAGAAAGATTCACTTACATGATCTGAATAGCTCCCGAAAGAGATGCTTCCCCCCATGCTTATGGAGGGATAGAGGTTAGCTTGTGCCGTCATCAGATTTAATTTAGCTGTACGGACAGAATATTTAGCGATGGTGATTTCCGGAAGTTCCTCCATGGCTTTGTGATAGATATCATCGATATCAAAACGGTGTTGTTCGAGGGAAAAATCTTCAAATGAAAGAGTGTCTACCATAAACTCATCCTCTTCTTCATAATTCATCAGATATTTCAGGTTAACCAGTGCATTTTGAAGGTTATTCTGGGAAGATTCCAGTAAAAACTCCATAGAAGCTTGTTGTGCCTGCATCTCGTAAAGATCGCTTTTCGGTTTTTTGCCTAAATCGCATTCCCGTTCTATTTTTTTCAATCGCATCCGGTAGTTTTCGACTTGTTCTTCCGTGATATGCACCTCTTCTTTCATGTAGAGGTAGTTGAAAAAAGCATGCATGATCTGGATCGCGATTTGATTGGCTTGGTTCTCTGTCTCTTTCAGTCCCATCAGACGGCTTATTTTAGCGATTTTTATCCGATTAATACCGCTAAATCCTGCAAAAACCGTTATTCCGGTTCCGAATCCGAAACCGCCGAACGACATGTAACGGGTATTTACGTAAGTGTTGGTTTCGGGATCAATACCTCTTCCGAAGCTATAACTTAATCCCGGGGATATGCCGCTTACGGAGGGGAGCAGGTTTAAAACGGCATCCCTTACTTCCAGACGATTGTTATCGTTTTGTAGTTTTTTTTGTTGCATCGTTAGACTGTGTTCCACTCCGTAATTAATGCATTCCTGAAGATTCCATTTTACGGTTTGAGCTTCCATTCTGTAAGTTTTTAACAGAAAGCAGAGGAATAACAAGAGGTATAATTTCAGAATCATATTTTTTTGTTTTATTTTGTCCTCCCTGATGCTAAACTTATGCCATAGATGTAACGTATTTATAATCAGAAGTATATATTTTCATGGGAGATGTCGTCCTGTAAAAAAATAGGACAGTGCTGTCTATTTTTTTTACACTCGGGAGAATCACTCGTAAGTTAATGTATTGATAATAAGGTATATGTCTGTTTTGGCATGCTTATGGTAATCTTTCGAATATGTTTTATTCGTAAGTAAATGTATATGATAAAGATTGAGAATTTAAGTAAGGTTTTTCGTACCGAGGAGGTAGAGACGACCGCTTTAAATAAAGTTTCTCTTCATGTGAAAGAGGGAGAATTTGTTGCCATCATGGGTCCTTCCGGATGCGGTAAATCAACGTTATTGAATATTATCGGTTTGTTGGATAATCCTACGGAGGGAAATTATTATTTTAACGGCCAGGAGGTGGGACATTTTAAGGAAAAAGATAGAACCAAGGTACGTAAAGGAAATATCGGTTTTGTATTTCAAAGTTTTAACCTGATCGATGAATTGAATGTTTATGAAAATGTAGAACTGCCTTTGATCTATTTGAAAAAGAAAAGTTCGGAGAAAAAAGAGCTGGTAACGACTATTTTAAAGCGAATGAATATCAGCCATAGGGCCAAACATTTTCCCCAGCAGTTGTCGGGAGGACAACAACAGCGGGTAGCTATTGCCCGTGCCGTGGTTGCCGATCCGAAGTTGATTCTGGCCGATGAGCCTACCGGTAATCTGGATTCCAAAAACGGGGCGGAGGTTATGAATCTGCTAACCGAATTGAACCGGGAAGGAACGACTATTATTATGGTGACCCACTCCCAGCACGATGCATCCTACGCTCATCGGGTGGTAAATCTTTTCGACGGTCAGGTCGTCACCGAAACGGCAAATAGAATGGAGAATACGGAAGCGTAATGTGATGTAAAATTATGGATATGACCAAGCAGGGAACGATATTAGTTGTAGATGATAATAAAGGAGTTTTGACGGCAATCGAGATGTTGTTGGCGGGGGTGTTCCGAAAAGTAATTCCTACTAGTAACCCAAACCGGATTCTTTCTATATTAGAGAGTGAAAATGTGGATGTCGTTTTATTGGATATGAATTTTACTGCCGGAATAAATAGCGGAAACGAAGGCTTGTATTGGTTGACGGAGATTAAAAGACGACTTCCGGATTTGCCGGTGGTCTTATTCACCGCGTATGCGGATATTGAATTGGCCGTGAAGGCGGTGAAAGAAGGCGCTACTGATTTTGTGGTCAAGCCTTGGGATAACGCCAAGTTGGTGGCGACGTTATTGGCTGCCTATCGGTTGAACCAAACCCGGCAGGAGGTGAAACAACTTCGGGAGAAGGAGGGGGTATTGAAACGTCAGTTGGACGGAGACCAAGAGAGAGTATGGGGAGATTCTCCGGTCATGCGGCGGGTACACGATCTGATCGTGAAAGTTGCGGCCACGGATGCCAATGTATTGATTACCGGAGAGAACGGAACGGGTAAGGAGATGATCGCCAAGGAACTGCATGCTTTGTCGAATCGAAAAGAGGAGGTAATGATCTCCGTGGATATGGGAGCCGTCACGGAAACCTTGTTTGAAAGCGAGTTGTTTGGTCATGTAAAAGGTGCCTTCACGGATGCCTGCGAAGATCGTTCCGGTAAATTCGAGGCGGCGCATAAAGGGACGTTGTTTTTAGATGAGATCGGTAATCTCTCCTATGCCTTGCAATCGAAATTACTGGCGGCCATACAGGGCAGAAAGATCACCCGGGTGGGCTCCAATAAACCGATAGATGTCGATATCCGGTTGATTTGTGCCACAAATAGTAATTTGCAGGAGATGGTGGAAAAAGGGTTGTTTCGGGAAGATCTTTTATACCGGATCAACACGATTCATATCGTGGTTCCTCCTTTGCGGGAACGGGGGGAGGATATCCTTTTATTGTCCGATTTCTTTTTGCGGAAATACGAGGCCAAATACGGTAAACGGGGATTGTATCTGCTGGAAGAAACCAAGGCTCGTTTGTTGAATTATGCTTGGCCCGGAAACGTGAGAGAGTTACAACACGCTATTGAAAAAGCGGTAATTATGTGTGACGAAGAGGGATTACGTCCGGAAGATTTTTTGTTTAAACCTACGACGGATCAGCTCGAGAACACGGTTTCTACTTTGGAGGAGATGGAGAGAGAGATGATTCGTCGGGCAATCGAACGCAACGACGGTAATTTATCGACGGTAGCCGTACAGTTAGGGATTACCCGACAGACATTATACAATAAGATAAAAAAATTTAACTTGTAACGGAATGTCCCGGTATTACTCTTTTCGTCTGTTTTTTTATTTGCTGATAGCGTTGATCTCCAGCGTCGGGACGTATATTTTAATATCGGAAAAGAGTTATGTCGGGGCGGCATTTGTAACCGGATTGATGGTGTTGTGTGTCGTTTCGATATTTAATTCAATAAACCATGTTAATCGTAAGTTGACTTATTTTTTCGGTTCTTTGGAGAACGATGATTTTACCATTCATTTCCCGGAGAGAGAGGGCTTGCCTTCGGAGCGTATGTTGAATGTCATGTTGAACCGGATGAAGGATATTTTGCAAAATACCCGGTTGGAGGTACAACAACGTGAAAAGTTTTATGAGTTGATTATTAACAGTGTCAGTTCCGGGATCGTGGTGATGGATAAAGAGGGGTTTGTTACCGATTGCAATCGAGTGGCCTTAAAATTGATCGGTTTGGAGGTGTTTACCCATATCGATCAATTGCATAAGGTCTCTTGGGATTTGCAGGAACTTTTCCGGAATATTCAGCCGGGAGAGAGCCGGAGAGTAGCATATACTACGGAACGGGGGAGAATTCAGCTGTTGGTTCGTTCAAGCCGAATCGTATTGCGTGATAAACCGATCATGCTATTGGTTATAAATGATATAGAGAACGAGTTGGATGAGAAGGAGATCGATTCCTGGATCCGTTTGATCCGGGTACTTTCTCATGAAATCATGAACTCCATCGCACCGGTGACTTCCTTGAGCGATACCTTGTTATCTTTGTATCGGGAAGGAGAGATGCCGGACGAAGAGTTAAAACGCAATACCATGAACGGTTTGCAAGTGATTGGGGAGACCGGGAAAGGACTGATCTCTTTCGTGGAATCCTATCGTAAATTTACGCGGATCCCGAAACCGGAAAAAGAGTTGGTCGATTTGAACGAATTTATCCATCGCATGGTTATTTTATGTAGTATGGAGATTAATTTTTCAGCCGTTAGGCTGGAGGTTACGATTCAACCCGAAGGTTTGAGAATATATGCGGATCCGAATCTGTTGGGACAGGTGGTGTTAAATTTGCTGAAGAATGCCTTTTATGCTTTGAGGGAACGCTCCGACGGGCGTATTCTCGTGTCGGCGGGAAAAGGAGAAGAGGGATGTGCGTGGATTAAGATTAAGGATAACGGACCGGGAATAAAACCGGAAGTCATGAATGAAATCTTTGTCCCTTTTTTCACGACGAAAACGGAAGGCTCCGGTGTCGGTTTAAGTGTCGCCCGGCAAATCATGCGGGTTCACGGTGGAAATATAAAGGTTAATTCCATATACGGTAGAGAGACGACTTTTACCCTTACGCTTTAAATAATTTTATCCGTTTCACGTTATCGGCCGCGGGATTTTTCCCGTCCGATATCCGGTGTCGATTGTTCTCAATAAAACATATCGGTATCTCTCTGTTTATGTTTGTTTCCGGAAAAAATTCTGACTTAGTTTGCCGGGTAGTCTAATTTACCGGGGTACTGAAATACTTTCAGATTGAATAGCGGAAGTATGGCAAACAGGTGGTCGAAAAGATCCGATTGTACCCGTTCGTACTCCACCCAACTCTGTTTGGCGGAAAAACAGTAAATCTCGAGGGGGACTCCCGTCGGACCCGGTTGAAGTTGGCGTACCATATGCGTCATTTCTATGTTGATGTCCGGGTTGGCGTTGATCCATGACTCCATGTATTCCCGGAACGTGCCGATATTGGTCAGGCGTCTTTCGTCCAGAAGATTATGACGGTTGGCATTATGAACGGCAAGTTCGGCCTCTTTTTTCTCTATGTAGGATTTCAGTAACTGGGATTGTTTCAGGGTGTTTAACTCTTCTTTGCTCAAATAATGGATAGAGTAAATATCGATGTTCACGGAACGTTTGATTCTTCGTCCTTTGGATTCTTCCATGCCTCTCCAATTCGTAAAGGATTCCGAAACTAATTTATAAGTCGGGATGGTGGATATGGTTTTGTCCCAGTTCTGTACTTTTACCGTGGTCAGGTTAATCTCCAAGACTTCGCCGTCCGTATTATGGCTGGGCATAACGATCCAGTCTCCAATGCGAACCATCCGGTTGGCAATCAGCTGAACGCCGGCCACGAATCCGAGGATGGAATCTTTGAAGATCAGCATCAGTACGGCGGCAAAGGCGCTTAATCCCACGAGTAGAGCTTGTGGTGATTTATTTAGTAATATGCTGATAATAATGATGGTGGCCATGCTGTAGAAAAATATCTTGATGACCTGAATAAAGACTTTAATCGGACGGTTTCGAGCCATGGGATAACTTTCGTATATGCGATTGATCCCGTCCATGATAGAGGATAATACCAATAAAATGGAGATGACAACCCACACGTTTATCAGGCGGTTTATGATATCGGCATATTCCCATCCGATTTGAGTGGAAATCAACTGAATGACGACCGGAACGATTAATAATGCCAAGCGATTGAAAAAGTGTTGGTCCAGTAATAGGTCATCCCATTGAGTTGCCGTGCGATGTACGATCTTCAGGATGATTTTAGCCAGCCATTTTTTGGATATAATGTAGACGAACCATCCAATTAATCCCATAATAAAGGCTTGAATAAGAAATTGTATTAGTTTAGTGATACTTTCCGAGTAAATACCGAAATGTTGTAAAATCGTTGGGATGTATTCCATGACCTATTTCAATTAACGTGAGTTTTTGTTGCACAACGGACAAATGTAATATTTTTTTTCTAAAAATATTAAAAAGGAATTTTTGCACAACGAATCCTTTGAAATAGAGATGATGTCGGAAGCCCCTTGATGGGGAAAATCTTACTAATTGGGTATTTCGCTGAGTTCCAACCAGCGCATCTCTTTTTCGTCCAATAGGTTTATAATCTCCGAAATGCGTTGAGAGAATTTGATCAGTTCATCCGTGGTTAGTTTTCCGGTATTTAATGCTGTTTCCAGTTCTGCTTTTTCTGCATTCAGTTGGTCCATAGCGATCTCCAGTTGTTCCATCTCTTTCTTTTCGCTAAACGTGAGTTTACGTTTTTTCTCTTTTTCCCGGTCGACGGTTTTTGCATTAGGAACGCTCTTTTTCGCTTCCTGTTTCTGGAGCAGTTCTTCCTCCTCTTTTTTATTTTTGTATTGGGTGTAATTGCCGGGAAAGTCTTTAACTATACCGTTGCCTTCGAATGCAAATACCCGGTCTACTACTTTGTCGGTGAAAAAACGATCGTGTGAAACAATGATCAGGCATCCTTGAAAGGCTTTCAGGTATTCTTCCAAAACGTTTAAAGTTACGATATCCAAATCGTTTGTTGGTTCGTCGAGTATGAGAAAATTCGGATTACCCATCAATACGGTTAGCAAGTAGAGACGACGTTTTTCTCCTCCGCTTAATTTGTAGACCGGAGAGTACTGTAGTTTATCGGAAAATAGAAAATATTCCAGGAACTGGGAGGCCGTCATGATTCGGCCATTGCCCAAATCTATTTTTTCAGAGATGTTTTTGACGATATCGATCGGACGATCGTTTTCTTTGAAGGTGATTCCGGATTGTTTGTAATAGCCATAAACGACGGTTTCTCCGATTTCAATTTGTCCGGAGTCCGGTTTAGTCGTTTGTGTGATGATATTTAAAAATGTCGACTTGCCGATGCCGTTTTTTCCGATAATTCCGATTTTTTCTCCTCGAACGAATTTGTAAGAGAAATCTTTTAGAATGCAAAGATCCCCGTAGCTTTTGTCGACATGTTCCAATTCCAGGATTTTTTTACCCAGCCGTTTTCCTCGAATATCGAGTTCCAGTTGTTGTTGTTCGGTATGTTGATCGGCGACCTCTTTCAGCTTGTAAAAATTATCTATTCGGTATTGTGCTTTATGGCTTCGGGCCTGCGGCATCCTGCGCATCCATTCCTGCTCCGTTCGGAGCAAGTTTTTAGCTTTATCGATGGAAGCGTTTCGGGCATCGATACGTTCTTCTCTTTTTTCAAGATAATAGGAGTAATTGCCGTTGTACGCGTAAAGGCCGAAATCGTCGATTTCTATAATCAGGTCGCATACTCGATCCAGAAAGTAACGATCGTGGGTGACCATTAACAGGGTTACTTTCGATTTTTCCAGGTAGCTCTCCAACCATTCGGTCATCTCCACGTCTAAATGATTGGTAGGCTCGTCTAAGATTAGGAAATCGGGATTGCTGATCAGTATCTTCGCTAAGCCGACTCGTTTTTTCTGTCCGCCGGAGAGCTCTTTGATGCGTTGATTATACTTGTTTATCTTAAGTTCGGAAAGTATTTGTTTTACCTGTGTCTCGTAATCCCATGCGGCTAACGCATCCATTTGCGGGATTAGTTCCTCTATGGCTTCAGAATCGTTATTGGTTACGGCTTCTTCGTAATTTCTTATCGCTTTCAATAAAGGAGAGTCCGAATTGAAGACCTCCTCGAACACGTTGTTCTCGGGTTCCAGCTGGGGATCTTGTTCTAAATAACCGACCGTAATATCGTTGCGGAAGATAATCGTGCCGGCATCTGCGATCTCTTTCCCGGCAATGATTTTTAGCATAGTGGATTTACCCATGCCGTTTTTAGCGATTAAAGCAACTTTTTGGTTTTTGCCGATACCAAAAGAGAGGTTTTCGAATAGAGGTTGTTCGCCGAAACGTTTGCTTAAATTATTTACTTGTAAAAAACTAATCATGAGTAACTTCGAGTTTAAGATATAACGAGTTGTAAAAAAGAGTCAAATAAGTTTTAATTTCCCCGCTTTAAAAAAGCTTTCCGGCTCTCCTCCGGGTAGTGTTCGATCGCGTAACGCAGCATGGTTCTCGGCATTTGCCGATACCTCGGCGTGAGGTAATCGGTAAGGATTTGCCGGTTCTTTTTACCGACCTCTCTCAAAAGCCAGCCTACTGCCTTGTGGATCAGGTCGTGGGAGTGAAATTGCAGAATATCTGCGATCTCTAAGCACTCTTCGAATTTTCCTCTTTTCACGAAATACATACAAGAGACGATAGCGATACGTTGTTTCCACAGGTGGCCGGTTCGGGCCCATTCATAGAGTAATGTTTTCTCTTTGTCTTCGAGCCAGCGTCCCAGTAATTTATAGCAGCTTAAATCGACCAAATCCCAGTTGTTCAGGTGATCGACATGTTGAATATAGAAATCGACATATTCTTTTCTTTTCTGTTGATCTTTCTCTTTTTCAAAACGATGGACCAGAAGCAAGACGGCTGTCATCCTGTATTCGTGAATAGGCGAGAGTAACAACTCGTGTACTACGGGCAGGGGGGTGTGCTGGTATATTTTTACGATGTCTCGGACTTGCGGTATCGGGATTCCTATAAAAAGATCTCCTTCCCCGTATTCTCCTTTACCGGTTTTAAAAAAACGGGCAAGAGCGTGGGCTTTTTGTGTATTTTTTTGTCTATTAAGTGCTTCTGTTATCTCTTTTAAGGAATCTTTCATGATAAAGCGATTTTTTTTATGGGTTGTAAAGGTAATGATTGTTAATAAAAAAGTTCGGGTTGTTATTAAAAAATCCGTTAAAAATCGGTAGTGTATTTATTTTAATTGTATTTTTACCACACAATCGAAAATTATAGTCTTATGTCAAAAATAATAGCTATAGCGAATCAAAAGGGGGGGGTAGGAAAGACGACGACTTCTGTGAACTTGGCAGCGAGTTTGGCTGTTTTGGAGCAAAAGGTTTTGTTGGTGGATGCTGATCCGCAGGGAAACGCGACGACGGCCGTGGGATATGATTTAAAAGAGTTGAAGGCCACTATCTACGAATGTTTGGTGGAGGGGATAGAGCCGGAGAAGGCTATTCTAAATACGGAAATTGAGAATTTATATATATTGCCTTCTAACATCGACCTGGTCGGAGCCGAATTGGAGATGTTGAATTTTCAAGATAAAGAGAGTGTTATGGGAAGGGTATTGGCCGGTGTTCGGGAGAAGTACGATTACATACTGATCGATTGTTCGCCTTCACTGGGGTTGTTGACCGTGAACTCGCTGGCCGCTGCCGACTCGGTGATTATTCCCGTGCAATGTGAGTATTTGGCTTTGGAAGGATTGGGTAAGTTGTTGAATACGATAAAGATCATTCAAAAGCGTTTGAATACCTCCTTGGAGATCGAGGGATTTGTGTTAACCATGTACGATGCTCGTTTGAGGTTGTCTAATCAGGTGGCTTCCGAGGTAAAAAAACATTTCGAAGATATGGTTTTCGATACGATGATCCAGCGAAACACGAAGCTGGCGGAAGCTCCCAGTTACGGACAGCCGGTCGTACTGTACGATGCCGAATGTCGAGGGACGGTGAATTACCTGAGTTTGGCAAACGAATTGCTGGAGAAGAATAGAAGAGCTTAGCCGAAAAGGAATTCATGTGAAGTTTTAAATTGTTTGGACGTGTAATCATAAATAATAAGTTGATGGCAAAAAAAAATGCATTAGGAAAAGGATTAGGGGCTTTGCTTCAGGATGCGGCGGAAGAGATTAAGCCGAGGGGTGGAAGCGGGTCGTCTATGCAAGAGGAGTTAAAATTAAGTGATATCCGTCCTAATCCGCATCAACCGAGGACCTCTTTTGATGAGGAAGCATTAAATGAATTGGCAGCTTCTATAAAATCTATCGGGATTGTTCAACCTATTACCGTGCGAGAGATCGGCGACGGGAAGTACGAGATTATCGCCGGAGAGCGTCGTTACCGGGCATCCAAGATTGCCGGATTGGAGACCATTCCGGCTTATATTCGGAAAGCGGAGGAAGATACGGTATTGGAATTGGCTTTGATTGAAAATATACAGCGGGAGGATTTGAACGCCATCGAAATAGCGATCAGTTATCAACGCTTGCTGGAAGAGTGTAGGCTAACCCAAGACGCTTTGAGCGAACGGGTCGGCAAGAAGAGAACGACCATATCCAATTATTTGCGCCTGTTGAAATTACCTGCTCCGATACAATTGGCGATTAAAGAGAGAAAGATTAGTATGGGGCATGCCCGGGCTATTGTGAATATAGAGGATCCCGATACCCAATATATGGTGTTCGAACAGATTATGAAATATGATTTTTCTGTCAGAAAGGTTGAGGAGATAGTCCGGGAACTGATGAATCCCAAAAAAGAAGAAAAGGTCGATAAAAAAGAGTCGAAGGTAAAAACAATCGATGATTATAACGAATTGCAAAGTCATCTTTCTCGTTATTTCGAGACGAAGGTTGATTTAAAGAGAAACGAGAAAGGAAAAGGAAAAATTGTCATATCTTTTAAGTCGGATGGTGAGTTGGAACGCATTGTCGGTTTACTGGATAAACTGAGTGCGAAATAAGTTTATATCGTGAAGGCTGTTTTACAAAAAATATTTTTAATCGCGTGTGGGATTTTACTTCTTCTGGGTACGGATGCCCGGGGAGAGAGCGTATACCTGTTAACACAGGTAACCGATACTATTATCAGTGAGGATTCCGTACGTGTCGGAGGTGAGGAGGCATTTGTTTATAAGAAGAAAATGAAAAATTTAAAGCCTCATTCCCCGCATAAGGCGACGATTATGGCGATGGTTCTGCCGGGATCGGCTCAGATTTACAACGGACAATGGTGGAAGGTGCCCATTTTATACGGGGGTATCGGGGCGACGGTCTACGGACTCTCTTGGAATTCGAAATATTTCCGAAAGTATAAGACGGCTTTTTTGGATTACACGAATTATTTAGATAGAAAAAGCGAGGATCCCGAAACACCTTACCCTACAGACAATACCTGGGATAAATTGATGATTGCAGGAAATTCGGCGGCGGATTTTACTCCTTCTCAACAACAACGATTGAAAGATCAGTTGAAAAATAAGAAAGATTACTATAAACGAAATCGAGATTTGCTGTACATCGTTTCGGGAGCTATCTATATCATTCAGATTATCGATGCTACGGTTTTTGCTCATTTCTATGATTATGAAATCAATGACGATTTGTCTATGTCGATTCGTCCTACTACCGGTTTTTCGCCTGTAACCGGGGGAAATGTCGGAATATCATTAACATTTAATTTTTAAAAGCATGCGCTGGGTGTTTTTGTGGTTATGTATCTTATCGTGTGGTGTTCTTACCGTGAAGGGACACGATAGGGATTCCGTGAAGATTCAAACGGAAGCTCCTAAATTAATAAATCCTCCTTTGGTTTTACTTACAGATTCCATTCCGGGAACTTTTGTCCGGAGATTAGACGAATTATACCAGAAGTGGTATGTGAGTAAACCGGAATTGGGAGATACCTTGAACATGTTGGAGCAAAAGGAGGCTTTTTCTTCTTTGCCCGATTCCATTTACCTCAGTCGATTAGATTCCATGAATTCGGCTATACGGGTTTCGTTTAATGAAATAGTAAAGAACTATATCGAGTTATACACGCTAAAACGCCGGGCTCAGGTAGGTGCTATGTTGGGATTAAGCGAGTATTATTTCCCCATTTTTGAAGAGATTCTGGACCGGGAAGGCTTACCGCTCGAGTTGAAATACCTTCCGGTCATAGAAAGTGCACTGAACCCCAGGGCGTTCTCTCGTGCCGGTGCTTGCGGGTTATGGCAATTCATGCATGGGACGGGAAAGATGTATCGTTTGGAGATCAACTCTTTCGTGGACGAACGGAGAGACCCGGTAAAATCTACGGAAGCGGCAGTCAGTTTTCTGAAGGATCTGTACAGTGTTTACAAAGATTGGGTTTTGGTTATCGCGGCTTATAATTGCGGTCCCGGAAACGTGAATAAGGCTATTCGTCGTTCCGGGGCGAAGAAGAATTATTGGGATATTTATTATCGTCTGCCTCGGGAGACCAGGGGATACGTACCGGCATTTATAGCGGCGATGTACGTGTTTAACTATCATAAAGCGCATCAGATTTATCCTGTCGCTAACGAGTTGCCCGTGATGTGCGACAGCATTATGATAAACGAAGGATTGCATTTTGAACAGATTTCCAAACTTTTGGATATTTCGATCGAGCAGTTGCGGGATTTGAATCCTCAATATAGACGGGATGTTATCCCTGCAGGATACGGAAAATCTTACGCTTTAAGAATGCCTTATAATTATGTCGGAGAGTTTATCGATAAACAGGATACAATATTTGCTTATAATCGCTCTTATTATTTCGATGATAGCGACCGGACGGCTAACCCGAGAGATCGGATTAAACACTATGCCTATGCTCCTCCCAGTAATAAAGCGAAATTGATTTATGTGGTGAAGAGCGGGGATGTGCTGGGGGGGATTGCCAATACCTTTCATGTACGTTTGGCGGATTTGAAGTATTGGAACAATATGAGCAGAAATTTAATCCGGGTAGGTCAGAAATTGGTCGTCTATGTGCCTAAGGATAAGGTGAAAACTTACCAGAACAAGGCTGATGCGAAATACGCTGGAATGGCTTCCAACGCGGAGGTGGAGACGGAGCCCTTGATTGAAGGAGAATATGAAATCTACGTGATGAAGAAGGGAGATAACCTGTGGAATATAGCCAAGAAATATCCGGGGATCACGAATAAGGATATCATGAGGTGGAACGGGCTTACCGATAAAACCGTGAAAAATTTAAAACCCGGTCATAAGTTGAAGATAAAAATCTAATAATCGTCAATCTTTTTAATCGCTAAATCAAAGAATCATTCAATCGCCGAATCGCTTAATCCCTCAATTTTTTAGTTTGCAATTGTCAATTAATGTAGCGTTTGATCAGCTTTAGCGCGTGGGTGTAGCGTTTGGTTTCTTCGTTAAAAATACCATGGTGATCGATTTTGTCGACCCGTACCCGGCCGGAAGCATGGATGATACGACCCGGTTCCCATAAGATTCCCACGTGGGTAATGGCTCCTGCCTCGTCGCCGAAAAAGGCCAGATCCCCCGGTAAGGACTCTTCGATAAAAGAAAGAGTTTGTCCTTTCATGACCTGTTGTTCCGCCTTTCGGGGTAAATTCATACCGATCATTCGGTAGACGATCTGAGACAATCCGGCACAATCGATTCCGTACGGAGTACGCCCTCCCCATAGGTAGGGGGTATTGTAGTACATCAACGCGTATTGGATAAGTAGATCCCTCAAGTTGTCAATGCCTATCTCTTTCAATGTACCGATCAACGCGTATTCGTCTTCTTCCAATTTCATTTTCTTCGAGTAGGCGTCGTAAAAAGGCAATACGCTGCCCGCTACGATTAACTTATTGCCCCAATCCCCTTCTTTTAGTACCAAGTTGAATACTTCTTCCATAATCAATTGATCGGACGAACGATAAGACTCGACGTAGGATGGGCTTACCTCCTTATGCATTTTCCGATCGATCCAACCTTCACAATTATCATGCAATAATCGTATATACAGCCAGTTATCCTCCTTTTCCAAAACTTCGTAGATCTCCCCGAATAAAATTTGGGAGGTCATTTCGCTTCGTTCCGATTTTTCCCGCCTCACGGGCACTATACTCAAATCAGCTATACCAAACTCCATCGTAATAAAATTGAGAAACTGAAAAATGAACTTTTATTCCAGTTCGTATTAATTATCGCGAAAATAGAGAAAGTTTCGAGATAATGAAATGATTTTTTTAGTTAACTTGCATGACATTATGAATCGTAAAATTGATTTGATCATGAAGAAGTTAGTAGTTTTAACAGGGGCGGGAATGAGTGCGGAGAGCGGCATTCGGACTTTCAGGGATAGCGACGGTCTTTGGGAAGAGTATAATGTCATGGATGTGTGTACCCCGGAAGCTTGGGAGCGTGATCCCGAATTAGTCAATCGTTTTTATAACGAACGCAGGAAACAACTTTATGAGGCAAAACCCAATGCCGGCCATTACGGATTGGCTGAATTGGAAACGGAGTATGATGTTCAAATCATTACCCAGAATATAGACGATTTGCACGAGCGGGCCGGGAGTTCGAAAGTACTACATCTTCACGGTGAATTGAAAAAAGTCAGAAGTAGCAAAACCCCGACTCTTATTTATGATCTGGAAGGTTGGGAGTTGAAATTGGGAACAAAAGGAGAAGACGGATCCGTTCTTCGTCCGCATATCGTTTGGTTCGGGGAAGCCGTGCCGAATATCGAGCCGGCGATAGAATTAGTATCCCGGGCTGATATATTGGTTGTTATCGGGACCTCTCTTGCCGTATATCCTGCGGCGAGTTTATTGCATTACGCTCCGGCCGGATGTCGTATTTTGCTTATCGATCCTAAGATTCCGGAGAGCGTGAAAAACAGCAGAATCGAATTTATAGAGACAGGAGCGTCCGAAGGAGTTCGGATATTGAAAGAGAAACTAATGTCGTAACAGATCGGGCTATTTTGCCTTTCCGGTCTTCTGTTTCATTTTAATTTGTATATTTGCCCTTCAAAATTTTGAGGGTATTAATCTGAAGTTTGAAGTGTTTTAAGTTTATGGGTAGAGGAAAGAAACCGTTACTGGAAAATATCGAAATTCAAAAAATTGCAGCGGAAGGTAAATCCATCGCATACGTGGATGAAAAAGTGTTATTTGTTCCCAATACCGTTCCCGGTGATGTTGTCGATGTTCAGGTAACCAGGAAACGAAAAAGTTTTTTGGAAGGTTTCGTGGTGAATGTGAAGAAATATGCCGATATCCGGACAGAGCCTTTCTGTTCTCATTTCGGAATATGCGGCGGTTGCAAGTGGCAGAATCTGCCTTACGAACGGCAATTGGATTTTAAGCAACAGGAGATCGTAGATAATCTGCAACGAATCGGAAAGGTTGAGCTCCGGAATGTATGTCCGATTATAGGTTCCTCGCGAACCCGGCATTACCGGAACAAATTAGAATTTACATTCTCGGACAAGCGTTTTTTGACTCGTGAAGAGATCGGTTGCGACCAGGAGATCGAACGCTCTCCGGCGGTAGGTTTTCATGTCCCGGGGCTTTTCGATAAGGTGGTGGACATTAAAACCTGTCATTTGCAGCAGGAACCGTCCAATGCCATTCGTAACTTTATACGGGATTATGCCGTTGCCCGAGGTTTGAGTTTTTATAATATACGGGAACAAAAAGGATTTTTGCGTACCTTAATTATTCGTACCTCCTCCACGGGCCAGATCATGGTTATTATTACTTTTGGACACGAAGAGCGGGAGGCAAGGGAGTGTTTACTTCAACATTTGGTCGGGGCTTTTCCGGAAATTACTTCTCTTATGTACGTGATAAACGAGAAGTTGAACGATACGATTACCGATCAGGAAGTGATTTGCTTTCATGGTGAGGATCATATATACGAACAAATGGAAGAGTTGAAGTTTAAGATCGGCCCGAAATCATTTTATCAGACCAATTCGGAACAGGCTTATAACCTGTACGCTCAAACCCGGAACTTGGCCGGGTTAACGGGTGATGAAACTGTCTACGATCTTTACACGGGAACGGGTACGATTGCTAATTTTATCGCTCGTCATGCCCATAAAGTGATCGGAATTGAATATGTTCCGGAAGCTATCGAAGATGCCAGAGTAAATTCTTCCATCAATGGGATTACCAACACGCTTTTCTACGCGGGAGACATGAAGGAGGTCTTAAACGAGGCTTTTATCGCCCGTCACGGCAAACCCGATGTGATTATTACCGACCCTCCGCGTGCCGGAATGCATCCGGATGTTGTAAATACCATATTGAATGCTGCGCCGGAGCGTATCGTTTATGTCAGCTGCAATTCGGCAACACAGGCACGCGACCTTCACCTGATGGATGCTGATTATAAAGTAATGGCAGTTCAACCGGTAGACATGTTTCCGCATACGCATCATGTGGAAAATATCGTATTATTGCATCGCAGGTAGAAGAGTCGCTGGGCCGGGTATTTTTGGTTCCCGAGTATATGGATTTTTTAACGTGGAGTTTTTGCTATAAATAGAGAGTGGCATCGGGACCTTCGTTAAAGAGAAGATCCATGACACTGAGATTTGGGGCGAACGGAAAACGCTCGGCAAAAGTTTGATGGTAGGGTTTGGCAACAAAAGGATCGTTAAATTTGCGCCTGGACGGTTTGGGGTGAATGACGTCCCTGAAATCGTCGCAATGGTCGGGAGTGTTGACGTAGTCTGTTGACAGGGCGATCGTGTTATTTAAAGACAGGATATCAAGAATTTCGTGTATTATCTTCATGTTCAGATCGAGCAGGTATTTCTCTTTTTTTGTAAAAAAAGAGGTGAAATGGTCCATGTAATAATCGTAATAAGGAGAATTTTTGTAAGCGGATTCAATACCTTTAAAATGAAGTTTTTGCCACGAGGTGGAGTAATCTATACAAGTTTCTTTGGTTAATATCTTTTTACTCGTTGCTTTTATTACCGGAATGGATAAGGTCATCACTCCGTTGGCGGTCATGATGTCACAGCGGTTTCTGTAACTTTGTTTTCCGTAATGTTCGTATTGTTCGATAATAACTCCTTCGTAATCTTTTATTTTAGATAAGTATTGTATTGGAGGGAAATAAGCCGTATTTAATAAGATTTTTTTCATTCCGTGCGATTTTGGGACAAAAATAAAAAAATAAAGATTGTAGCTTGAAGTTTGATGAAAAAATGATTGTAAATATATGTAAATGGATATATTAATCTTTTCTTAAAATATAATATGTTAAAATTGGTGTAATCTACTCTTGTTGGCTTAAATATTGTTATCTTGTAACCAATTTAGGTTATTTCAGAAAAAAACTCTTCAGGGAAATAAAGAAAGGAGTAAAATTAAAATTCCCGCGAAATAAAAAAGGTTTATATTACAACTAAATGACTCAATTCTTCGTAATTAAGTAATAAAAATGTAACAGAAGATACATCCCAACGTAATGCAAAAATGGTTTATTTGAAGCAGGGAAGTGATTATTCAAAAAAATTAAATTAGATCAATTATATGAAACCGGAACTCGTGAATCAAGATAAATTATTGGAGCCTTTTGCGAAGGTTATTCAGGAAAGACATGAACGGATACTTGCTTTGGAGAAGGAATTCACGAGTAGGGCAACGCGATTGGCCGACCTGTGTAATTCTTATTTATACTATGGTCTTCACAAAACGGACCGGGGATGGGTGTTCAGGGAATGGGCGCCGCATGCTACGGCTGTGTATTTGATCGGGGTATTTAACGATTGGCGGAAACATCCGGACTATGCCTTAAAAAAAATAAATAGTGAGGATTGGGAGATCGTATTGCCGGAGGGTGTTTTGTCTCATGAAATGCTTTATCGTTTGTTGGTGGAGTGGGATGGCGGAGCGGGAGAGCGTATCCCTACTCATGTCAGAAGAGCGGTTCAGGACGAGTATACCAAAATATTCAGTGCTCAGGTATGGGACCCGAAGAATCCGTATCGCATGAAACATAAATCTCCTCATCGTACTGTTCACCCTTTGATATACGAGGCGCACGTGGGTATGTCTACCGAACACAAGAGGGTTTCCACATTTACGGAGTTCCGTTTATTTGTGCTTCCCCGTATGGTGGATTTGGGATATAATACCTTGCAATTGATGGGAATTCAGGAGCATCCTTACTATGGTTCTTTCGGGTATCAGGTATCTAATTTTTTTGCCGTTAGTTCCAGATTCGGGACTCCGGAGGAGTTGAAAGCTTTGATTGATGCCGCTCACGGAATGGGTGTACGGGTTATTATGGACATTGTTCATTCGCATGCTGTCAATAATGAGATGGAGGGATTAAGTCGTTTTGACGGTTCGTACGACCAGTTCTTTTACCCCGGAGAACAGGGATATCATCCTTTATGGAACTCCCGTTGTTTTAATTACGGCAAGCATCAGGTGATTAATTTCCTGTTATCCAATTGCAAATATTGGTTGGATGAATTCCATTTTGACGGTTTTCGTTTCGACGGGATTACGAGTATGATATATTGGGATCATGGGATCAATAGGGACTTCACGGATTACCGGATGTATTATGACGGCGATCAGGATGAAAATGCTATTGTTTATTTGGGTTTGGCCAACCGGGTGATTCATCAGGTAAATCCGGAGGCGATTACGATAGCCGAAGATATGAGTGGAATGCCGGGTATGGCTTTCCCGGTAGAAGAAGGAGGATTGGGGTTCGATTTTCGTATGAGTATGGGGGTGCCGGATTACTGGATAAAGTTGTTGAAGGATAGGAAAGATGAAGAATGGCACGTGGGGGATCTTTTTTACGAACTGACCAATAAACGGAAAGAGGAACATACGATTAGCTATGCCGAAAGTCACGACCAGGCTTTGGTCGGTGATAAAACAATTTTTTTTCGGTTGGTCGATAAGGCTATATACTCTTCGATGAGTGTTTTTAATAAAAATATACACATTGACCGGGGTATTGCTTTACATAAGATGATTCGTTTGGTGACAATAGGAACGGCAGGAGACGGTTATCTTTCTTTTATGGGGAATGAGTGGGGGCATCCGGAGTGGATTGATTTCCCGCGAGAGGGGAATAATTGGAGTTACGATCATGCCCGGAGATTATGGAGCTTGGTCGATGATGAGCAGTTGCGTTTTCGTTTTTTGAATGCTTTTGATCGGGCTATGATTCATTTCGTTGAAGATAATCAGCTATTTGTGGGATATCCTTCTCCTTTGGTGAGGGATAACGAGAGGCAGATTTTGATTTTTACCCGGGGAGATTTTTTGTTCGTCTTTAATTTTAATCCTGAGGTTTCTTTTATGGATTATCAATTCGATGCTCCTCCGGGAAAGTATATGACGGTACTGAATACGGATAGTGCGTTGTTTGACGGTTTCGGAAGGATTGACGAGAACGTGGAACATTTTACGCGTTATATCGCTCCCGGTAGAAGCCAACTGAGTTTGTATCTTCCCGCCCGGAGTGCATTTGTTATGCATCGTTCGTGATAAGAAGGTAATAATAATTGATTTTGATATATTAAATGGCAGATTATGGGATATTTAAAATTCAATAAAGAAGAGTTAGTCAACTTAGAGTATGCTCTGCACCGGGAGGTTTTAGCGACCAATCGGGCGGGGGGATATGCGTCAACAACTATTGTTTGTTGTAATACGAGAAAGTATCATGGTCTACTGATACTTCCGATCGAAGAATTCGGCGGTATGAACCATGTGTTGCTCTCTTCGTTGGATGAGACTATCGTACAGCATGGTCAATCGTTTAATTTGGGTATTCATAAATACCCCGGCGTGTATGACCCCCGGGGACATAAGTATATTGTCGATTGTGAGTATGAGCCTGTTTGGACGTTACTCTATCGGGTAGGAGGAGTGGTTCTGAAGAAAGAGTTGATCATGGTGCATAACGAGGCACAAGTAATGATCCGCTATACATTGGTAGATGCTCATTCGGAAACGTTGTTGCGTTTAAAACCTTTTTTGGCGTATCGGAATGTGCATGATTTGAGTAAGGCCAATATGATGGCCAATACGAAATACGAATCGGTTACTAACGGGATAAGGTCGAGGTTATATGTTGGGTTTCCCTCATTGAATATGCAATTGAGTAAACCGAATGAGTTCGTGGCAGTGCCGGATTGGTATTACAATATCGAATATCTGGAAGAGAAAGCAAGGGGGTATGACTATCGGGAGGATTTATTTGTCCCCGGTTATTTTGAAGTTCCGATCAAAAAAGGGGAGAGTATCGTTTTCTCGGCTTCTGTGGAGGAGGTCAATCCGAACGTCCTGAAGCGTAAGTTTCAACGGTTGGTGGATCTGCGTATGCCGAGGGATAATTTCGAGAATTGTCTGAAATACTCGGCTTCTCAATTTATTGTTCATGACGGTAAGGATACGGAAGTGGTAGCTGGTTATCCTTGGTTCGGGCGTTGGGGGCGAGATTCTTTTATCGCTTTACCCGGAATCACTTTGGCTGCCGAACAGGATATAAAAAGTTGTAAGGAGGTGATCGATACGATGGTCCGTCAATTGCATAATGGATTGTTCCCGAATATCGGAAAGCGTCAGGATGCGGCGTACAATTCGGTAGATGCTCCGATGTGGTTTTTTTGGACGCTTCAGCAATTGGACGATGCGATGAAAAAGAAGGGATTTATCTGGAAAAATTACGGGAGTAAGATGAAAGCCATATTGAAGGCTTTCCGGTATGGTACGAATCCTTGGGTGAAGATGGAGGAGAACGGTTTAATTTGGGCGGAACAACCCGGTAAAGCCCTGACTTGGATGGACGCTATCGTGAAAGGAATACCGGTAACTCCTCGGGGTGGTTATGCCGTAGAAATCAATGCTTTGTGGTATAATGCCGTGTGTTACAGTTTGCGCTTGGCAGAGGAAGCTGCCGATCGCCGCTTCGTGGAAGAATGGAAAGAAATGCCGGAAAAGATTCGGGAGAGCTTCAATAAATTATTCTGGTATGAAGAGGGAAAATACCTTGCCGATTATGTAGATCATACCGGTCAGAATACCTTGGTTCGTCCGAATCAGGTTATAGCTTGTTCTTTGGAGTACTCCCCGATTAGCGATGATATGAAAGAGAGGGTGTTGCATGTGGTACGCCGCGAGTTGTTAACACCCAAGGGATTACGTACGTTGTCGCCTAAAAGTGCGTCATATAAGGGACGTTACGAGGGAGATCAGAATGAACGGGATTCGGCTTATCACCAGGGAACGGTTTGGCCGTGGTTGATCGGTCCTTACATCGAGGCCAGTCTGAAACTGAGGGGGAAGCAGGCTTTGCCTGCGGTGAAAGAGCTACTGGCCGGATTCGAGGAAGATATGACCACTTACGGAGTTTGTTCTATCGCGGAAGTGTATGACGGAGACCCCATTCACAGGCCTGGTGGATGTATCTCTCAGGCATGGAGTGTCGGAGAGGTGTTAAGAAGTTTAGCGTTAATCAAAAAGTTTGAGAGGAAACGGAAATAAGAACGGAAGTTTCGTGTCTGGATTCTCAAATTTTGAAATCGAGTTATGATATGAGTACAAGAGTATTGATGTTTGGTTGGGAGTTTCCTCCTCATATTTCGGGAGGATTGGGAACTGCCTCTTTCGGTTTAACGAAAGGATTGGCCGAATACGGGGTCGAAATAATGTTTGTGATGCCGAAAGCCGGGGGTGATGAGGATCAAAGTGCCGTGAGAATTATTAATGCGAGTGATGTTGAGGTCGTGAATACGTGTTCCGATCTGGAAGAGTATTGGAAGAATATTCATTTTATGGAGATCGATTCCAATCTGGTTCCTTATCTCGATCCGGAGGCATTTGAAAGAAGTGTTCATCAAACGTTGAAGGTCGGGGAAAAAGAGGAGAAAATATCTTTTCGAAATAAATTTCAGTTTTCCGGCAAATATGGAGCTAATTTGATGGAAGAGGTGGCCCGTTACGCGATGGTTGCCGGGACGGTTGCCGCCAAAGAGCAGTTCGATGTGATCCATGCCCATGATTGGTTGACCTATACCGCCGGGATCGTGGCCAAAAAGATATCGGGCAAGCCTTTGGTGATCCATGTACATGCGACGGAATTTGACCGTAGCGGTGAACGGGTGAACCAGCAGGTGTACGATATTGAACGCAAGGGTATGGAGGAAGCTGACCGGGTGATTACCGTGAGCAATCTGACCCGGAATATAGTCATTAATCGGTACGGGATAAATCCGGAGAAGGTGGTGACCGTTCATAATGCGGTAGATTTTCAGTCTCGTGAAGAGGTCGAGGTGGAACGCGGCGTGAAAGAGAAAATCGTTACTTTTTTAGGCCGGATCACCTACCAAAAAGGACCGGAATATTTTATAGAGGCGGCTTATAAAGTTTTGCAACGTTATCCGAACGTACGTTTCGTTATGGCCGGAAGCGGGGATATGTTGAATCGTTCGATTCGCCGGGTGGCACAATTGAAGATGGCTACTCATTTCCATTTCACCGGCTTCCTGTATGGTGAGGAGGTTCCGAAGATGTTTGCTTATAGTGATGTATACGTGATGCCTTCCGTATCTGAACCGTTCGGTATTACGCCGTTGGAGGCGATGCGTTCCGGAGTGCCGACCATCATATCCAAACAATCGGGTGTGGCAGAGGTATTAAAACATTCGATAAAGGTGGATTATTGGGATGTGGATGCTATGGCCGATGCCATATACGGCCTGCTGGCTTATCCGGCATTGTCCGTGTTAGCAGGCCGTGAGGGATTGGATGAAGTAAATCAATTGAAATGGAGAAATGCGGCTTTAAAAATTAAATTCATTTATGAAGAGCTTGTTAATGAGTTTAACGCGGGACGTTGAGGACGGAAAGGGATGAAAAAAGGTTGTAAGTAAATAAAAATAAATAAAATATAAGGTTATGAGAAAGACATTATGTTTCTATTTCCAGATACATCAGCCGGTTCGGCTAAGAAAATACCGTTTCTTTGATATTGGGAAACGCAGTGATTATTTTGATAATTATATCAATCGTTCCACGATACGCCGAGTCTCGGAGAATTGTTATTTACCGATGAATGCGTTGATGTTAGAGTTGATCCAACGTTACGGGGGTAATTTTAAAATAAGCTTTTCTATTTCGGGTTCTGCTATGGAGCAATTCGAATTACATGCTCCGGAGGTGATCGAGAGTTTTAAGCAATTGGCGGCGACGGGATGCGTTGAATTTCTGGCGGAAACTTACGCCCATTCCTTGGCCTCGTTGTCCTCTACCGATGAATTCGAAGCCCAGGTGAAACAGCATGCACGCAAGGTAAAAGAGTTGTTCGGACAACGTCCGGTAACCTTGCGTAACTCCTCTTTGATCTATTCGGATCAGATTGGCGAGCGAGTGGCGGCAATGGGGTATGAAGCCATGTTGACGGATGGGGCAAAACACGTGTTGGGATGGAAGAGTCCGAATTTTCTATATACCAATTCGATCAATCCCAAATTAAAATTGTTATTGAAAAACTCCAGGTTGAGTGATGATATTACCATGCGTTTTTCGGATCGGAGCTGGAGCGAATGGCCTCTGACAGCGGAAAAGTATGCCGGTTGGTTAAAAGAGAGTGTCCGGGAGAGTGAAATCGTCAATTTGTTTATGAATTATGAAACTTTTGGAGAGTATCAATCACAAGAGAGCGGTATTTTTGATTTTATGCGGCATTTACCTGAGGCTGTGTTTGCTTCGACTGATTTTGAATTCTTGACTCCTAAAGAGGTTGTTAAGAAACATCAGCCGGTAGCTCCTTTGCATGTACCTTTCCCGATATCCTGGGCAGATGAAGAACGGGATATCACCGGATGGTTGGGTAATGAGTTGCAGGCCGAGGCTTTTGAAGAGTTGTATAAGATTCAGAAGAGAGTGAAGCGTATCAATGATCCCGTATTGAATGAGGATTATAAACGTCTGCAAGCAAGCGATCATTTTTATTATATGGGGACCAAGCTTTTTTCCGATGGAGATTTCCGTCGTCATAGTTCGCCATACGAATCGCCTTATGAAGCCTTTGTTAATTATATGAATGTATTGAGTGATTTTATCATAAGGGTTGATGATTTGGAAAAAAAGAGTA
The DNA here is from genome assembly GCF_027666085.1 of Sanguibacteroides sp. AM78-02pH3A. Lineage (NCBI taxonomy): Bacteria > Pseudomonadati > Bacteroidota > Bacteroidia > Bacteroidales > Porphyromonadaceae > Sanguibacteroides > Sanguibacteroides sp. AM78-02pH3A. The sequence goes on along the minus strand of NZ_JAQEHX010000010.1, from coordinate 56,155 downwards.
ATATTGTATCGAAGAGAGAAATAATGCAGGAGGGTAAAACACCTCCCGAAAAGAAGGTTGCAAGATCTACCAAGCCTAAAGAGAAAACGTATGTCGTTTCTGCGGAAAAAGCTGGAAAGGAGGTAAAAGCTGGAAAGGAGTTAGAAGATAAGGGGAAAAAAGTAGAGAAGAAAACGAAGAATACGGTAACTAAAAAGAAAAAATAATCTTAAATAACCAAAAGCTACGATGTATGGGTTAGCGGTGTAATAATGCCGATCTGTATTTGTAATTTAAAACTAAAACATGAACAATATAAAATTGAAAAATCCCGCCTATTTGTTTGAGGTGAGTTGGGAGGTGTGTAATAAAGTTGGTGGTATACACACTGTTATTTCCACGAAAGCCTTAAGTATGGCCCGAGAGTTCAAAAATAATCATATCCTGATAGGGCCGGATGTATGGAGGTACAATGAACCGAATCCGGAGTTTACGGAGGATCCGCATTTGTTTAAATCGTGGAGGGCCAAAGTATCTCGTGAAGGGTTGCGAATAAAAGTCGGACGTTGGAATATCGCGGGAAATCCGGTGGTGATATTAGTTGATTTTACCACATTCATTGCCCAAAAAGATCAGATATTGACCTCTTTTTGGGAAAAATTCCGATTGGACTCCTTGACCGGACAGTGGGATTATATCGAACCTGTTCTGTTCGGTTACACGGCAGGAAAAGTCATAGAGAGTTTTGTACGCTACAATGCCTCTTCCCGCCAACATGTCATTGCTCAATTTCACGAGTGGATGACGGGTAGCGGTCTTCTTTATCTGAAAGATGTTCTCCCGCAGGTAGGATGCGTTTTTACTACTCATGCCACCGTGTTGGGACGGAGTATTGCGGGAAACGGTTTGCCTCTATACGATCACATACAACAGTATAATCCGGCTGAGGTCGCTCATCGTTTTCAGGTGGAAGCAAAACAGTCAATGGAGAGCAAGGCGGCCGAATTTGCGGATTGTTTTACAACGGTGAGTGAGATCACGGCTGTCGAGTGTGCCCATTTCCTCGGGAAAAAGGTGGATATGATTACCCCGAACGGATTTGAGAATAGTTTTACTCCTCCGGATGACATTTACTTAGAGAAGAGAGAAGCCGGAAGAAAGAAGTTATTGAAGGTAGCACAGGCATTAGCCGGAAGGGCCATTTCTGAGGATGCTTTTATCGTTGGAATTAGCGGGCGTTACGAATTTAAAAATAAAGGTATCGATGTATTTATCGAGGCTCTGGGACAACTGAATCGGGATCGGGAGAATACGAAAGAGATTGTAGCTTTTATTTTAGTACCGGCCGGACATCAAGGGGTGAATACGGAGTTAATAAATAATCTGGAGAAGCCTTATCAGGCTGTAGAGGTTGTACATCCTTATGTAACCCATATATTGACGGACCCGGAGCATGATCCGATATTGTTGAAGTTTGCCGAGGAACAACTGTTGAACCGGGAAGAGAATCGAGTAAAGGTGTTTTTCAGTCCCAGTTATTTGAACGGGAGCGATGGGGTATTCGACGTGCCTTATTATGATTTGTTAGTGGGTATGGATTTGACAGTGTTTCCATCCTATTACGAGCCTTGGGGGTATACTCCTTTAGAGAGTCTGGCGTTTAAGGTTCCTTCGATTACTACCACTTTAGCCGGCTTCGGGTTATGGGTGGAAACTCATTATTCCAAGGAGCATCCCGGAATAGATGTTATTTCTCGGGATGATCGAAACAACGAGGCCGTGGTGCATGAGATTGCAGATAAAATGAAATATATAGCTGCGTTGGCTCCGGATAAATACCTTAAGTACCAAGAGAATGCAAAAGAGGTGTCCCGGATTGCTTTATGGGAGCATCTGATTACTTATTACCATAAAGCCTACGAAATTGCTTTACAGAAGGTAGCTTTGAGAATCGAAGATATGCCGGTGAACGAGGCGGAAGAGGTAGCGTTTATCGACAAACAGATGATTAACACTACCCCGACCTGGGTGAGCGTGATTATTCACAGGTCTATTCCGGAGCGCTTGTGTGCTTTGGAACAGTTGGCCAATAACTTATGGTGGTGTTGGAATGAGGAGGCCGTGGATCTGTTTAAGAGTGTAGATCCGTTACAGTGGATGCTGACACGCCATAACCCGATCGCCCTTTTGGATAAGATCTCTTTGAATCGTTACAAAGAGCTGGAAAAGGACGGAGAGTTCGTGCAGCGTTTGGAGAGTGTTTATGCTAAATTTAAGGATTATATGGAGGGGAAAAAGAAGATGAACGATCCCTCTATCGCTTATTTTAGCATGGAATACGGGTTGCATGCTTCTTTGAAGATCTATTCCGGTGGACTCGGGGTATTGGCAGGAGACTATTTAAAGGAGGCAAGTGATAAACAAACCCGGATTACCGGTGTCGGTTTGTTATACCGGTACGGTTATTTTACACAAAAATTCTCGGCAGCAGGGAATCAGGAAGCGGAATACGAAGCGCAAGATTTTATGAAAATTCCGGTTAATCCCGTACGGGATAAAGAGGGGAATTGGTTGACGGTAAGCCTGGCTTTTCCGGGACGTAATGTATCGGCCCGGATTTGGCGGGTTGATGTGGGGAGAGTGGAGCTTTATTTGTTGGATACCGACTTCGAGGATAACCAGGAAGGTGATCGTTGTATTACACATTATTTATATGGCGGAGATTGGGAAAACCGTTTGAAGCAGGAGTTGTTATTGGGGTTGGGAGGTATTCAGGCTTTGCGTAAGTTGAATATTTCTGCTGATGTATACCATTGTAACGAGGGGCATGCTGCTTTTACCGGGTTGGAACGGTTGAGGGAGTACGTGGAGAATGAGAACCTTGCTTTCTCCGAGGCGATGGAGGTCGTTCGCGCATCATCGCTGTTTACGACGCATACGCCCGTGCCGGCAGGACACGATGCTTTCACGGAGAATTTGTTGAGGGGGTATCTTTCCTATTTTCCCGACCGGTTGAAAATAACTTGGGAACAGTTGTTGGCTTTAGGAAGAATCAATGCGGGAGATCCGAACGAAAAATTCTCCATGAGCTTTTTGGCGGCTAATTTGTCACAGGAAGTGAATGGGGTCAGTTGGTTGCACGGGAAGGTAACCAGGGAAATATTTAAAGGTTTGTGGCCGGGATATATGCCTGAAGAGCTGCATATCAGTTATGTGACGAATGGAGTCCATTACCCTACTTGGACAGCTCCCGAATGGAAAGCGATTCATCAGAAGGTTTTCGGGGAGAAGTTTAAAACCCATCATTACGACCGCTCCTGCTTTGAAGGGATATATCAGGTGGATAACGAACGGATCATGGGAGTACGGGGAGTATTGAGGAGCCGGTTGATACGTCATATTAAACGTCGTTTAGCCGATGGAGGAGATACGGCCTATTTTACCCCGAAAGAGTTGGTAGAGATTAAAGATAAGCTGCGGGATGATATTTTGACTATCGGTTTTGCCCGGCGTTTTGCCACTTACAAACGAGCCCATCTTCTGTTTAGCAATTTGGATCGTTTGAACGAGATTGTCAATAATCCGGATCGTCCGGTGCAGTTCATATTTGCCGGGAAAGCCCATCCGGCAGATCAGGCGGGGCAGGATTTGATCAAGCGAATCGTGGAGGTTTCCAAGTATCCGCAATTTTTAGGGAAGATCGTCTTTTTGCCTAATTACGATATGGATTTGGCCCGCCGGATGGTGCAGGGGGTGGACGTGTGGATGAATACCCCCACCCGCCCGCAGGAAGCTTCGGGTACGAGCGGGGAAAAAGCGGCTATGAACGGGGTTATGCATTTCAGCGTGTTGGACGGTTGGTGGGTGGAAGGTTATCAGAAAGGAGCAGGCTGGGCTTTACCCATGGAACGTACCTATGAGAATCAAGAGTTCCAGAATCAACTGGATGCAGAATTGATCTATAATATCATTGAGACTGAGATCGCTCCGGTTTTCTATGCCAAAGAAGAAAACGGCATATCGTCGGCCTGGGTAGAGTATATTAAGAATACGATAGCCAAGGTCGCTTCCAACTTTACTTCGAATCGAATGTTGACGGATTACGAGGAGAAATTTTACTTGCCGATGTCCCGTCGGTATCATAAATTGATAGCCGATAATGATGCTTTAGCTATAGAGATTGCGGAATGGAAGAAAAAAGTCGGACGCGAATGGGAGAATGTAACTGTTGATTCGCTGACTCTTCCGGATAAGTCGAAACAGATCATCTCTTTAGGTAAGTCGTACGTGGGGAAAGTTCTTTTGGATATAGGAGATCTTTCGATCGACGATGTGGGAGTCGAGTTGATCGTTACGGAACAGGTAAACGGAAAAATGGTCGTTCGTTCTACCTATGATTTTGCCCCGATTTCTTTTGAAAACGGCAAGGCCCTCTATTCGGTAGAGATCACTCCGGATGATCCGGGGCTGTTTACGTTAGGTCTACGTATTTATCCGAAGAATCCTTTGCTACCGCACAGGCAAGACTTTGCTTTAGTGAAATGGTTGTAGCACGTAATAAAAAAGCAGCTTTAATAAGCTGCTTTTTTATTTGGCTCGGTAGTTGTTGTCTTTTAGAATGGTGAGTATTTTTTCTTTGAGCTCACCCTGAATAATGATTTCGCCGTCCTTCACGGAGCCGCCGACCCCGCATTTGTTTTTAAGTAATTTGGCTAATTCTTTTAGATCGTTTTCCGTGCCGATAAAACCCTGCACGAGCGTGACGATTTTACCTTTGCGTTGTTTGGAATCGAGAGATACCCTGAGATTCTGTTTTTCCGGAGCCAGCGTTTCTGCTTCTGTTTCTTCGTCGTATTCGTATTGAAAATTGGGATCAGTAGAGTATACCACGTTTATTTTTTCCTTTTTTTCTTTCTTGTTGTTCATAGCGGATAATCGATTTATATTTATTGCAAATATAGTATTTTGATGTTGAAATGTTATATATGAAGGAGAGAAGGAGGTTACGGGTGTTTTTTGTTGATATTTTTTATTATCTTCACACCCTTCGAATGTGTGATATAATATTAGGAGAGTAACGAATATGAATAAGATACTGAGTAAAACCTATTTTTCGGAGCGGGTGGTGAAATTGGAAGTGGAGGCCCCTTTGATCGCCAAGGCGAGAAAACCCGGTAATTTTGTCATCGTGCGGGTGGGGGAGAAGGGAGAGCGAATGCCTTTGACGATAGCGGATGCCGATTTAAAACGGGGGAGTATTACATTAGTGGTGCAGGTGATGGGAGTTTCTTCCCGGAAATTATGTGCCTTGGAGGTAGGGGATTATATCACGGATTTAGTAGGACCATTGGGAAAACCGACTCACATAGAAAAAGTAGGAACGGTTTTGGCTTGCGGGGGCGGTGTCGGTGTCGCACCTTTGTTGCCTATTGTCAAAGGATTTAAGGAGGCCGGTAATCGGGTCCTATCGGTGATCGCCGGAAGGACGAAGGATTTGGTTATTTTGGAAGATGAGATACGGGCTTTGTCGGACGAAATGATTATTATGACGGATGACGGTTCTTACGGAAAGAAGGGATTGATTACGGAGGGAATGGAGGAGATTATAAAACGGGAGAAGATCGATTTGGCTGTGACTATCGGTCCGGCAATCATGATGAAGTTTTGTGAGAAATTGACACGGGAATATGACGTTCCCACGATAGCCAGCTTAAATGCTATCATGGTGGACGGTACTGGTATGTGTGGAGCTTGCCGGGTTACAGTGGGAGGAAAAACCCGGTTTACCTGTGTCGACGGACCGGAATTTGATGCGCATCAGATTGACTTTGACGAGATGTTGTCCCGCTTAAACGGGTATAAAGATACCGAGAGTGAAAAATTGCATGAATTTGAAAAATAAGAATATGAGTGGGGTAAGTGATCGGAATGCTGCCTGGAGACAGCAGTTACGTCGAGATATACCGGGTAAGGAACGGACATCCATAGAACGGGTTCGTATGCCGGAAGTAGATCCCGTGGAGAGGATTAAGAGCCAAAGGATAGAGGTGAATAAAGGGTTAACGCCGGAAATGGCCGTTCTGGAAGCGAAACGTTGTATGGATTGTATAAATCCCACGTGTATGGAAGGTTGTCCGGTGAAGATTGATATTCCCGGTTTCGTGAAGAATATCGAAAGGGGGGAGTTTTTACAAGCGGCCGTAATATTGAAGAATACGAGTGCTTTGCCGGCGGTTTGCGGCCGGGTATGCCCTCAGGAGAAACAGTGTGAATCCAAGTGTTTTTATATTCAAAAGTTAGATAAGCAACCGGTAGCTATCGGTTATTTAGAGCGGTTTGCGGCGGATTACGAGCGGGAATCCGGTCGTGTATCCGTTCCTGAGGTGGCTCCGGCTAACGGTATAAAAATGGCGGTGATCGGTTCCGGGCCGTCCGGGCTCTCGTGTGCCGGGGATTTGGCTAAAAAGGGATATGATGTGACCGTTTTTGAGGCTTTGCACGAGATCGGAGGGGTGCTGAAATATGGAATTCCCGAGTTCCGTTTGCCTAATCGGGTAGTGGATGCGGAGATTGACAGCCTGAAAAAGATGGGGGTGAAATTCGTTACCAATTTTATCGTGGGTATGACGGATTCGATGGAAGATTTGAAGTCGGAAGGTTTTAAAGGATTTTATGTAGCTTCGGGAGCGGGGTTGCCCCGTTTCATGAATATACCGGGAGAAAATTACAATGGCATACTCTCTTCCAACGAGTATTTGACCCGGGTGAATTTGATGGGTGCCGATAGTGAAGAGTCGGATACTCCCGTGTATCACGGAAAACGGGTGGTCGTAGTCGGCGGAGGAAATACCGCGATGGATTCTGTCCGGACGGCAAAACGTCTGGGTGCCGAACGGGCTACGATTGTTTATCGTAGAAGCGAGGAGGAGATGCCTGCCCGGATCGAAGAGGTGAAGCATGCCAAGGAAGAGGGATGCGAGTTTATGACCTTGACCAATCCGGTTGAATATATTGCCGATGAGAATCGCCGGGTTAAACAAGTAAAAGTACAGAAAATGGCTTTAGGAGAACCGGATGCCAGCGGACGTCGTAGTCCGGTGCCTGTTCCCGGTTCCGAATATTTGATAGATGCCGACGTGGTGGTCGTGGCCGTGGGAGTCTCTCCTAATCCGATAATTCCTCGTTCCGTGGAGGGACTGAATATCTCTTCCAAGGGAACGATTATCGTGGATGAAAAGACCATGGAGTCTAATATTCCTGGACTTTTCGCGGGCGGAGATATCGTACGCGGAGGAGCTACGGTTATTTTAGCAATGGGGGACGGACGCAGGGCTGCGGAGTATATGTCGGAACGATTGACAACGGAAAGAATTTAGGGATTAGGTGATTTAGGGATTTAACGATTCAATGATTGGTCGATTGAATCAACATCCGTTAATTGTAAATTGAGCTCCGAATTTTCTAATCTTTAATCACCTAATCTTTTAATCACCTAATCTTTTAATCTTTTAATCTCTTAATCTTTTCCCTCGATCCTTATCGTCTTGGCTTGGGTGATGCGGATTAGGTCGGAGGGGGAGATTTTGATTTGCAAGCCGCGAATTCCGGCGCTGATATAGATGTAATCGAAATGAAGACAAGAGGAGTGAATGTAGGTGGGAAATTCTTTTTTCATGCCAATAGGGGAACAACCTCCCCGGATATAGCCCGTTGTCGAGAGTAATTCCTTCACGGGAATAAGATCGGCTTTTTTATTTCCGGACACTTTGGCAGCTATTTTCAAGTCGACTTCTCGATCGCCTGGAATAACGCATACGAAAAAGCCGGTTTTATCTCCTTTCAGCACGAGGGTTTTAAAGACCTGCCCGATATTTTCCCCTAATTGTTCGGCAACGTGAACGGCAGCCAGGTTATTGTCGTCGACTTCGTAAGGAACAAGCTCGTAATCGATTTTTGCTTTGTCGAGTAGACGGGCTGCATTCGTTTTGTTTACTTTAGCCTTCATGATCTTTTTTTTCATTACAAAGATAGTGTATTGTGAGGAAAAACGGATGGGATTAGCGTTTCGGAAACGAGGAGCGGTTTAACTTTCTATTTTAATATTTATTATCTTAAAATATATTGTATTTGGTCTGTTTTTTGTATTTTATTTTTCCGTGTAGTGTAAAAATAAACTTGTGATGAGAGTAGGTGTAATGTTAATGGTCGCTTTGTTTGTATATGGTTGCGATCTGATAGAGTACCATCCTTATGATGTCCGATTGGGTGGGGAGAGGGGAATAAACGAGAAGAATATTGCCCGTATCGAGGAGGCTTGCAAAGGGAAAGATACAATCCGTTTCGTGTTGATGGGAGATAGTCAGCGTTGGTATGACGAGACTGAAAAGTTTGTCTCCCACTTGAATACCCGTGATGATGTGGATTTTGTTATTCATGGCGGGGATATTTCCGATTTTGGTTTAACCAAGGAGTTCGAGTGGGTGCGGGATATTATGTCGAAGTTGAAAGTGCCCTATGTTGCTTTGCTCGGTAATCATGATGTGTTGGGAAACGGGGTGGAGGTGTACAAGAAAATATACGGAGATATGAATTTTTCGTTTATTGCGGGTGATACGAAATTTATCTGCATGAACACTTGTGCCTTGGAATTTGATTATTCCCATCCGATCCCTGATTTTTCATTTATTTATAAAGAGTTGCAGGATAGTGTTTCCGGTTTTAAGCGCACGATCCCCGTGATGCATGTCCGACCGGGGGATGTTGAATTCAATAATAACGTGTCTCAGGTATTTCATGAGTTGTTGAGGCGTTTTCCCCGGATGGAATTTTGTTTGCATGCACACAATCATACTTTGATGGCGGAAGATCTGTTTGAAGACGGAGTCATGTATTACGGTTGCAGTTGTATGAAAGATAAAAATTATTTGTTGTTTACTTTAACCCCGAAAGGATATGGTTATGAAGTGGTCTATTATTAAATGGGGAGTCGGGTTATTTCTTTTTGTCACTTCACCTCTTTGTGCACAGCAGGATGCCGACAGCATTCGGATAAAAGAACGGGAAGCTCATCGTTTGGCCAGGCAAGAACGTTTACGGGCACGCTACGAGCGAAAATTGATGAATTACCAGACGACCTGGCAAAAATTGATTCCTAAATATCAAAAGCTGCAATTTGCCGGTTCCATAGGTTTGATTTCGTTAGGAATGGGATGGGATTACGGTAAAAAAGACCAATGGGAAACCGATTTCCTGATCGGATTCATACCCCGTTTTTCTTCCAATGAGGCAAAGATTACTCTTACATTAAAACAAAATTATATTCCCTGGACCAATGTTTATTTAGCCAAACGTTGGTCGTTCGATCCCTTGACGACGGGTATTTACGTGAATACGGTATTGGACGATGCTTTTTGGGTAAAGGAACCGGATCGTTATCCGAGTAACTATTATAAGTTTTCCACGCGGATTCGTTTCCATGCTTTTATCGGACAACGGCTTACTTTCGGGTTAGACCGGAGTGCCCCCTTTAAAAAAATGACGGTCTTTTACGAATTCAGTACCTGCGATTTATATTTTATCAGTGCTGTCGGAAACAGGTATATCGGTTTAGGAGATATTTTAAGTCTTTCTTTCGGGATCAAGTTACAAATTTTGTAGATTTGTAAAAGAATCAACACGAGACTGATGAGAAACTTCTTAATCGTTTGCATAGTATGTTTTATAGGGGGAGTCGGAACGGTTTCGGCTCAGCATGATACGGGGGCATGGAACGGAATGTTGCTTCTTCCGGGCGGGGTTTTAAAGCTCGTGTTGCATATCGAGAGAAACGAAGGCGGATATACCGCCTCTTTGGATAGCCCCGCTCAGGGGGCCCTCGGTATCCCTGTCGATACCGTTTGTTGGAGAGATGAACAATTGCGTTTCGTCATTCGGAAATTGGGTGTTGAATACACGGGAAAATTGAATGAAAAGGGGGAGATCGAAGGAACTTTTAAGCAGATGGGATACACCTCTTTTTTGCTTTTTGTCCCGGGAGACGGAAATGTACGCTATCAGGAACCCCGGGGACCCTATCCTTACCGGGTCGAGGAGGTGTTTTTCGAGAATAAAAGAGATTCCGTCAGATTAGGCGGAACCTTGACTTTGCCGGAAGGAAAGAAGAGCTTCCCTACGGTTGTGTTGATTAGCGGTAGCGGCCCGCAGAATAGAAATGAAGAGATGATGGGACATAAACCTTTTTGGGTTTTGGCCGATTATTTGACGCGACAAGGTATCGGCGTGTTGCGGGTGGATGATCGGGGGGTGGAAGCTTCCGAGGGAGATTTTAATTCCTCCTCTTTATGGGATTTTGCTTCGGATGCGGAAGCGGCGGTCAATTTTTTAAGGAGAGAAAAAAAGATCCGGCGAATCGGATTGATCGGTCATAGTGAAGGGGGATGTGTGGCTTCTGTTGCGGCAAGCAGAAACAAGCGTGTTGGTTTTATCGTTTTATTGGCAGGACCAGGTATTCGGGGGGATCGGCTTGTTTTATTGCAAAAGGAGTTGATCGGGAAAGCTTACGGAACGGATCCGAAGTTAGCAGAAAAAATCGGCGATTTGGACCGGACGATCTTTGATCGGATTATTGCTTCGGACGATCCTGAAAAAGAAAGAGACTCTATTACGGCTCTCGTTTCCCGTTTCGCACACGAACATCTTTTTTTGAAACCCGGAAATATGAGCGTCGAGAGATGGATTCAGGTGCAGGTGGACGGCTGTCTGGTGCCCTCGTATACGGCTTTGCTCAGGTATGATCCTTATCCGATACTGAAAAAGGTGAAGTGTCCGGTATTGGCGTTGAATGGAGAAAGAGATTTGCAGGTTCCTGCCGATGTGAACTTAGAGGCTATACGAAAAGCTTTGATGGAAGGGAAAAACAAACGGTTCGAAATAAAAAAATTACCCGGGTTAAATCATTTGTTTCAAGAATGTATAACGGGGACTCCCGGGGAATATGGAATCATAGAGCAAACTTTTTCTCCTGTGGCGTTGAAAGAGATCGGCGAATGGATATTGGATTTACACGGTAAAAAATGACGGAATAACAGTGCTTCCCATGAAAAGAGTCTGGTTGTCTTTTTTATTTTTCCTGTTGTTGTGCAGTACTGCGGACGCACAACGGAAAAAAGTCGGACTCGTGTTGAGCGGGGGAGGAGCCAAAGGTGTGGCTCATATCGGAGTATTGCAGGTATTGGAAAAGGCGGGGATACCTGTCGATATAATCGTGGGAACCAGTATGGGATCCATTGTTGGCGGGTTATATGCCATCGGTTATCGTGCGGATGTTCTCGACAGTTTGGTACGCCGTCAGAATTGGGAATTTTTATTGAGCGATAAGGTTTACCGCTATGACCTCTCTTTTTCCGAAAAAGAGCAGGATGAAAAGTACTTATTGTCCATACCTTTTGATAGAAGCAGAAAGCAGGGAAGATCTTTGGGATTTGTAAGCGGCCAGAATATTTATAATCTGTTTCAGGATTTGACGATCGGCTATCATGACTCCTTGGATTTTATGAAATTGCCTATTCCGTTTACCTGTATCGCGGCGGATATGATAACCCGGAAGGAGATCCGGCTCGATCGGGGCAACCTGGCGTTGGCGATGCGTGCCAGCATGGCCATTCCGGGAGCTTTTACGCCGGTTCGAATGGAGGATATGGTGTTGGTTGACGGGGGGGTATTGAATAATTTTCCGGTGGATGTGGCTAAGGCGTTGGGTGCGGAAGTGATTATCGGGGTGGATGTACAGGCCGATTTGTTGGGTGCGGATGAATTGAAATCCGTTTCCCAGGTGATACCCCAGATTATTAATTTGCTTTGTATGAATAAATACGAGGCAAACCTCAAACAGACGGATCTATTGATACGTCCTAATGTAAAGGGTTACACTGCGGCCAGTTTCAGTACGAAAGCGATCGATTCGTTATTGGCCCGGGGAAAAATCGCCGCTTTGTCGAAATGGGACGAATTGATGGCTTTCAAGGAGAAAATCGGAATCAAACCGGAAAAGGTGGAATCGAAAGTCGGGAAGAGTCGTTTTGTGTCTCCCGGGTATTTTAGGATACGGGATATCCGGGTTTTAGGAGTCTCCCCGAAAGATGAAAAATGGGTAAGGAGAAAATTGTATGTCCGAGAAAATAGTGAAATTTCTTTACGGGATTTGCACCGGACCATCGCCGTTTTGTACGGTACGAAAGCATTCAGTGCCGTTAATTACCGTTTGGTCGGGGATCCTCCCTATGATTTGGAACTGACCCTGAAAGAGCATCCGGTGAGTCGCGTAAACATAGGTTTTCGGTTTGACTCCGAGGAGATGGCGGCAATCCTCTTAAATACGACGTGGACGAATAGGGCTTTACGCGGTTCTCGATTTTCCGTAACGGGACGTTTGAGTGCCAATCCTTACGTGCGTTTGGAGTATACGTTGGAAAATACTTTTTTGCGCCGGTTCAATTTGGCCTATATGTTTCGTTTTAGCGACGTTAACGTGTATAAAGAAGGGCATAAGGATTACAATATGACGTTCCGTTATCATATGGGAGAGTTCGGGCTTTCCAATTTTTATTTCCGGAACTTCCAGTTTCAGGTAGGTTTGCGTTACGAATATTTCGATTACAATTCCTTTCTCTATTCTGCTGGGGGGGAGGTGATGGACGTGCGGCCGGAGGGCTTTTTCAGTTATTGCGGGTCGGCTCGTTTGGAGACCTACGACCGGCGTTACTATCCGACCCGGGGGGTCTCTTTCAGGGCCGATTATTCCCTGTATACCGATAATATGATTACCTATAAGGAGCATTCTCCTTTTTCTGTATTGGAGTCTCGTTTGGAGGGAGTGATACCGTTAACGAACCGTTTGAAGATATTGCCTTCTGTTTCGGGGCGGGTTTTGATCGGTCGCAGCCCGGCATATTCTTATCTGAATTGCATGGGAGGAGTGCATCCCGGCCGTTATCTGCCCCAACAGATAGCTTTTTTAGGGATCAATCATATGGAGATGGCCGAGCACTCGCTTATCGTGTGGCGGCTTCGATTGCGACAACGGATGGGAGGTCGGCATTATGCCTCGCTGATCGGTAATTATGCCCAACAAGACGACCGCTTTTTCGATATGTGGGGCCGACGGGGTATTTGGGGCGGAGGCGTTTCTTATTCGCGGGATTCCCGCTTGGGACCGATAGATATAGTGTTCAGCCTTTCCGACCGGGATAAAAAATTAAAATTCTATTTTGATCTGGGTTTTTACTTCTAACTGCTTTTCTGTTTGAATTACCTGATAAAAATGTATACGGATTGACATTTTTGAGTGATATTGTATCAATATAATATTGTTATTTTTTTATTATTATTCTTTATTTGATTATTTATATTTAATTTTGTGCTAATCGTAGATTGGGATATTTTGCAAGTATTCCAATAATCTACGCATAAAATATTCACGTCATCAAATTTAAACTATTATGAAAACCTTGTATTATTTTGTTGTTTTACTTTTGATGGCTATATTTTATAGTTGTAGTAAAACTGAAGAAATGAATGTTGATGAGTTACTTACGGAAAGTAATGTATCTCAAGAAAACATGGATAAACAAATTATTGCTTCGTTAGGACTTGATACGTAGACAATTCGTGATATGGGAAGTTATTATATTGTCGAAGAAGATATTGCTTTTGATAAGGACTCTCTTTTTTGTTATCAGCCTAAAGCTCGTCAGGCTCGTCATACAACCTTGATTCAGGTTCCGTATGAGAATTTTATATCGCTTAGTACTTGTAATATGCCGACATCCGGTCCGGATAATTGGCTCGATGCTTAATCGGAGGCCATACGAGTGTTCGTATTATATATATAAGCGGAGGACCTTCTAATGTCGTGGTTCGAATGGATCATTTACCTTCTGGTACAGCTGCTGCATCAAATCTACCAAGAAATGGGGCTCCGGGAGAGATGATAAGAATAAACTATTGGAATCGTTATGGGAGAGAACTTAGTCATGAGAAAAAAGTATTTGTTTTAGTTCATGCAATTGGACATATTATAGGTCTTAAACATACGAATTATTTAAGTTTAGGTGAAACGGGAATCCTTATTCCGGGGACTCCTCAAACCGATAGTTATTCTGTCATGAACGGAGGAACAGCTGGTATACCTTGGGAGAGGTTTAGTGAGTATGATATAATTGCTGTTCGGAGAATTTATCCGCAATGGTAATAAATAGAAACTGTGAATAAATAAAAGTATTTTGACGTGAATATTTTTTATGACGCTTAAAAGCTTGGATAAAACGGCTTATATAGATAATTAAGTACTTATATATTTATTGTAAAAAATGAAAAAACAACTATTTTGTGGTATAATGATGATTCTAATGGTCTCTTTTACGAGTTGCGATAAAGACGAGTTTGGTTGGAAGAGATATAAAAAGGGTCATATCGGTATTACGGATGTTCAAATGCCTGACTTATCGACTGCTTTTCCTGCCAATAGCTTGGTGATGATCCGGGCTAAGGGTTTTACGGTAAAAGACGAAATCGTTTTGGAGTCGGTGGCTTATTCCCGTTCGGAGACGATTGGACTTAGTACGGCTTCTAATATAAAACCGTTGGAATGTACGGAGGATTATATCACTTTTTTTGTTCCCCGGTATAGGGCAGGGAGATTCCGGGTTATTGTTAGCCGGAATAAGGTGGGACAGGATATAGTAGAGTTGAATATCGGTAAAGAGGATTGTGGTTTATATGCCTGGGGACGAGAGCGGGGTGGATATGAGGGATATGGAATTAGAAAGATGGGCAGCTTTCCTTGGTGTATGTTTGATCCCCGGTGTTTGTTGCCTGAAATACTCCCTTTGAAAAGTTTGATCAAGATTTCCGGGGTTAAGCCCGTGTTCGGCCTGTTAAAGGATCAGGATAAGATTACAGTAGTCTCTTTTGATCCGGAGATGTATGACTCGTTGAAGATGGTAGGATACAAGGAGTTAACGGGCGTGCGTGATTTGATCTCCTGGGGTAAAATCGGGAATGATCTCTGTGTTTTGCGCGCAGACAAGGAGGCTAAAGAGCGAACGGTATTGCAATTGTTAAAAATAGATCATGAAACCGGCGATCAGACGGAGGTCGGGACTTGGGTGAAAGGAGAGAATCTACAACCGTTCGTGGGAAAAGAGAATACGTTTGTATATGATCCCGTGAGCGAAAATCTTATTTTTATTACCGGAATTTCCCCGAACTCGGAAGACAGTTCGGAAAAGGAGTGCATGATCTCCCTGAATACCAAATCGGGTAGTATGAAAGAGAGAATATTAGATGGAAAACGAAATGAGCTATTCCGTATGAATAAAGAGATTGGTTTATTAAGGGTTCACGAGAAGGATGGGGAAGATAGAACTTATATAGGAATTTTAAATCCGGCAACTTTAGAGATAAAGCAAGAAATGACGGAATTGCGAGGGCTTTGGCATTCTCCCGTTTATCGAAAATGTTCCGAACTTTTTTATGTCGTTTCCGATTTTAAAGAGATAGGAAGCAATAGCAATTTATTAGGCGTGTATAACCCGGAGCGACAAACTTTCCACTCTTTTATTTTCGGGCTCTATTTTTACGGGGAGGGTATTGTTCAAATAAATTAATATTTATTGCGATCGTTATATCGGGAAGATAAATCCCCTTTAATCTCTTCCGAAGAATAAAGGGGATCCGTATATGGAGGAAAATTAGAATCTGCTGAATGTGTCGATGTATTCGTAAACACTGCTGATGAGGCCTAATAAAAGAATACCCGCACTGCAAATCACTAAACTTAACCGGGTGTAATTATCGGAACGGAAAGCCGTCACGGCTTCTTCGTTTTTGTTGATAAACATGGCTTTTACGATTCTCAGGTAGTAGTAAAGCGAGACGATCGTGTTCAGCAGGGCGATGAAAACCAAAACGTAGTATCCCTCTTTGGCGGCAGCGGCAAAAATAAAAAATTTGCTGAAGAATCCGGCAAAAGGAGGAATCCCTGCCAAGGAAAACAGGGCGATCATCATAACGATACTTAATTTGGGATTTGTCGAGTATAAGCCGTTATATTCGTCGATATTCAATTTTCCGGAACGGGTTTCGACGATGGCGATAACCCCGAACGCGGCTAAGTTCGAAAGCGTGTAGATCAGAATATAATATACCAATCCGGTCATGCCTATGGCCGATCCGCTGATTACCCCCAGCATGATATATCCGGCCTGGGAGATGGAGGAGTAGGCGAAGAATCGTTTTATATTCTGTTGGCGCAGGGCGAAGAGGTTGGCTAAGGTGATCGTGGCGATAATCACGCCATAAAGGATGGCTTGCCACTCGTGGATCAGGTTTCCGAATACTTTACATAAAACGGTCATCAACACGAAAGCGGCCGATCCTTTGGATATAACGGAAAGATAGGCGGTTACGTTAGTCGGGGCTCCCTCGTAAACGTCGGGCGTCCACTGGTGGTAGGGAACTAAGGATAGTTTGAATCCTAAACCCGTAAAGAAGAATACAAAGGCCATGATTTGGATCGGGCTGCCGTTGATACCCGCGGGAATATCTTCGAAATAGAGGGTTCCCACCGTACCGTATATCAACGATATGCCGTAAAGAGCCAGCCCGGAAGCAAAGACGGCCGAAAGAATGTATTTGGCTCCGGCTTCCGCTGAAAGATGCTGGTATTTATTGTAAGCGGCCAAAGTGGCCATCGGGATGGATACGGTTTCCATGCCGATAAAGAACATCAGGAAGTTTCCGGCAGAGATCATAAAATACATGCCTAACAATGTCGAGAGGGTGATCATGTAAAATTCGCCCCTTCGAATGACGGTCTCTTCGCTTTTCAGCCAATTGTTTGCCTGCATGAAAATAAGCAGTGTACCTATATTCAGAATTGTTTTTACGATTCCTCCCATCGGTTCGTAATGGTACATGCCCCCGAATGCGGAAACAGCTTCGCCGGGAAACAGATTCAACAGGGTATGTATTCCCATCAGGATACAGGCTGTCGGCTGAAAATATTTCAGGCTTTTGGGAGAACCGAATATATCGTATAGCAAAAGGATGACTATCAGGGCGACTAAGGATAGTTCTTCTTTTAATGGCATTAGATTCGTGTAATACATTTTATTTTGAGGTTTAATGATTACTAATAGTTCAACACGTTAACGACCGGCAATAAACTTTCGCGGATCATGTCGGATATCCACAAGGGAGCCAGACCGATACCGGCTATCGCCAGTATCAATACGATGACGGACAGGCGTTCGTACCAGTTGGCATCCGTGAGGGCCAGATGGTGGTCGTTAACGACTTGTCCGTACAGAAGTTTGCCGACAACCCGAAGGATATAGACCGCCGTAATGACGATTGAGGTACAGGCGATGATCGTGAAGACCCGATGGAAGGTATCCGTGTGTTGGAACGCCCCGACAAATACCGTCATCTCGGCCACGAATCCGCTTAATCCCGGTAAACCTAAAGAGGCTAAACCGGCAATAACGTAACAGCAGCCCAAGAAGGGAATAATTTTCATCAATCCGCCCATTTCCCGGATATCCCGCGTGTGCGTGCGTCCGTATATCATGCCGATGAGGGCGAAAAAGAGAGCCGTCATCAAACCGTGGGAGAGCATCTGGAGTACAGCTCCGGTCATGGCAGTCTGGTTCAGCATCAGAATGGCGAACAATACTAATCCGCAATGGCTTACGGAAGAGTAGGCATTGATGTATTTCAAATCGGTTTGTACGATGGCCGAATAGGCTCCGTATACCACACTGATACCCGTCAGGATGATAAATATCCAGGATAGTTCCTTGGCGGCTTCGGGCATCAGGTAGATGGCTACCCGGAAGCAACCGTAGCCTCCTAACTTCATCAATACTCCCGCGTGTAGCATGGAGACGGCCGTCGGGGCGGATGCGTGTCCGTCGGGAGACCAGGTATGAAACGGAAACAAGGCCCCCAAAACACCGAAACCGACGAATGTCAAGGGGAAGAACCAATGTTGGGCTTCTACCGGGATATGGGTTCGGGCGATCTGGAGCAGGTTCATGGTCAACTGTCCCCCGTCGGTTGCCGAATGGAAATAGATACCCAAGATTCCTACCAATAATAAGGCCGAGCCTCCCATCAGCATGAGGGTTAATTTCATGGCCGCGTACTCTTTCTTTCCGCTACCCCATACCCCGATCAACAGATACATGGGAATCAGGGCGATCTCGTAAAACATAAACATGGTGAACAGATCTACGGAGATAAAGAAACCGAATACGCCGACGGCGAGCAAACAGAACCACATGAAGTATTCTTTTTGCAGGAACTCCATTTTCCAGGAGGCAAATATTCCCGTGAAAACAATGACGGAAGAGAGCAGTAACATGGCGACGGAGATTCCGTCGACCCCTACGGAGTAGTGAATGTTAAGCGGAGCGTACCATACGCAATCTGCCGTAAAAAGCATTTCCGCCGTGTTTCCGGCGTTTCGTTCTCCGATGTAGGCGAATACCGATCCGATGGCCAAAGCCAGCAATAGAGATCCTCCCGCGGCAACAACGGCTCGTATCTGTTTCAGGTTCGCTGAAAAGAGCAATCCGCACATCATCAGGATCGGAATAAGAACGAATAAGGATAAAAAATTCATATCTTTTGTATTTTAGATTACACGAATAAAACCAAAAAGGCGATGAATAAGGTACCCAACAGGATAATATAAGCATACTGTTGTATTTGTCCGGATTGGAATCCCCGGATCGCGTATGCGGTTCGTTGGGACAATTGAGCTATACCGTTCATCGTTCCGTCGATGATGTGGCGGTCGAACCAGGCGATCGGACGGGATATTCCGTTGAATATGATCCGTTTGGTAATAAACAGATAAAACTCATCGATATAGAACCGTTTGGATGCTGCCTTGTATAAGGTAGGGAAAGTATTGGCCATTTGAGCCGGGACGGAGCTCTCTTTTTTATACAGGCGGGTTGCGATAGCGATCGCTATACAAGCGATAAGTACGCTACTGGCGGCTACGACCCAATCCAAATGAATCGCGTATTCGGCTCCGTTACTGCTGACAAATTTCCCGAAGGGAATAAAACCGGCAAACAGGGTGACTATGGCCAGAAATACCAACGGTAAGGTCATGGACCGAGGAGCTTCGTGGGGCGTGTGTTCGTGCGGACTCTCTTTTCCCCAGAAAATATTGTAATACAGCCGGAACATATAGAATGCGGTTAAAGCGGCGATAAAACTCATGACACCTCCCAATATAGGACTGAAATTGAAGGTTGCGGCTAATATTTCGTCTTTACTGAAAAAACCGGAGAAAGGGGGAATCCCCGAAATGGCAAGACAAGCGACCAAAAAGGTAATATGCGTAACCGGAAGATACTTTCTCAATCCTCCCATATGGCTCATCTCGTTGCTGTGTACGGCATGAATGATGGCTCCTGCGCCGAGGAACAACAAGGCTTTAAACATGGCATGAGTGAAGAGGTGGAACATGGAGGCCATGTAGCCCAATCCGGCATGTCCCTCCATGCCGGAGACACCTAAAGCTACCATCATGAACCCGATTTGGGAGATGGTAGAGAAGGCCAATACCCGTTTGATATCGGTTTGTACGCATGCGACGACAGCCGCGTATAAAGAGGTAAAAGCCCCCACGATAGCGATGACGACTAAAACGTCGGGCGCCTCCAAGTAATAGACGGGAAATAATCGGGCTACCAGATATACTCCTGCCACGACCATGGTGGCGGCGTGAATCAACGCGGAAACCGGAGTCGGACCTTCCATGGCGTCCGGTAACCAGATATGTAAAGGAAACATGGCCGATTTTCCTGCTCCCCCGATAAAGATAAGGGCCAATGCCCAGCTGATAACAGAGCAGCCCATAAATGTCATTCCGGATGCGTCGGTAAACAGGGATCGGTCGCCGGAAGTCAGCAATTCGAAACTGAATGTCTTTGTGAAATAGGATAATAGCAGGATTCCGATCAAAAAACCGAGGTCGGCAAACCGGGTGACGATAAATGCTTTTTTAGAGGCGGATACAGCTTCCGGTTTGGTATAATAGAAACCGATCAGCAGGTAGGAGGAGACCCCGACTAACTCCCAGAATATATACATCTGGAAAATGTTGGTTGCCACGACTAACCCTAACATGGAAAAGCTGAATAGGGAGAGAAAAGCGTAATAACGCTGAAATCCCCGTTCTCCTTTCATGTATCCGAGACTGTATATATGCACCATCAGCGAGACCGTGGTAATGACCACCAGCATCATGACCGAGATCGGGTCTAATAAAAGCCCTAAATCGATATGCAAACGATCCGTGAATTGAAGCCACGTGAAATTCACGGGGATTAATTTTTCATATATGCCGTTTACCTGTGCCGTTGAGAAATATTGTCCTGCCGCGATATAGGCTAAGATGGCCGAGAGGGCGAGAGAGGCGGTTCCTATGCAACCGGCTGTCAGCGGTTTAAGCTTCGTTCCCAGTAACCCGATGGCCAAGAAGGTAAATAGCGGCAGGATCAGAATGAGTAAAACGTATTCCATGATTTATAATTTTATATTTTCAAATTCCCGATTTTGTAATTCGTCGGATTTTAATGTTTCATCTTATTCAAGTTCTTTACCTGGATATTCCTGATGTTCCGGTATATGTTTATAATGATGGCGATGGCCACGGCCGTTTCGCAGGCTGATATTCCGATTGCAAACAAGGTGAAGAAAAAACCTTCCAATTGATCGGGAAAAAGGTAACGGTTGAATACCGCGAAATTGATATCAACCGAGTTCAGGATCAGCTCGATCGAGATCAAGATGGCCAATAAATTTCTGCGGGTGATGAATCCGTATATTCCTGCAAAAAGCATGACGGTGCTGATTACCAGATAATATTCCATGTGTATTTCCATGTGCTTATGTTTAGATTTTGCAATGTTTTTCTTTCGTTTTGTTTTTATCGTTTCCGGGCGATGACAATACCTCCGATCATACAAGCCAACAGCAAGACGCTAATGGCTTCAAAAGGCAGCAGGTATTGGTATTTCTCCATGCCCATTAAGGCCGTTCCGATGGTTTTCATATGAATTTCTCCATCCGCAGGCCGACTGGGGCCGAACGAATGTGTTAAAGTGATAAAAACACATAGGACCGTACCTGCCAAAGCTGTCAGTAAACCCGCGGCCATTTTGCTGTTTTTTAGTTTTTCCGCTTTATCTCCATCCGGACTGGTCAACAAAATGGAGAATACGTAAAGTATGATAATGCCTCCCGCGTAGATGGTTATTTGAACGGCACCTAAAAAGGAGTAATTAAGCTGAAAATAGATACCTGCCGTGGCAAAAAGCACGAATAACAAGTAGGTCGCAGATCGTAGAATCCTTTTTGTCGTTACCGTCAGAATGGAACAAACTACGATGACTGTTGCCAAAATAAAGAAAACGGCATCTTGTAAAGCAATATTCATAATTCAATCTATTAATATAGAGACGGGGTTGTAACAAAAGTTCCTGTTATCCCTCTCTCTTTTCGTTGTTTTGTTTTTTTTCCACTTTAGATCCTTCGCGGTTCAGTATCCTGACCAATTTTGAACGCGTGAAAACAGCGTGTTCAAACGTGGGAATAAATGTAATAGCCTGTTGGGGGCAATTTTTTACGCATAGTTGGCAAAACAGGCAACTACCTAAATCGTATTGGTATTTTACCAATACCTTTTTCTTTTTTCCCTCCTCGTCCGTCAGGAATTCCGAAGTGATTTTGATGGTTCCGTTAGGACAATTCATCTCGCAAATTCCGCAAGCAATGCACTTATGTTCGTTTTTTTCGTTATGCGGCATGGTCAATTCTCCACGGAACCGATCGAACATTTTTAGTGTGGCCCTGTTTTCAGGGTATTGTTCCGTTGTTTTCCGGGTGAAAAATTCGTTTAACGTTACCCGCATTCCGACAAGCAGCGAGTGTAATCCGCTGAAAAAGGAACTGATATATTCTTTCACGTTCATAATTCAAAGTTTAAAAGTGTAGTTTAAAAACCACGATGACGACCATTAAAAAAAGATTGAACAGGTTAATGGGCAGAAGATATCTCCATTCCAATTTAAGCAATTGGTCTATTCTTAATCGCGGAAAGGTCCATTTGAACCACATAATAATAAATATGATGACTGCCACTTTCCCGAAAAACCAGACGATGGTCGGAATGTAGTCCATGATCTGATTGAAACTTTCCCATCCCGGAATATGCAGCGGCATCCATCCTCCCCAAAACAGGGTAGTGGCAACAGCGGCCACGATAAACATGTTCAGGTATTCCGCCAAATAGAAAAATCCGAACTGCATCCCGGAATATTCCGTGTGGTATCCGGCCGTCAGCTCCGAATCGGCTTCCGGCAGGTCGAAAGGACCTCTGTTGGTTTCTGCCGTTCCGGCTATCAGATATACTACGAATGAGATAAGAGCCGGAATATGACCTCTGAAAATAAACCATCCGTTGGCTTGTTCTTCTACGATCGTGGAGAGTTGCATACTTCCCGCAAATACAACTATCGTCAAGATAGAGAGTCCGATGGAGAGTTCGTAGCTGATCATTTGGGCTCCGCTTCGCATGGCCCCGATGAGGGAGTATTTGTTATTACTGGCCCATCCGGCAAGCAGAATCCCGACGATACCGATGGAAGAGACGGCAATCAGGAAAAAAATACCCACGTGAAAATCGATAACATGCAGTCCTTTGGCAAACGGAATGCACCCGAATGCCAATACGGAGGCGACGATCACCACGAAGGGGGCTAAGTTGAATAGGAAACGGTCTACCTGATTGATTTCGATCAACTCTTTCGTGAGCATTTTAATCATATCGGCGATGCTTTGTATGATGCCGTAAGGTCCTACGCGATTAGGGCCGATCCGGCACTGGAAAAAGGCGCACACTTTTCGTTCGGCATAAATCAATACTAAGGCAATGAGTGCGTAGCCCACCAACAGGCATAACCCGATGATGACGAACTCGATCAAAGTTGCCGCGGTATGGGGCAGGAAACTTCGGAGTAAGTTGTCTATCCATTCTGTTATTGTCGAAAAATCAAACATATATGCTATTTTAGATTTATGATTTTAGATTTATAATTCCAACACTATTTGTATTCCTTACTAAACCTAAGTATCTTTTATTTTTATTTATCTGTCGAGATCCGGGACCACGTAATCTAAGGTACCTCCAATGGCGATCAGGTCGGCGATCTTGTTGTTTTGTGCCAATTGATCGACAACGGAGACCAATGTCAGACAAGGGGAACGGAACTTCATCCGGTAGGGTGTTTTTTCACCCCGGCTTTCGATGTATACTCCGAATTCTCCTCTGCTGGCCTCTACACTCTTGAAATATTGGCCTTCCGGGAGTTTAATCACCGGTTTCGTTTTTACTGCAAAATCCCCGGCCGGTATATTGTCGACCAATTGCTCCAGAATATGGAGGGATTCGAGCATCTCTTCCATCCGGACCATGTATCTGCTGAACGAGTCTCCTTCGTTATAGATGATCTCTTTGAAATCTACTTTATCATAGACTCCGTACGGCATTCGCTTGCGAACGTCGCATGCCCACCCGGAAGCTCTTCCGGAAGGTCCGGTAACGCCATAAGAGATTGCGTTCTCTTTGGATAAGATACCGATGTTTTTCAGGCGTTGCTGTGCAATGATATTTCCGGTAAATACCTCATGATACTCTTTGATCATGGGAGGTAGATAGGTGATAAACTCTTTGATCCGGCGGGTTAGGTTGGGATGAATATCTGCCATGACTCCGCCGATTACATTGTAATTCTGAATCAGACGTCCTCCGGTCGTTTCTTCCAGCATATTCAATACTTTCTCCCGGTCACGGAAACCGTAAAAGAAAGCCGTAAGAGCTCCCAAGTCCATGCATAGAGCCGACCAAAACAAGAGATGAGAAGAGAGTCTGTTCAGTTCGTCCATAAGAGTCCGGATGTATTTCACCCGTTCCGGTATTTCGATTTGCAAAGCCTCTTCGATACACATGCATAACGCGTGACGGTTTTGTTGTGCGGCTAAATAGTCCAGTCGATCCGTCAGGGCTAATGTTTGGGGATAGGTGAGGGTTTCGCACAGTTTTTCGATGCCCCGGTGGATGTAACCGCAGTTGACATCTACTTTTTTTACGATTTCACCTTCCAAGGATACTCTAAAACGAAGAACTCCGTGGGTAGCCGGATGTTGAGGACCGATGTTCACCACGTATTCGTTTTCTTTGAATACGATATTCTCTTTTTCCTGTATCTCTCCGCTTCTATTCTCCTTGTAAGTGGGGGCGGTATCCAATGTCTCATCGCTTTCTATACGGACGGGATTGATGACTTCGCTTGCGTCGTAGTCTTTTCGTAACGGGTAGCCTACCCAGTCGTTGCGTAAGAAAAGACGACGCATATCCGGATGATTGATGAAACGTATACCGAAAAAGTCGAACACTTCCCGTTCGTTTAGGTTGGCTGTTTCCCAAATATCGCTTATCGAGGGAAGTTCCGGGTTCTCCCGGTCGGTAGTGCTTGTTTTTAGGAAGATACGATGCCCGTGTATCGTGGATTCAAGTAGGTTGATGACACCCATGGAATCTCCCCAGTCCATGCCGGTCATGCATACCAAGTAATCAAAAGAGAGTTGGGGATCGTTTTTGAAAAACAAGGCTATATTTCGATATTCGGAAACCGGGACGATAACGGTGGGTATACCGTTTTCCTCTATGACGATATCCGGGTTGATATGTTTGATTTTATCTGTTAGCATAAATAGATCATTTATTTCTTCTCTTCTTTTCGATTGACTCCCCCGATGAATTTTTCAACCTTTAGTTTCCGTTGGAGTTGCATGATACCGTATAACAATGCTTCCGGCCGGGGAGGACAACCGGGTACGTAGACGTCAACCGGGATAATGGAATCAACTCCCTTAACGACATGGTATGAATTTTTGAAAGGGCCACCGGAAATAGCGCATCCGCCCATGGCGATAACATATTTCGGCTCTGCCATCTGGTCGTAAAGGCGTCTTAGTACCGGAGCCATTTTATGGACGATCGTTCCCGCTACGACAATAAAGTCGGCTTGCCGCGGACTGGCTCGGGTTACTTCGAAGCCGAAACGGGCAAAATCATAACGGGCTGCTCCGACTGCCATGTATTCGATACCGCAGCAGCTGGTCGCAAAGGTAAGAGGCCAAAGGGAGTTCGAACGTCCCCAGTTGATAACCTCGTCAAGGCATCCCATGAACACGTTTGTGCCGGATGCCCGAAGTTGTTCAAGATACTCGTTGTCATTGAACTCTTCATATTTCATGGATTTGATATTTACTTCCATTCCAACGCTCCTTTCTTCCAGGCATATGCTAATCCTAAGATTAGAATCAACATGAAAAACAATATATTTAGTAATCCGTATATGCCGGAACTTTGAACCGTGACAGCCCAGGGAAACAGAAATACGGTTTCCACGTCAAACATCAGAAACAGGATGGCAAACAGGTAATATCCTACTTTAAATTGCATCCAGGATTTTCCTCGCGTCGGGATACCGCACTCGTAGGCTTCCCCCTTTTGTTGATTGTAAGAACGGGGAGAGATCAACCGGGCTATTCCCATGGCCATGACGACAAGTGCGATGGCCGTAAGTAGCACTACTACAAATAAGGTCAGATTCATAAAATAAAATGTTAAAATGTAGATATAAAATAGATAAATCAGATGACTAATTTATACTAAAGGATAGAAAAGGAAAAAGGGATACTCTCTCTTTCAATAAACTAAATAATGATTTTGCGTAAGGCAAAAACGTAGTATTTTGTTTTGTTAAGAGTCGAATAAGGATGAAAATACCTGTTCAGATTAAAAGGTGCTAAAGACTGTGTAATGTTCTTTGCATACTTGGCATGAAACAGGTGATGGATGTAAGATTTTAGATCCGAGGTAATATGCGTGTTACCTAACGGGGCTTCTCCGAAGTAGGAAGAGATTGCTTCCAGTAAGTGGAGAATTTCATTAGAGGCTTGGCGTAAGGTTGTTTGAGCGGCATAACTCTCTCTTAACACTTCCGGTTGGGCGGAAATGGCTTGAGAAGATCCGTTCATTAAGAGAATGGATAGTGTTAATAGACTGTATTTTAGTAAATTACGCATTTGTCTCTTTTTTAAAAGGTCCACAAAGATAACTTAATTTTAAATCATAGTTCCCAAATTTGGTTGTAAAGTATGTTAATTAACAACTATTACATGCAAACGATCAGTTTACCTTGATCTTTTTCATTTTTCTTATAATAGCTCCCGTTCGAGTGACTCCTTCTATAATAATGGTGTAACTTCCTCGTTTATCCCCGGTATAGAACGAAAATTTAACGGATTTACCCGGTTCAAGCCGAATCAACGGCTGCCAGTAAAGCGTTGTTCTTTCGTCTTTGGTTGTGCTGAGCCGTACGGAGTCGATCTCGTATTTGGGTACATAAAATTCATCGGGTATTTGAATGCCTTGGGGGCTGATACGGTTTATGTTGAAATGAGTCGATGGTTTTTCAAAATGGTAATCCGGTCGGGTCGTTATCAATAGAACGGTATCCTTACAGGACGATGTATCAAAAGGGTCCGTAATATTTCTGGCGACCGGGCCGGTTAAAAGACTTATTCCCAATAAAAATCTTTTGGGTATCATGCGAACAAACGTGGAGTTACGTTCTAAAAAACCGTTTACCGTCATTGGAATTTTACGTTTCGGCGGGTATGGACCCAAAGGGTATACTTCGTCGTTGTATCTCATAAGCCCCGGAAATTTGAGAACGATCAGTTTTACGATGTCTTCTTCCGGCTCGTTGGCGATCTGAGCGGAGTCTAACCGGTAGAGATCGTCTACCCAGTTATCGTATGTCGTATATTTTTTGGGGGGTATTTTGCGAACGACCTTTACCTCGTTCAATAAGTAGATTTTTTCTCCGTTTTCGTAATAGTAGTTTTCGTAAGCGTTATTATAGAAATCGTCTTCTTCCCGGCGGATTTTTTCGTTATACGGGAAAAAGTTGGAAACGGGCAGAAACTTTTCTTTGTCAAACTCGATTTCTACCCGGTGTTTTCCTTTCTGATTTGTTGCTCTGACAACAAACTTGGTCCCGTCGATGAAAAATAAATTGTTGCAAAAACGCCCGGAAGAATCGGCTTCGGTCATCGTGATATCTCCCTTGTCGGAGAGAAAAAGTAATCTGGCTTTTCGGGCCGCTTTTCCCCAGACGTCTTTTACTTTGCCGGCAATGGATTGCCCTCGTTCTAAGTAAAATTCACACTCTTCCGTTTTCGCTTTTGCGATATCGGCGATATTGAAACGGGTCCAGCCGTGGGTGAGCATAAGGAGATCCGTGTGTCGGGCGATCGTTTCGGTCGTATCGCTGAAATAGTATCCCGGTTCTTCAATGTACCCCTTTAAATCGGAGGTCAGCAACAGGTTGGACTGAATGTCGTCGATATAATGCGACGTATCGCGGTCGGAATCGGGAACAACGGCCATGGAGAATGATCCTCTGTCGGCAATCGAGTCGAGGAGTAGTTTTACGGTGACGCTTTCGCGCGAGACGAACTCTTCTTTATCGGTAGCAATGTCCAGTTTTGCGAGATGCCCGGGACGAATAAAGAAGATTCGTTGACTGTATATTCTGTACGCGGTGTCTACGAGGACGGCATGAATGATGCCTTCCGGCAGGGTGTTGCGAAGTATTTTGCCTTCGAAATGGTGTTCGTCCGCGGGGACAAGATTAATGAGTCGTCCCCTGCATTGTAATAATAGGGTCATGCCGGGAGGAAACGATGCTTTCTCTCCTTGCATGATTTTATATTCTATAATGGAATCACGGGCTGTTAATTGAATACCGAAACCGTGGTCGACCGGAGAAGGAAGTTCGAAACGTTTGGTGATACCCTTGCTATTGGTCAGTTCGGCATAGTAACGCCTGTTGTTGTATACGGGTAATTTAAAACTACCCATTCCCTCGTGTTCGCTTTTTATTTTGGCGATGATTGTGCTGTCCGTATAGATGTGCCCTTCCACTTCGGTAGCAAGACCGTTGGTATCGATAGCCTTGAATGCGACAACCTGGTAATTGTTTGTTATTAGATTGCCTCCTTCCGGAAAGAATTGAACATCGAAGTCTGTGGATTCCATCGGAATATACAGGTAGCGATCCAGATCGACGGATGATTTGTCTTTGGTCGAGAGGTGTATGGAGTAGTCGTCAGGTTCCAGTTCGATTCGGAGAATTCCTTTATCGTCGGTACGTCTGTTCTGTGTTTTACCAGTTGCGTTGCGTTTGTTCACTTGATATTGAAAAGATTCTCTGACATAGGGAGTATTCCTGGCGTTAGTGAACGTGATTTCGGCTCTGAGGGTATTGTCTGTCGCCCGGATGTATCTGATATCGGTGTTTACTCGGGCTTCGGAAGGATTGAGAATACGGATGTTTTTTTTGAAAAAATAGTCCGTTCCTTCGTTTTGCATCCAGTAGGTGAAAGCCCGGATACAATAATTGCCTTGAACCATTTTTTCGGGTAGCCTGATGTTACCTGAAAAGGCGGAGTCCCATTCCATGAATTTGAGACGTTGAAGAACGGAGTCCTGTTTATCGGTTAATTCGACATAGAGGATTCTACTGATGACATGAGGAATATGGGTGGCGGCATCGACTTGGTGAGCTCTGAACCAAATGTCTTCACCGGCATAATAGATCTCTTTATCCGTGTGTAGGTAGATTTTTTCTTTGGGTGTTTTTTGGAAAAGATTGTAAAATTTTTCAGCTAACTCTTGTTTGAAAGGAGGAATTTCCCGAAAAGCATATAAAACGGATACCAAACAGGTTAGTAATGCAATGCGTTTCATGATGTTGTTATTTGAGTTTTATCTTTTTTGTTTTTCTTACCGTTTTCCCGTCTGAGGTTATCCCTTCGACAATGATGGAATAAGTTCCCGGTTTATCGTTCGTGTAACATGAAAGTGCTGTCGTTTTTCCGGGGTCTAACGTGATGACCGGATCCCAGAATAGGGTTACTCTTTTATCTTTTTCAGGGGCGTTGCGTATGGAGTCGATTTCGTATTTCGGAACGTAAAACTCATCCGGGATTCGAATTCCCATCGGACGTATCCGGTTTATGTTGATCTGATTGGATGGTTTTTCAAAATGATAATCGGGTTGTGTCGTAATTAAAAGAACGGAATCTTCTCCGAAAGAGTTTTTGGCAATAGAACCTGTTAATAAAGTAACTCCCAAGAAATATCTTTTGGGAATCATGTTGATAAAGGTATAACTCCTTTCCATGAATCCGTTTAATGCAACCGGAATTGTGCGAGGCGGGAACGGGCCTATGGCACATACTTGTTCGTTGTAAACCATGAGCCCGGGTATTTTCCTGGCAATAAGTTTGACGATATTCTCTTCCGGATCATTTGCGATCCGGGCGGAATCCAACCGGTAAAGATCATCGGCCCAGCTGTCGTATTTAGAGTATTTTTTGAGAGGAGCCTTGCGATTGACCTTCACTTCATTCAACAGGTACACTTTTTCCCCGTTCTCGTAATAATAATTTTGATTGAATTTGTCGTAAAACTCTTCCGCTTCTCTCATGATTTTTTCGTTGTAAGGAAAAAAGTTCGATACGGTTAAAAACGAATCCTTATCGAAATGAATCTCTACCCGTTTTTTGCCTTTTTGGTTAGTGGCTCTGACGACAAAATTAGTGCCATCGGTAAAAAACAATTGATTGTTACTGAAATATCCGGTAGAATCCGTGGTAGTCATGGTGATGCTTCCCTTGTCGGAAATAAAAAGCAAATTGGCCTTTTCAGAAGCTTTTCCCCAGACATTTTTCACTTTCCCGGTAATGGCTTGTCCTAATTCCAGATAGAAATTCATTCTGGGAGATTGATTTTTTTCCAGGTCGGCCACGTTAAACCGTGTCCAGCCGTGTGTTAACATGACCAAATCCAAGTGTCGGTTGATCTCCTCGGTCGTGTCGCTGAAGTAGTACCCGGGCTCCTCGATGTATCCTTTCAGGTCGGAGGTCATCAGCAGGTTGGAGTGGATGTTGTCGTTATAAGAGGTGGTGTCTAACCCGGAATCTTTCACCACGGCCATGGAGAACGATCCCCGGGAGGCGTTGGAGTCTAAAAGCAGACGAAGGTTTATCTTTTCCCGCGGGCCGAATGTTTCCTTATCTGTACGGATATCTACATTTGTTTGTTTCCCGGGGCGGATGAAAAACAGACGTTCGCTGTATACTTTGAAAGAGGAATCCACTAAAACGGCCTGTATTATTCCTTCCGGCAGGGAGGAGATGGTGATTTTTCCCTTTTTGTGCCGTGCATTGATAGGAATTAAGTTAAGAAGTTGTCCCCTGCATTGTATCAACAGGGAAAGTCCATCGGGGAAACGAGAGTTGTTTGCGGTAATAATCGTATAATATATACAGGAATCCTTGGAGGCCAATTGAATGCCTATCCCTTCGCTGACGACGGGTGGTAGAGCGAAACGTTTGGTGATGCCGTCCTTGTTCGTAATTTCGGCGTAGTAGTGTTTGTTCGTGTAGGCAGGGAGTTTAAAACTTCCCATTCCCTTGTGCTCGCTTTTGATTAGGACGGTAGGCATACTGTCTAAATATACGGTTCCCTCGATTTCTGTTGAAAGCCCGTTGGAATCGATGGCTTTAAAGGCAACTCGTTGGTAATTGTTGCTAAGTAAATTTCCTCCTTCCGGGAAAAATTGTACGTCGAAGTCTGTTACCTCCTTGGGTATATAGAGGTAACGGTCACATTCGATGGAGGAGTCGTCTTTCGTGCTCAAGTATATGATACGGTCATCCGGCTGGAGTTGAACGCGTAAAATACCGTTATCGTCGGTGCGGGCGGAGCGGATTTTACCTGTTTGGTTTTGTTTATTTACCTGATATATAAACATTTGCTTGTTGTGGACGATGTTCATGGCGTTCGATAACCTGATCTCTGCCGTTAACCTGCCGTTCTCTTGCCTGATGTATTTCACTTCGGTATTGATTCTGGCTTCATGCGGGTTCACTACCCGGATGTTTTTTTTGAAAAAGTAGTCGGTTCCCTCGTTTTGCATCCAATACGTGAAGGCCCGTATGCAATAATCTCCTTGCTTTATATCTTCCGGCAGATTGATGTTGCCGTAAAAAGTGGAGTCCCATTCCCTGAATTTGAGGCGCTGAATGACGGAATCCCTCTTGTCCGATAGTTCCACGTATATGAGTCTGCTGAGAAGTATCGGAATATTCGTAAAAGCATTTACCATGTAACTTCTGAACCAAACGGTATCTCCTGCGATATATATATCTTTGTCGGTATGTAGGTAGAGTTTTTCTTTAGGATATTTTTGGAAAAGGTTATAGAATAGATCGGATATTTCTTCCTCAAATGGAGGATGCTCCTGAAAGGCATATAGTGAAACTATTATACTAAATAGCAATGATATTCGTTTCATGATGGGTTAGATTTGGTTCATTTCTCTAAGCGATGTTTTTCCAAGTTAATGTTTTTATTTTGAATACACCGAAGCGGATTGATTTTTGTGTGAAATTAAGTATTATTATTCTTTTACAAATCCGCTTAGTCTTAACGTGTAAGTTTGAGAGGAGATATTGCAAAATATTCGGATGGTTTTGGAGAAATGTCCCAGGGAGTTGGGTGTAAAGGTAATTTGAATCTTTTCTGTTTTCCCGGGCAATAGAGGTTTTTTATTCCATGTCACATCGGTACATCCGCATGATGTTTCTATTTTTTTTATGATCAATGGGAAATGACCTGTATTTTTAATTTCAAATATGGTTTTTTTCGACTCGCTGTACCGGAAGGTATCTAAATAGACCGAATCCCGGTTTACTTCGATTGCAGTCTGTTGTTGCTTTGGCTTGTCGAAAGTAGCATCCTCTGAAAAAAGAAAAAAGAGAACAACGATAGAGCTAACGGCGATGATGATAAACCAGTATTTTTTTTTCATTTTTTTCTGTATTATGTGGTATAAAGATAAAGGTTATCGGAAAAAAAATCGATATATTCTGAAATAAAATCTGAAAAAATAAAAAAATAAAATGATTTAGTCTGTTCGAAACGGTCAAAGCTTTTTGATTTTATTAATTTTGTATCGCTTTCGGAATCTATTCATTGGAAGGTAAATATAATTATTTATGAGTGATGTCATTAATCATGAATGTGGGATTGCATTCATTCGGTTATTAAAGCCCTTGGAATATTATCGGGAAAAATACGGGTCATACCTATACGGTTTGAATCGTTTGTATATTTTGATGGAAAAACAGCGAAATCGTGGGCAGGACGGTGCTGGAGTCGTGGGAGTAAAGTTGGATATGGCTCCGGGATTTAAATACATGGACCGAGTACGTTCGTGTGATGCCAATCCGATTCAAGAGGTGTTTGACAAGATCCACGAATCTATTCACGCGGAGGAGGTAAAAGAGAAAGATGCGGTTTGGAGTAAACAGAATCTCCCGTTTGTTTCGGAGATTTATCTGGGACATTTGCGTTATGCTACTTTCGGAAAAAATAATATTGATTATGTACATCCGTTGAAGCGGGCGAGTAACTGGCGTTCCCGTAATCTGGCATTGGCGGCTAATTTTAACCTGACAAACGTGGATGAGTTGTTTGAAAGCCTGATTCAGGCGGGTCAACATCCCCGGAACTATTCCGATACGGTAACTTTATTGGAAAAAGTCGGTTATTACTTAGATAATGAGATTCAGGATCGGTATCGGGATTACCGGGATCAGGGATATGCGAAACAGGATATTTCGTCCTTAATAGAGGAGCATTTGGACTTGGTCGGTGTTTTGTCCAGGAGTAGTGCCGACTGGGATGGCGGATACGCGGTTGCGGGAGTGGTAGGGCACGGAGATGCTTTTGTAATGCGTGATCCTTGGGGTATTCGTCCGGCTTATTATTATAAAGACGAAGAAGTGGTCGTCGTGGCTTCAGAAGGGGCTGTCATTCAAACGGCATTCCGTGTAGACGATGCGAATATACGGGAAATTCGTCCGGGATATGCCTTGATTGTAAAAAAGGATGGTTCTGTTCGGGAAGAGTTGGTACGGGAACCGCGGCAAAAAAGCAGTTGTTCTTTTGAAAGGATTTATTTTTCACGGGGGAACGACCGAAGTATTTATCGGGAGCGGAAAAGGTTAGGGGAGTTATTGACGCCTCAGCTGTTGAAAACGATAGAGGGTGACCTGGATAATACCGTTTTCTCTTTTATTCCGAACACGGCTGAAACTTCTTTTTACGGAATGGTAAAAGGGATACAACAGTATATGGTCGAAGATAAAAAAAGATTGATCCGGGAGGGGAAAGCGAATTGGTGCGAAGAGACGTTGGATGCAATTATCTGTAAAGAACCTCGTGTTGAAAAGATTGTCATCAAGGATGCTAAATTGCGTACTTTTATCACTGGGGACGAAGGACGTGACGATATGGTCGGACATGTATATGATGTAACCTACGGAGCTGTAAAGGATACGGATAATTTAGTGGTAATCGACGACTCCATTGTTCGCGGAACGACTTTAAAAAGGAGTATTTTACGGATATTGGACAGTTTGCACCCTAAACGAATTATTGTTGTCTCTTCGGCTCCCCAGATACGGTATCCGGATTGTTACGGGATAGATATGAACCGGATGGGAGAATTTATTGCCTTTAACGCGGCCATAGAGTTACTGAAAGAACGGAATATGATTCGTTTAATTGATGAGGTTTATCAAAAATGCAAACGACAGGAGAAACTTCCTAAAGAGCAGATAAGAAATTACGTGAAAGAGATTTACGCCCCTTTCAGTAATGAAGAAATTTCCGATAAAATAGCCCAGATGGTAAAAAGTGATGCCATAAAAGCCGAAATAAAAGTAGTTTTCCAAACCGTTGAAAATCTTCACGAAGCATGTCCTGGCAATACCGGGGATTGGTATTTTACCGGAAACTATCCGACACCCGGGGGAAATAAGGTCGTCAATACGGCTTATATCAATTGGATGGAAGGACGTAATGAACGTTCTTATTGATTTGATTTTTTTATTCAGAACAAGCGAATAAAAAATTCCGGGGAGGAATAAGGGGTCCTCGCCCGGAATTGGGATATATTCCCTTTTGGTTATTAATCATTATAAATCTATTGCTTTAGACCTGTATTATTTACGTTATCATAGTAAAAATAGATTCACTAAATTTGTAAATTATTCCATATAAATAAAACCCTGTTTTTTGTGACAAAATAAAATATTTTTCTTCATATATAAAATACGCCGACCTTTATTAGGTACTACTCTTTTTAAAAATTTAACATTTGGATGTTGTTTTTTTTTGATTTTTTCTATTGAAAATGTTTTTTTTAAAAGAGAATAGAACGATAAATACAGGTAAGGTAAAAGGCTCCTGTTTTCCAATAATCGTTGCGGAGCAAAGCACTTACGTGCGGGTGTTTATTGATGTTGATCGGTAAAAGAGACTTGAATACGATGAGAAAATCCTGAATTCCGGCTTTGAATTTTATTTATTTTTTCATAAAACGATCCATTTCCCTTTTGGCATCTTTCTCTTTTAAAGATTCTCGTTTGTCGAACTCTTTTTTACCGCGGGCCAGTGCAATTCGGAGTTTGGCAAAGCCTTTTTCAGTTAAAAAGAGCCGGATCGGGACGATCGTCAGGCCGGATTCTTTTGTTTTACGTTCCAGTTTGACCAACTCTTTTTTCTGAAGTAACAGTTTACGTTCGCGTCGTTCGATATGATTGTAATAGGTGCCTAACTTGTATTCGGCCACATACATTCCTTTTACCCACAGTTCCCCATTATGGAAATAGCAATAGGCATCCACCAGGCTGGCTTTGCCGGCGCGAATGGATTTGATTTCGGTTCCTGTCAATACAATGCCGGCCGTGTATTCTTCTATAAATTCGTAATCGAAAGAGGCTCGTTTGTTTCTTATATTGATGTTTTCCATAATTTTTTCTTTACGCGTTAATAGCCGGGATTCTAAAAATAATTGTCAAGAGTCTCGTAATGATAATGGGGGTGCAAATAATCAGTAATCCGATAATAATAACGGCACTTTTTTTGTATCGTGTATTTAATCCCGATATCGTATTTAATCCGATGTATAATATTCTAAGCGAGAGAAGACTGAGAATAGCCATCACGTCTCCGATAAAATTTTGCGTAAAACCGACGGCAAGGCTATGAAATAGAATGAATACAGCCGAACTGTAGACGGATAGTTGCAAGGCTGTCTTGCCCGGGTTTATCGTTTTGTTAGAAAGATATTCCCGCGTAAGACGGAAGCAGACGTAACATCCCGCGGTACAGGCAATGAAATTAATGATTCCCCATCCCAAAGCGACCATGGCATCATTGCTCGCAAGCCTGAGCAAAAAGACCAGGATGGAAAATAGAAGCGTCGGCAAGACGATGTAGTTTCTGAAAAGTTCGATCCTTCCCGTCTCGTCCGTTCTAATTGTATCCCATTCTGCTTCCGGGTTCGTCAGCAAATGTTTCAATCGAATTGCTATGTATTTTAAATGTACGTTACTCATTTGACTTGCAAAAATATGATTTTTTATTCAATTAAGTTCCCGGATTCTTATTTTGTTTTAGCATGATCGGGAATGGGATGGTTTCCGTTTTGGTTAAAATAGTCGGCTCGTAAATAAATTTAAAAATCAGCCACGGGAAGTAACATTTTTTTTGTTTTATACGTTTATTCCTCGTATCTAAGTGAATGGAAAAGGTTTTTCGTTATCTTTTTATTTTCGTTGATTTAATGATAGAAGTTATGGAAATCTTTTATGCGGCATTGCCTATTCTTTTATTGATTATCCTGATGGGATTCTTTAAAATGTCGGGGGATGCAAGCAGTGCGATTACTTTGATCGTAACGGCATTTTTGGCTATGTTTGCTTTTCATAGTTCGCTACGGGATACGGCACTTTCTTTTGTGTACGGTATGTTAAAGGCGCTGGTTCCTATCCTTTTTATTATCCTGATGGCTATATATAGTTATAACGTATTGTTACGTACGAAAAAAATAGAGGTGTTGAAGCAACAATTTTCCTCTATTTCCACGGATAAAAGCATACAAGTACTTTTGATTACCTGGGGATTTGGCGGGTTGTTGGAGGGGATGGCAGGATTTGGTACCGCTGTTGCCATCCCGGCAGCCATATTGATTAGCCTGGGGTTCCGGCCGCTTTTTTCTGCTGTCGTGAGTTTGATTGCCAATAGTGTTCCGACGGCTTTTGGCGCCGTGGGGGTGCCTGTGATTGTTTTGGCTCAGGAAACGGGTTTGCCGGTAAGTCCTTTGAGTACGGCTGTGGTGCTTCAATTATCCGTGTTGATGTTTTTAGTACCTTTCGTCCTTACGTTTTTAGCAGATCCAAAACTTAAATCTTTACCTAAAAATTTGGTATTAAGTATGTTGGTCGGAAGTTTTTCTTTAGCTGCCCAGTATTTGTCGGCTCGTTATATAGGAGCGGAAACTCCGGCCATTATCGGTAGTATTGTTGCGGCGGTCGTTATTGTTTTTTTCGGAAAGTTGATTCGTAAAGAGGGGGAGAAAAGAGTAGAATCTCCGTATCGGGGAAAAGAGATCGTGTCGGCATGGATGGTTTATGTTTTGATTATGTTTTTCGTGTTGGTAACGAGTCCGATATTTCCGACGATAAAAAACTCTTTACAATCCGTTGGGGTATCAACCGTTTCTTTTACCATTCGCGGAGAGGAAAACCGGTATGTTATTCAGTGGTTGACCCAAGGGGGAGTCCTTTTGTTTTTAGGTTCCTTTATCGGGGGATTGATTCAAGGAGCTTCAGCCGGAGTGCTGTCGCGTTTACTTTGGAAAACGTTCATTCAATTGAGAAAAACGGTCGTTACGGTGATTTGTTTGGTCGGCCTCTCTTCCGTCATGGAGACAGCCGGAATGATACAGGTTTTGGCAATGGCTTTATCTGCGGCGACCGGGGCTTTGTACCCGTTTTTTGCTCCGACGATCGGGGCTTTAGGTACTTTTTTAACCGGAAGCGATACGTCGGCTAATATCCTTTTTGGAAAGTTGCAAGCAGGGGTTGCGGAACATATTCAAGTGGATCCCAATTGGTTGTCTGCCGCCAATACTGCCGGAGCGACGGGAGGAAAAATTATCTCTCCGCAAAGTATTGCAATTGCAACGTCGGCGACTGATCAGCAGGGACAGGAGGGAGATATATTGAAGGCGGCTGTTCCTTACGCGTTAGCCTATGTTATAATTACAGGAGTTATTGTTTGTTTATTCGCGTGAAAGAAATTTAAACGCTAAAGATTGTATTTTTGGAAAGATGAATGTATTACAATGAAAAAATGGGATAGAATCCGTTTTTCAAATTAAAATATAACATATGAAGATAGGTTTATTTATTCCCTGTTATGTCAATGCGATATATCCGAAAGTAGGCGTGGCTTCTTACAGGTTGTTGAAGTCCTTGGGGATAGACGTGGATTATCCTTTGGAGCAGACTTGTTGCGGCCAGCCTATGGCGAACGGCGGTTTTGAACACGATTCGATCGGTTTGGCAAAGAAGATGGAGGAGTTATTCGAAAAATACGATTATGTAGTCGGACCTTCGGCCAGTTGTGTCGTTTTTGTCAAAGAGAATTATCCTCGGTTGTTGCGTAAAGAGGAACATGCTTGTATCGGTAGCCGGATATATGAGATCTGTGAATTCTTGCATGATGTGGTAAAAGTAGATAAGTTGGATGCCTGTTTCCCGCATAAGGTGAGTTTGCATAATAGTTGCCACGGGGAGCGCTTGCTACATCTCTCTTCCCCGAGCGAGTTGAATATTCCCCGGTTTTCCAAGTTGAGGGATTTACTTTCCCTGGTGAAAGGGGTGGAGGTATTGGAACCGAAGCGGGTAGACGAATGTTGCGGTTTCGGAGGCATGTTTGCCGTGGAGGAGGCGGCAACCTCCGTGTGCATGGGGGAAGATAAGGTAAGGGATCATATGTCGACCGGGGCGGAGTTTATTACCGGTGCTGATAGTTCCTGCCTGATGCATATGGAGGGAGTTATCAGACGTGAAAAATTACCGATCAAAACGATTCATATCATTGAAATTTTAACCTCGAGATTATGAGTACACATGCTAAAGCGGCCGAAAAATTTATAGCCGATAAGGAACGGACACGGTGGCACGACCAGGCCCTTTTTTTTGTCAGGGAGAAACGTGATAAAATGGCCTTCGGTGTGCCGGAATGGGAGAAATTGCGGGAGATGGCAAGTCGTATAAAACAACATACCATCAGCCATCTGGCTTACTATTTGGAAGAGTTCGAAAAACATGCCGTGGAAAACGGAATTCATGTGCATTGGGCTAAGGATGCGGAGGAACACAATCGAATAGTATATGAAATCATCAAAAAACATGACGGTAATAATTTGATAAAAAGTAAATCCATGTTGTCCGAAGAGTGCGGAATGACTCCATTTCTGGCCGAACAGGGTATTGATGTCGTGGAGTCGGATTTGGGAGAGCGGATCATGCAGTTGATGGGAATGCCGCCCAGTCATATTGTTTTACCGGCAATCCATGTAAAACGAGAAGAGGTGGGAAAGGTTTTTGAAAAATACTTGCATACGGAACCGGGAAATAGTGATCCTACCTATTTGACCCACGCGGCCCGGGCAAATTTGAGAGAGAAGTTTTTACATGCCGATATTGCCATGACGGGGATAAATTTTGCCGTTGCCTCATCGGGAGCTTTCGTGGTCTGTACCAACGAGGGGAATGCCGATATGGGAACCTCTTTCCCGAAGGTGCATATTGCCATCATGGGGATGGAAAAGGTAATTCCAGATTACGATGCATTAGCCGTTTATATTCGTTTGTTGGCCCGTTCCGCTACCGGCCAACCCTCTACGACTTATACTTCGCATTATAAAAAACCGGTGGAAGGACAAGAGATGCATATCGTGATCGTGGATAACGGAAGGAGCGATATATTGGGTAATCCTGACCATATAGGTATGTTAAAGTGTATTCGTTGCGGTTCCTGTATCAATACCTGTCCGGTTTATCGTCGTACGGGAGGATATTCCTATTCTTATTTTATTCCGGGCCCGATTGGAATTAATTTGGGGATGTTGAATTCTCCGCAAAAATATTCCGGTAATGTATCGGCCTGTTCTTTGTGCTATTCTTGTTCCAACGTATGTCCGGCTAAAATCGATCTGGCCGAACAGATCTATAAATGGAGACAGGAGATGGACCGATTGAACCTGGCCGATCCGATGAAAAAGTTTATGGTAAAGCGTATGAAATGGATAATGAATCATCCCGATTTATTTTATGCAACGGTAAAAGCAGGACGCGTAGCGGAGCATATGCCTCGTTTTGTATTGTATAACCGTTTGGATCCTTGGGGAAAAGGACGGGAATTACCCCGGATGGCTCCGGAAACTTTTCATTCCATATGGAAACATAATAAGATTGACCATGAATAGTAAAAATGACATATTGAACAGAATAAAAGCTCATCCGGTGCCGGAAGTCGAACGGCCTGCTATGGACTTTGAGCCGATGACCTTCGAAGATAAGATTCGACATTTTATGGAGGTAGCGCAATTGGTAGGGTGTGATGTATTCTTACTTGAAAAAGGCGAAGATATAAATGAAACGATTCGAAAGCAGTATCCGGATGCCAAAGTGATCGCTTCCGATTTGCCGGGTATCGCTTGTGCGACATTGAACCCCGATGCCTTAACGGATGCCCGGGAGTTAAACGGGACGGATGTGGGAGTTATCCGCGGGGAATTCGGTGTGATTGAGAACGGAGCTGTATGGATCAGGCAAAGTACAAGGTATAAGGCGCTCTATTTTATTTCGGAATCTTTGGTTATCGTGTTGGATCGACATCAGATCGTAAACAACATGCATGAAGCTTACCGCCATCCTTATTTTAACGATTTCGGATACGGATGTTTTATCGCGGGTCCCTCAAAGACAGCTGATATAGAGCAAGCTCTTGTCATCGGAGCACACGGGCCGAAAGCGGTGACGATCATATTAACCGATTAAAAGATCGGATGATCGGGTGATGATATGGTGAATCACCCGATCGTTTCATGACGCTACCGATTTGTTTTGTCCCGAAAAGACTCTTCAGTTTCGGTCATCCCTGTTTTCTTTCGGTTCGTCGTCGTGTTAATCGCGGTATCGTAGAATGAGGGGATAACCTAATCCGTCGATCGTCCCTGTAAAAATTTATGTTTGGTCACGTGTTAGCTTGAAAATTAAAAAAGAATTAACATTGCGGTTTTAGTGGAAAGAAAAAGGAGATGTAATTCGAGCTTTTTTTTCGTGTAAAAGATCATTATCGGATTATATTTATTTTTATGATATTTATTATAATTATTTAATAATATGTGCGTTATTCTTGGTTGGTGTGGTGTTGTTAATTCCTAAATTAAAATATTTCCATGCTTTATTGTCTTAATTGTGAAGAAGTGATATAATTGGATGCCTATTTGATAAATTCCTTGAAAAAATCGTAATTGACTAACGATTTTATGAAAAAAATACATTTGTTTTTATTATAGCCTTGCGAATGAGATGAAATTTGACGTATCTTTGTTTGTAAGATTTAATACAGTTGTTTGGTGTCTGCTAATTTACTACAAGAGTTGAAAACGGGTGATGAACAAGCGTACAAACGTTTGTTTCGGGTTTATTACGCCAATTTAGTCGTTTACGCGAGTACCATATTGAAGGATCGGGAAGTAGCGGAAGATATCGTTCAGGAGCTATTTATTAATTTTTGGTACGAGAAAAAATACGAGAATATAAGTTCCGAATTGGAACGGTATTTGTTTCGGTCCACTCGTAATAATTGTATCAATTATATACGGAACGAGAGAAGACATAACGATAAGTTGGTTCGTATGATCGTGAATGAAAAGGAGGAGTGTAAGGTCGATTTGGAGGAGATGGAAGAGCGTGAAGAATTGTATCGGGCTATGAATCGTTTGCCGGAACAATGCCGGCGTATTTTTAATCTGTGTTGTGTAGAGGGTATGAAATATCAGGAAGTTGCCAATCTGTTGGGAATTTCTATAAATACCGTGCGGACACAGATGGCGAGAGCTTTCAAATCATTACGAGTTTCTTTAAATGGAAAATCGTTTACTGCTTTATTGTATTTTATTTTCTTAAGGTATTCACAATCAGCGAAAACCAAATAAAATAAATTTTTTTCTAAAAAAAACGAAATCCTTGTCACATTAAATGTAGATTTTGGGGTCTTTTGACAAAATGCAATGTTAAAAGATATGCAAAATTCTATTTGGGAAATAATTGCGGCCAAAATTAACGGTGAGGTGTTGACGTTAGAGGAGCAATCGATTTTAAAAGAATGGTTAGAATCTGAGGTCGAGAATCAAGTCGTGCTGGAGAAATTAGAGAAGTATTACTTTGATTGTAAACAGGAAAAGTATATCGATGTTGATGTCGCTTATCAGATATGTATAAAGAAACTTCAAG
Organism: Sanguibacteroides sp. AM78-02pH3A; assembly: GCF_027666085.1. Lineage (NCBI taxonomy): Bacteria > Pseudomonadati > Bacteroidota > Bacteroidia > Bacteroidales > Porphyromonadaceae > Sanguibacteroides > Sanguibacteroides sp. AM78-02pH3A. The sequence goes on along the minus strand of NZ_JAQEHX010000010.1, from coordinate 14,506 downwards.
AAAAGCGTAAGACCAGGTATTTAAGAAATATTAAGAAATGGGCTTATGCGGCTTCTGTTTTACTGTTGTTTTCTTTCTCTTTTTATTATTTTTTCCGTGATAAACCTGTCCGGGTGAAGTCGATGGAATCGTTGAGCATTCAGGGGGGAGAGACAAAAGCTGTGCTGACTTTGGCTTCAGGAGAGACTATTGCTTTGAGCTTAGATAAAACGTTCACGTTTGTGGAGAAGGGACAGGTGATCAGCAACAAGGAGGACGGATTGATTTGTTCTGTGACGGGGGACCCCCTCGTTTCGAGTGAAGAGAATCTGAAATATCGTATTTTGGAAGTACCTCGAGGGGGAGAATATCCTTTGGAGTTGGAAGACGGTACGAGGATATGGGTAAATTCGGAATCCCGATTGAGATTTCCGTTGGCATGGGGGACCAAGGAGCGACGTGTGTATATCGACGGAGAGGCGTTTTTTGAGGTGAAGAGAGATTCGTCGAGGCCTTTTATCGTGACGAGCAAAGGAATCGATATTCGGGTGTTGGGAACGAAGTTTAATGTTGCGTCTTACGAGGGTACTTCAGAGATATTTACAACCTTGGTCGAAGGAGCCGTGGCGATTCAAAGCGACGAGAAGTCTTTGGGCGTTTTAAAACCGGGAGATCAGGCCGTATTTGATTCGTTGACGGGACAAATGAATGTGCGTCAGGTCGACGTGGCGCTGTATATCTCTTGGAAGGACGGGTATTATAAGTTTGAAGGAACTACCTTGGAAGAGATCATGAATACGTTGGCCCGGTGGTATAATATAGAAATTCATTATGCAAGTGAAGAGTTGAAAGGAATCAGATTTTCAGGTAGGATAAAGCGTTACGGCGATATTCGTGAATTCTTGGAGATTTTAAAGGGAACCTATGATGTTGATTTCCAAATTGAAAATAGAAGTATAACTGTGAATAAAACTGAAAATGCTTCCAACATTCTCAGTTTTAGATAACGTGTCCCTTTGTCAAATGCGCGTAGACGCGGGATACAATGTTTAATGACTAAACGCTACAAATTTATGAAAAAGAAATGGATTTTTGCCATGTCACGTGGAAAAACGTGGTTGCAGGAAATTTTATTTACGATGGGAAGGATTACTTTTTTTATTCTTGCGGGGACAATGCTTCTCTCTGCAAAAGGTTTTCCCCAAAACGAGACCGTCAGCATTAAGATGAAGAATGCGACGTTAATCAAGGTTTTTAAAGAAATCACAGAACAAAGCGGGTATGATTTTCTTTATAATTATGATCTGATAAAGGGGGAGAGTCGTGTGAACGTGGAGGCGTTGAATGTAGAGGTAAAAGAGTTGTTACAAGAGATTTTAACACCTCGCGGTTTTGCCTATGAATTTAAAGAAAATTTGATCGTTATCCGATTGGCTCCTAAAGTGGCAGCTCAAGATAGTACGAAAAAGGAACCTATCTTGATCAAGGGAGTCGTCGTGGATGAAAAGGGGGTCTTCTTACCCGGAGTTACCGTTCTCGTAAAAGGTACGACCTTGGGAGTTGCCACGGACGATAAGGGGGCATTTCGCATTCCTATACCCCGGGATACGGCGACTTTAATCTTTACTTTTATCGGAATGCAGACTCAAAACGTAAAGATCAATGCCTTAAAGGAAGGAGAGGTTAGAAAAGATTTGAAAATCGTCATGAAGGAGGATAAGGTTGCGTTGGAAGATGTCGTTGTAACGGGATATTCCAATATCCGAAAAGAGAGTTTTACGGGAAATGTAACCACGGTAAACCGGGAACAGCTATTGAGAACCAATAGTAAGAATATGCTTGCGGCTGTTCAGACTTTCGATCCCTCTTTCCGAATCCGGCAGAGTGCGTGGGGATCCGACCCGAATAGTTTGCCTGAAATCAATATCCGGGGAGAGTCCAGTATCGGTATGAATAAAAGCCTGGAATCGGAATATATGAAACAGACACAACGTACCAACCTGAAAGATAACCCTAATTTGCCCGTGTTTATTTTGGACGGATTTGAGGTGGATGTTCAAAAGATATACGATATGGATATGAACCGGGTGGAAAGTATCACTATCTTGAAAGATGCCGCAGCAACGGCTATGTACGGTTCCCGTGCCGCCAATGGCGTAATGGTTATCACTACCGTAGCTCCGCAACCGGGAGAAATGCGGGTTACTTATAATTTTACGGGAGGTTTGGAATTGCCGGATCTTTCCGATTACAATCTCTGTAATGCCGCCGAGAAGTTGGAAGTAGAGCGGTTAGCCGGTGTTTATACGGCTTCTTCTCCGAGCAGTCAGCCGAACAGCGATCAAGATTATTACAACAAATTGAATCAGGTATTGAAAGGGGTTGATACCGATTGGTTGGCTCAGCCCTTACACAACGTATTCAATCACAAGCATACGATTTATATAGAAGGTGGTGTGGAAAGCATACGGTACGGGGTTGATTTCTTCTATGATAAAAACGGTGGAGCGATGAAAGGTTCCTATCGCGACCGTGTCGGAGCAGGTATGTCTTTGGATTATCGTTACAAAAAATTGCAAATTCGAAATTACATCTCTTACGCGGGAACGCGTTCTGAAAACTCTCCTTACGGTTTGTTCAGTACGTATGCCTCCCAGCAACCTTATTTGGAAATATACGATGAAGACGGCGAATACCTGAAGTACCTCAAAGATGGTATCGGTACGAAAGCCAATCCTTTATTCGATGTCACTTTAGGTGGATTTGACGGTCGTACCCGTTACCATGAATTTCAGGACAACCTGAACGTGAATTTATTTATTTTGGAAGGGTTGCAATTCAAGGGACAGTTGAGTATAACCAAAACGACTCAAAAACAGGAGTCTTTTATAGATCCTAAATCTGTATACGCATATAGGAATTCTGGTAGTTACAATGAAAATGAAAGAGGAGAGTTGACCCAGAGTTATTCGGATAGTTATAGTTGGAACCTGAATGCCATGTTCTATTATAATAGGGCAATTGAAAAACATTTTATAAATGCGACGCTTGGAATAAATATCAAAGAGGATAATTCCAATTCACATACGAGTGTGTTTAAAGGATTCCAGATGGAGGGAATGTATAACCCTTCTTATGCCAAATCTCAACCGGATAAGACATCCGTAGATGAATCAACCAACCGTTTGATCGGTTTCTTGGCTTCAATAAACTACTCGTATAACGATGTCTATCTTTTTGACGGATCTATACGTTTGGACGGTTCTTCACAATTCGGTTCGGATAAGAGATATGCTCCCTTCTGGTCCGTTGGTGCTGGTATCAATATCCATAATTACAGTTGGTTGAGGGATAATTGGTTGTTAAGCAGGTTAAGACTTCGGGCTTCTTACGGTAGTACCGGTAAGGTGAATTTCCCGGCATACACGGCTGTTTCTACTTATGAAGTGGATTCGGAGCATTGGTATTATACCGGTCCTGCTACTTCCTTAAAATACCTGGGTAATCCGAAATTGAAATGGGAAACTACCAAAACGACGGATGTCGGTTTCGAATTGGGATTCCTTAATGACCGTATCCTGTTGTCTGCCAATTATTATATCAAGAAGACGGTGGATTTGATCGACCAGATTTCAATTCGTCCCTCTTCCGGTTTCAGCGAATACCGGGACAATTCGGGTTCTGTCGAGAATAAGGGTTTTGAAATAGACTTATCCGCTACTCTTTACCGGGATAAGGATTGGATCGTTAGCTTTATGGGTAATATGGGAGGAAACAAGAATAAGATAACGAAATTGGGAGCTGCGGCAGAAGCTTATAACGAGGCAATTAACGAGGCTTATCAAAACGGTTCGTCTTATTACACGCAGTATGCTCCGTTTACGAGATATTATAAAGGTGCATCGACAACGGCTATTTATGCCGTACGTTCGGCAGGAATCGATCCGGCAAACGGTAAGGAAAAATATATAAAAAGAGACGGTTCGAGTACCTATACTTGGGATTCCAATGACCAGGTGGTTGTCGGAGATGAATTACCCGACGTACAGGGGTCTTTCGGACTCAATGTTAATTTCCGCGGTATTTATATGAATGCCACTTTCAGCTACCAATGGGGTGGACAGGTTTACAACACGACGTTGATGAATCGGGTTGAGAATCCTAATATTCAGAGTGTGAATGTCGACAAACGGTTACTTACCGAAAGGTGGAAAAAACCGGGAGATATAACGCCTTATCGTAATCTTCAGAATAGTGCGAGTACGCAACCGACCAGTCGATTCGTGCAAGATGAGAATGTTTTGGAATTTACCAGTTTATCTGTCGGTTATGACTTTAAGAAAGAGTTGATAAGCAAATGGAGGTTAACGGCCTTAGGCTTGCGTTTCAACGTGAACGAGCTTGCCCGTTGGTCAACGGTAAAAGTAGAAAGGGGAACCAATTACCCGTATGCGTGGAATTATAGTTTTACCTTGAATGTAAGTTTCTAACCTAAAAAGTAATAGAAATGAAAGATTATATAAAAACAGTGGTATTATTGATATCGTTTTCGTTTGCCGCTTGCGAAAGCTGGTTGGACGTGCAACCGGAAACGCAAATTACCGAAGAGTCTTTGTTAACCACGGGAGATGGTTACAGATCCGTCCTGAATGGTTTATATAAAACCATGGGAGAGACAGCTTTGTACGGAAAAGAGTTGACTTGGGGTATGTTGGATTGTATATCTCAACAATATAAGCTGGGAGAAGATAATTTTTATGCGGGGAAGATTTGGAGGGATTTTGCAAAACTCGACTACACGACCACTTATTCCGTCAGTTATTTGAAAAATGTGTGGACGGATGCTTATAATATCATCGCCAATGCTAACAATTTGATACAGAATCTAAAAAATGCAAGTCCCGATCTTTTTTCTCAAGGAGAGATGGAAAAGAACCTTATTTTGGGAGAGGCATACGCTTGCCGGGCTTTTATGCATTTCGATATGTTGCGGTTGTTTGCTCCGGCTCCGGTCAATGACGATGGAAAAGCTTATGTTCCCTATGTAGAAGCTTATCCCAGCCTCTATTCTCAAAAATTGGGCGTACAGTCTTGTATCGATAAAATAATAACCGATTTGGAACAGGCTCGTCCGCTTGTTGTTGTCTGGGATACTTCTCTCGTGGGAAGAGGAACTTTAATCAGAGGAGAGAGTAGATTCCATAATACGTTCGTGTTCGGAACGGAAATTTACGGTAATCAGACCCTGAATGTGGAGAGCTTCTTCAAAGGACGCGGATATCGCATGCACTATTTTGCTGTAACGGCTTTGTTGGCAAGAGCCTATCAATATGCCGGAAGGTATCAGGAGGCCTATGAATGTGCAAAAGAGGTGTTGGAATTTAAGGTGAAGAGTAATTACGGTAACGAGTTAGCATTCGATAAGGATGATTTTTCCGGAGTCAGTTCTACCAATTGGAATAATAAAAAAGATCTGAAAACGATCAGTAACCTGATTTTCGGTGTGTATAATGAAAATGCTTATGAAGATTTCGGGTTGTCTTACAGTTATGCGCCGGAATATACGGGAAGTGCGGGATGGTTCGTGCTTAATCTCGATGGACAGAAAGTTTTCCAGAATTATGCGGGAGTGGACGAATCCGACCGCGATTATCGTTATTTGCGTTTGACCTATCTTGCCGGAGGAGAGTATCCTATTTCAGGAAAGTATTATTGTAGTACGGATGAGACGACCCGGGATTATAATGCCACGGTTATCCCGTTGATTCGCGCGACAGAGATGAAATACATTATGGCGGAGTACTACGCTCGTCAAAATAATTTCCCTGAAGCTAAAAAAATATTGGAAGATATTCGTAAGGCGAGAGGATGCGTTGAGTCCCTTAGTATTTCCAGTTGGGCGGATTTTGTAAGCGAATTGATCCGGGATGCCCGCAGAGAGTGGATCGGTGAAGGACAATTATTCTATTTATACAAGCGTTTGAATGCCAGTGTGGATTTCGGTAATGGAACGGTTCGTCCTTTTACTCGTAGTGAATATTTGTTGCCGATACCGACGAATGAAGGATTATGATAAATTTTAAATGATTTATAGATATGAAAAAGAGTATATATTTAAGTTTCCTTCTTTGTTTATTCTGGGCCTGTGAAGAAGAGAAAATTTTTACGTTTGCGGATCGTCCCGAAGTTTTTTTCGATAAATTTTATATGGATGCTATCTATCCCGGTACGGAAGGGGCCGATTCGACCGAGGTTTCTTTCTTCCATTATCCTGATGGAACCAAGGATATAGAAGTTCCGCTTGTAGTCTGTCTTTCCGGAAATCTTTTGACGGAAGACCTTACGTTCGGGTTAAAAGCCGTTACGGAAGGAAGCACGGGAGAGGAAGGAAAGGAGTTTACCCTGGATCCCTCTTATACGTTTAAGTCGACAACTGTGGGAGAAGATGCCGTGGACATAAGAGATACCATCTACTTGAAAATACACCGGACAGCTAAAATGGATGTAGCTCCCGTGCGGATTATCGTGGAATTGGTTCCCGGCGAAAAACTTGCTTTAGGACAATGGGAGAGGAGAAGGGCGATTATCGTCGTTTCGACGCAAGTATCACCGCCTGATTGGTGGAATGGCGAGGTAACGAGTTATCTGTTAGGAAAATATTCGGAGAAGAAGTTCAAATTATTCATGAGCGAAATCGATAAGAAGGGAGAGATGAGTAAAGAGCTGATCGCGGAATCTCCCGACAGGGCTAAACAACTTGTTTTACAGTTTAAAGAGTGGTTGCTGGAACAAAATCCTCGGATATACGACGATGAAAATAACGAGTACATGCAAGTGATGTTGTAATTTAAAATGAAGTTATTATGATGAAAAACAAAATATTGTTAGGATGTTTATTCCTCGCCGCCTTATTGATAGGTTGTTTCGATGACGAGGGAACATATGACTACAAGGAGATCAACGGTCCGGTATGGGATTATAATTACTCCTCTTCTCCGGTTTATATTCGTGCTTACGAGGGGGATTCCACGAAGGCGACGGTTCCGATGCATTTCGAAGGAGATTCTTCTAATTTTAGATTCGAATGGAGAACTTACGACGGGAAGCTTTTCTGTGAGGAAAGAGTGTTGGCGATATCTACGGATACCTTGTTTTCGAGATTGGGGATTACCTCTTATACGGAGATTCCTCAAACCGGAACCTTCACCGCCGTTGACCAGTCGACCGGAATGAAGTTCGTTGCAAGACTTTGGTTTTATACCTATGGAAGATACAGAAGAGGCAACGTCTTGATTTTGTCCGAGAACGGCAGTAATGCCAAATTGTCGTGTTATTCGCAAAAAACAGAAACCGTTAACGGGGTGAGTAAAGTGGTTTATAGTTTGCAGGATAATGTTTTTGAAGTAGCAAATGCCGATATGAAATTGGAGGGAACACCTCGCGGATTGTATGCGAATCATGACAACGCGATCTCTTCTTCCATGGCGGCGACGACGGTATTGACGAGTAAGGGTATATACGTGGTCAATAACGAGAATATGAAATTCGCCGGGGAGTTGAAGGATGAATTTATGAGCGGAGCTCCTGCTAATTTTGATGTCGTGAGTGCGTTCCATCGCAGTCGGCTTTCTTTGTTGGCAACGGCAGACGGAAAGTTATACCAGAGAGTTAAAACGGCCAGTTGGTTGGGAGGAAAATTCCAGTCGGAACCTTATATTGTAGATGAAAAAGGATATCAAGTGACGGGCTTCGGTTTAGGACGTACTCCCTCGGGGGGATATATTTCACCTTGTTGGGACGAGAAAAACCGGAGAATATTGATGATTAAGATGAATTCTGAGCCCTTTAATATTTTCCCTTTGACTTACGTGGAGGGTGCCGAGTATCCGGATCCGGTCTGGGCTATGCCGGAAGGAACAGAGGTGCTGCACCTGTTTGCGGGAGAGTATTACAATTATTTGGGAAATGTGTATAAATATTCGATCATTTACAATGATAAGGATGGAAAAACTTGGTTGACCGATTTTATTGTCAATCGGGCTACCGGTTTGGTCGTTCAACATGAAGAGGCCGGTAAACAAGCATTCCCGGGAGGAAATTTGCCCAAAGGAACGAAGTTTTTGACTTCGGCCGCCAATTACGGTGCTCCGATATCCAATAACTATATTTTCTATTCCAAAGGAAAAGAGATTCATTACGTGAACCGGGAAAATAATACGACCGGAAGCTTAATGAGCAGTCCGTTTGTTGCCAATGTTGTGGCGTTTATTTATAATGCGTCTAATATAGATTACAACAAATTGTATGTCGCTTTGGAAAACGGAGACTTTTTTGCAATTGACATATCTAATATCATTACTCCTAAGATCATAGAAGAGACGAGATTTAACGTGGGTGGAAAGATTGTTGACCTTTTGGAGTTGGCCTATAATAGTTATACCGATTTTTATAAATGATGATTTGTAAAAAGATTTTGGTAGATGACTAATGGAAGGTATTCCAAAAGTATCTTTTGGAATACCTTCTTTCCTGAATATTTAATTGATTTATAGAACCATAACGGTTTGGTAACTGTTGTGGAATGGGAATGTTATATTGTATTTGTAAAATTGAAAAGAATTGGTAATGAAAAAAAGAGTTGTGATTTTCTTTATCGTGTTTGCTTTATTCGGAAGCGGACAGCTTGCCTTTGCAAAGCAAAAGAAAAAGGACAAGCTTCAGCCGAAGAGCGAAACTGCTTACGATAAATTGTTTAAAGGGAAAGCCTGTGAAACGGCAAGAGGTCTTTTCACCATACACAAGATGGATGGTAAGGTTTATTTCGAGATCCCGTTGACTTTATTGGACCGTGAAATGCTGCTGGGTTCAACCATATCGGAGACGACGAGCAACTGGTTCGGTAGCGTGGGAGAGAAACCGACGGACCCCTTGCACGTTGTATTCACGAGAAGAGATTCTCTCGTGAGCTTATGTAAAGTGAACACGATGTACACCACGGAAGTGGAAAACTTGAAAGAACGCGTTAAGGCAAGCACACGACCTGCCACGTTATACAACACCGGGATCCTCGCTTACACTCCTGACAGCACGGCGGTGGTAATCGACGTGACCGATTTCTTTATCAGCGATAACGAGGAGTTGACCCCGTTTTCTCCATACGCACCGATCCTCGGAAACGGTCGTTGGATCGTCAAAGAGTTTAAAAAGGATAAATCCCAGCTGGGGAAAGTGAAGTCTTTCTCTGATAATGCGAGCGTGCAGTCCTCTTTAAGTTACGAGGTAAATGTTCGCGACGGTCGGTATTACTACATTTACAAGTTACCTTTCACGTCGGTATTGACCCGCAGTTTTATCCTTTTACCTGACGATCCGATGCGTCCCCGCCTGGCTGATCCCCGTATCGGTATTTTTTACCAGGGAGTATCCTCTTTCAGTCACGACAATAAAGGAGTCGAGGCCCTTTATTATGCGACTCGCTGGCGTCTGGAACCTTCGGACGAATCGGCCTATCGTTCGGGGCAGCTGGTAGAGCCTAAAAAACCTATCGTCTGGTATGTTGATAACGCCTTTCCCGAGAGTTGGAAAAAATACATCAAAGCCGGAGTGGAGGAGTGGCAGGCTGCCTTCGAGAAGATAGGCTTTAAAAACGCCATAATCGCGAGGGACTTCCCGACGGACGATCCGGAGTTCGATCCCGATAACCTGAAGTATTCTTGCGTGAGGTACTCCCCTTCCTGGATCGCTAATGCCATGGGCCCCTCTTGGACGGACCCTCGCACGGGAGAGATATTGAACGCTTCCGTTTACCTTTACCATAACATGGTAGAGTTGGTCACGAACTGGCGTTTCCTGCAAACGGCGCCGGCAGATCCGGACGTGCGTAAGGTCGCTTTTGACGAGGAGACCCTTGGTAATTGTATCCGTTACGTGGTGGCGCACGAGGTGGGGCACTGCCTGGCCTTGATGCACAATATGGCGGGTTCTTCCTCGATCCCGACGGATTCGTTGCGTTCACCCTCTTTCACCCAAAAACATGGAACTACGTACTCGATCATGGATTACGCCCGTAACAACTACGTGGCCCAACCTGGCGATAAAGAGAGAGGGGTAAAATTGACTCCCCCCAACCTGGGCTTGTACGACTTGTACGCTATCGCCTGGTTATACACTCCTCTATTGGATGTCAAGAGCGCTCGAGATGAAGTTCCGACGTTGAACCGGTGGATCAGCGAGAAATCTGGCGATCCCGTTTATCGTTACGGCAAACAACAGATATATTCACGTTTTGACCCGAGCTCAATCGAGGAAGATTTGGGAGACGACGCTATAAAGTCGGCGACCTACGGCGTGAAAAACTTGAAACACGTGCTCTCGAACATGAGTGCCTGGGTAGGAAAAGACGATCCCGACCTGGCGTTCCGGGAGAACATGTACAACGAGATTATTTACCAGTACGTTCGGTACGTGAACCACGTTTTATTGAATATCGGCGGTATTTACTTGAACGAGCGTTATGACGGAGATTCCCGCCCCAGTTATTCCGTGGTTCCGAGAGAGAAACAACGCCGTGCGTTTCACTTTTTGTTGAGCCAGATCGGTGATCTTGATTGGCTTGACGCTAAAGAGTTGCAATCTAAATGGCCGTTGCGGAGCGAAATCTCGTCCGAGCTGGAAGACAAAATCTTCGGAGCGGTAATGAGCCGGTTGGGGAGTGTCACTTTAACGGCGGTGAAAGATGAAAATAAGGATACTTACACCCCCCGGGAATTTTTAAATGACGTTCAAGAGTTCGTTTTCAAACCGACGAGACAGGGTAAAACCCTTTCGGTGTCGGAGAAGAAACTCCAGATGAAATTGCTTGCCAATATCATGTTGTTCTCGGACGTGGCGAAGAAAGGAATCTCGGGTGACCCGTTCTCGATCGTTTCCGGTAGCGGGCTCGTGGATGTCCCGGAAGTGGTGAAGACGTTTCACCGTGAAAAATACGGAATGTTATCTACGGAGTGGATGGGCATGTATTCGGACTTTCCGCGTGTCGAGGCTTGCAAGGAGGTGCCTGCGCTTGAACGGGGCACGAGCTTGGAACATTTAGAGCGTCAGGGTTTCGGTTACTGGGTGAATGTCAATTCGAATACGGTAGTTGAGCCTCTTGATCACCTCTATTTCGACATGTTGAAAAAGATACAGTCCCTGGTTAAATCGAAATCCAATACCGGTTCTGCCGATACCCGTCAACATTACCGTTTACTACTTTATAAACTGGAACAGGCGTTGAAATAATTCATGATGTCACGTATGAAAGGAATACTATATATATTGATCACTTCTTTTTTGCTGGGATTTTTTTGCCAGGAATCTTGGGCGCGGAAAAAGAAGAGAGTGGAGAGGGGAGAAACGTTGACCCCTTACCGGCAACTTTTTCAAGGTAAAAAAGTGCAAACTTCCCGGGGGGTGATGACGATCCACAAGGTGGGTGACAAAGTCCTCGTCGAGTATCCGCTGAATCTGCTGGGAAAAGAGATGTTACTGGTCTCTTCTATCGAAGATATCAGCGATAACGGAGAGGGAGTCGTCGGTCAATTCGGGGGGTACTCGCTTCCCTTCCGTTTCGTTCTTTTGGACTCGACGTTACAGGCGCGGATTTCTCTCCTGGATAAGCCCTTGAACCGTGGCGGAGACCAGAACTTGGACGAGGCGATAGAGCGGTCCAATGCGGGTGGCGTTTACGCTTCTTTCAAAGTTGCGGCTTACACGCCGGATAGTAGCGCTATCGTGGTTGACATGACCCCTCTTTTCATGGAATACTCTCCTTACACGACCCCTTTTGCCGCTTACTCGGCTAACTCTTTTTACGGTTATATCGCCCGTGTTCACGAGTACAAGAAAGAGACCTCTTTCTTGAAAGAGGTCAGGTCTTATAAAGATAATATCTCGGTAACTTGCGAGTTGGGTTTTATCGAAAACATGTACTTGTTCGGTGCATTCAAGATGTTACCGGCCGATGTTAAGGTTTCCGTTACGACTAACAAGATGTTGTTATTGTTACCGGAGGAGCCGATGAAACCCCGCTTGGCGGATCCCCGCTTGGGAGTTTCTTTCACAAGCGTGTCCCAGTTTCCGGATGGTCGAAAGCCCCTTGAAAGAACGTATTTCACGAAACGCTGGCGTTTAGAGCCGAGCGATAGCGTGGCTTACCAGCGAGGAGAATTGGTCGAACCTCTGAAACCGATCGTTTTTTACATGGACACGTTGATGCCCCCGGCCTGGAAGAAACCCGTGAAAGAGGGTATCGAGGCTTGGAATGCGGCTTTTGAGAAGATAGGATTCAAAAATGCGATACGCGTGGTCGATTTCCCGAGGAACGATCCGGATTTTAATGCCAACAACATCGGTTATTCGACGGTTCGTTACGCCCCGCTATGGATGGACATGCAAAGTTCCATGACGATCGACCCTCGTACGGGAGAGATCTTGCAGGCGTCTCTTTACCTTTATGACGGGTTGGCCTCCGGTTTACAATTTGATCGCAAGGTGACGACGATGGCTTCCGACCCGGGAGTGAGACGGAAACAGCTTTCCGACGAACAGATCGGGGAGCTTATCCGGGCGAATGTCACGCGTGAAACGGGTATTAACTTGGGTTTAGTCTACAACGCTGGGGCCTCGAGTGCTTATCCGGTAGACTCTTTGCGTTCCCCTTCATTCACGCGGGAACACGGTTTGAGTCCCTCGATCATGGATGATGTGCCTTGTAATTACATCGCCCAACCGGGAGACGTGGAGAAAGGCGTTCGTATGACTCCGAAAGGTTTGGGCGATTACGACTATTACGTGATCAATTGGTTGTACCGTCCTATCGCTAACGCTTCCCGTCCGGAGGATGAATTTGAAACCTTAGACCGTTGGATCAAGGAAGGCCGGGACAACCCCAATTGTCGTTTCGGTAAAATGCCTTATTACTATTACGACCCGACGACGTTCGCCGGGGATTTGGGAGACGATCATTTAAAGGCCCTCGAATACGCCGTTAATAATTTGAAACTCTCCGTTCGTCATTTTTATGAATGGTACGCTGAAGGAGACGTTGATCAACGCCAGCGCGCGATCTTGTATAACATGTTATACGGGCAATTACAAAAACGGGTAAACGACCTTTCGATAAACCTTGGCGGTTTTTATCAACGCGAGGCGTTTGACGATGAAGATCTGACGAGTTACACCGCGGTTCCGAAAACCACGCAGAAAGCTACTTTGAAAGCGATGGTCGACCTGGCGAAAGATCTTTCCTGGTTGGAGAACGAGGCCGTCCTGCGACAACTCGAGATCGGCAACTCTTATATCGACCGTATCCGTGGTTTTATTTTCGGTACGTTGACCTTCCGTTTGAAGTACGTGGCGTTGGGAGCCGAAAAAGGTAGCGGTTATCCCGTGGAGGAGTATGTCGACGATATCTATAAAGCGGTTTGGGAAGGCACGATAAAAAACCGTCCGTTAGAGAAGCACGAGATGGCCTTGCAACGGGAGTTCTTGGGAAGCGTTGTCGCCTCCTCGACGGTAGCGACCAATGCCGGGAATTTCGTTCCCAAAAAAGGTTTGGTGGATTCATATAAAGCGGTATTCCCCGTTATAGACATGAAAACGGCAAACCGATTAATGGACGAGTACCGCAATCAGGTGCGTGTCGACGGAAAGGCCGTTGAGGAACAAAGCGGTTTTTACCCGAACATGAACGTGGTTATGCCGAGTGATTATATCCCGGTGGATCATTATTTCAACATGTTGTTTAAAGTTCAGGATTTGTTGAAAACTGCCGTTCAGAAAAGTTCCGGTGATACGAAATTGCATTACGAGTACATGTTGTACAAGATACGGAAGATGTTGGATAAGAAATAATAATTGACGTATTAAAGTGTTGATTTATAAAAGATAATAAAATATTAATCACTAATATAAAGTAAATCTATTGTATGGAAGAATCGATCGTAAAAATTGAAAATCTATCTCATCGTTACACGATCCAGTGGGCGATCCGGGATATCAATTTCGAGATTACCCGGAACGGAATTTACGGTTTGCTCGGCTCCAACGGGGCGGGCAAGTCGACCACGATGAATATCATGTGTGGCGTGTTGAGACCGACGGAAGGAGATGTTTACATCAAGGGCGTGAGTATCCGGGAGAACCCTGTAGAGGCGAAACGGCATATCGGCTTTTTGCCCCAGACGCCGCCCTTGCACCCGGATTTGACGGTGACGGAGTACCTGGAGTATTGCGCTGGCTTGCGTCACGTCCCGGACAGCGAGATATCGACGGCCGTGAAGGCGGTTATGGGCAAGTGCGGTATCAGTCATTTCAGCAAGCGTTTGATCCGTAACCTCTCTGGCGGTTATCAACAGCGGGTGGGTATAGCGCAGGCGATCATCCACAACCCCGAGTTCGTTGTTTTGGACGAGCCGACGAACGGTTTGGACCCGAACCAGATCGTGGAGATCCGTCACCTGATCAAGGAGATCGCGGAGGATCGCAC